>NZ_JANQVQ010000076.1 GCF_030730205.1 Paraglaciecola sp.
TAAACATGAAACTTGATGATGATATTCATAATTACTACGAACACTTGGTTCTAGAGCAAATTGTGCGTTTAGAACTCGCCCAATCGAAGTCAGAAGACTATTTGGCTGATCTATGTTGTTTGGCCCTTAACCAACTACCAACACGTTATATTCGTTATGAAGTTGATATGGCTTTTTACTTACCGCAAAGTGAGCGGCAACAAATGGAAATGAATGCGATAAACGCGGTAAAACATGGCATGGCATACTTAGACAATAACAAAAAGAAGGAGTCAGAGTAATAACTGAAAAGTGGTGGTGCCCTCTCAGCCACACCTCGGCACATGAGTCCTTTGCTGCGGCTGCTCCCTTCCAGGCCTGACCGAGTTCACAAATTATCATTGCGAGGGGACCAAGAGGCCACCATTGAAATTACTTTGAAGCAGAGTCTCTGAACAAAGCGGGCGCATTATCTACAAAGGTAAATAGAAGTGCAACCCACTTTTCAATTTTTCTTTTTTCTAGGCCTTTTTCGTAAACCTTTCTTCGGCTATTTGATTTGCAACAACATTTGTTGCTTGCTCTAACTCATTAGCACGTTGGTACACTTCTACTAACGTGGTGCTAATTCGTTCAATATGTGCTTTCATGGCATCATGAGAACTTGGTATTTTTTGATGGTAAATATCGATAATTCCACCCGCATTAATGACGTAATCTGGCGCATATAAAATGCCTTTTTCTCTTAATAACTGCCCGCATGCTTCCGTCGCTAACTGATTGTTAGCAGCACCTGCAACTACTTTCGCTTTTATTTGTGTGATATTGGCAGGATTTAAAATAGCGCCCATCGCACAAGGCGCAAAAACGTCAACATCCAAATCATAGATTTCATTTAAGCTCACTGCTTTTGCAGCAAACTGACTGACCGCTTTTTCTACTGTTTCTGGATAAATATCAGTTACATAAAGTATTGCCCCAGCCTTATGTAGGTGTTCAGCCAAACGCATGCCAACATGTCCTAATCCTTGTATAGCAACTTTAACGCCCTGTAAATCCCGCCCTAAGGCAAATTCTACACTCGTTCTTAACCCGACAAAAACACCATAAGCCGTCGATGGTGCGGGGTTACCATCGGCTTGTTCACCAAAAACATGGTATTTGGCTTCAATTCCTGCAATATGATTCGAATGTTCAGCCATTATTTTTAAGTCAGCGACAGACATGCCCGAATCTTCAGCACTAATATACTGCCCACTTAAACTATCAACAAAGCGCCCCATCGCTCTCATCAAGGCAACTGTCTTCACTTTTCTTGGATCGCCAAGAATAACAGCTTTTCCTCCCCCTTGATTTAGGCCCGCCATCGCAGCCTTGTAGGTCATCCCTTTTGATAAGCGGAGCACGTCATTCAAGGCTTCATCATCTGACGAGTACGGCCACATTCTGCACCCTCCCAACGATGCCCCTAGATGCGTATTATGTATAGCAATGATAGCCTTTAGACCCGTTTCTTTATCATGGCAAAATGCAACGTGTTCGTGCTGATCAAATTCTATATGTTCAAATACTGACATGGCTTATCTCTTATGGGTTTTTTAGGTGATGTAATTGGTTGCAAATGATATAGCACTTTCCTGAGGATGACTCATCCAAGTTTTTCTCTGCATTTAAAAATCTCGCAGTGAATTTGCTATAAACCCACCTTGCTTAGGATATATATCCTCATAATTCCGCTTGAAAAAGATAAGATTTTTAAGCATGCTACGCGCCATTAAACCTATAAAACTAGACAGAAAATGAGTCGTGTAAAGTTAGATAAATTTGATCGTGAGATACTCCGTGTTTTGCAAAAAGACGCCACAATTTCCATGGCCGACTTAAGCCAAAAAGTGGGCCTTTCTCACACGCCCTGCTGGAGAAGAGTAAAAAGACTTGAAGCAGAAAAGATCATATTACAAAAAGTAACCCTGTTAGATAATAAAAAACTTAACTTAGGCGTATCCGTTTTTATCTATGTAACCTTGAAAAATCATGACGGAGAGTCACTCAATGATTTTGAAAAAGCCGTACAAAATATCGACGCCATCGTTGAATGTCATACCACTAGTGGTGAAAAAGACTATCTACTTAAAGTCATTGTGGAAAGTATCGAAGAATACGAACATTTATTGAAGTCAAAGCTGACTCACCTTCCCTTGGTTGACCATCTCAGTTCAACGTTTGCCTTAAAGCAAGTCAAAAACACAACGGCCCTGCCCATAAAAAATCTATAAGTAATCGGCTCAATTAAAAATGAGCGCCTGATTTATGCGGTGCAAAAAAGTGATCCTATGCGGCGCATAAAGTCAAGCCGCATTCACTTACAAGGTAATTGGTTTTCAGCCAGTACCTAAATATTTACCGTGTGTTTATTGATGCCGTACTCACGTAACTTATTGGCCACGGCGGTATGACTCAAACCTAATTTTTTAGCTAACTGCCTGGTGCTTGGAAAGCTCGGATAGAGTCGAGCAAGTATATCTTTTTCATAACGTTTAACCTCTTCATCCAAATTACCCGTAAATTCTTCAGCAACAAAACTCGTCACCGTTGAACAACTAGGCACTCTGATGTGCTCTTTTTCTAGTTCGTTTCCCTCGAGTAAAGAAACTGCTCGGTAAAGTGCATTCTCTAACTGCCTGACATTGCCGGGCCAAGGATAAGCAAGGATGTAGTCATTACAGGCTTTACTTAACTTGGGAGCCCGTCTACCTAATTTCAGACTATGTTGTTTTAGAAAACGTTCTGCCAAAGGCAAAATATCTGACTTACGTTCTCGCAAAGGCGGCAAAACTAAGCCAAGCACATTTAATCGATAATATAAATCTTCTCTAAACTGTCCTTGCTGCACTAACTTACCCAAATCTTGTTGGGTAGAACAAATAATTCTTACATCTACGATTTTGTCTGTGTTCTCACCAGTTCGCCTGTAACTATTATTTTGCAAAACATGCAGCAACTTAACTTGCAACTGAGTCGACATTTCAGCAATTTCGTCTAAAAATAACGTTCCACCTTGCGCCAATTCTAATAAGCCAGCCTTACCTTGTGTTTGACCAACGCTTCCTGGAGCTCTGCCAAACAGTTCATTTTCAATGACATCGTCAGGAATTGAGCCGCAGTTCAGAATTAAAAATTGTCCTCCGCAACGCCGACTGGCCTCATGACACGCTTTGGCGATCAATTCTTTTCCCGTACCTGTTTCACCAAAAATAATCATTGGCCCATCTAATTCGGCCATCCGTTTAGCCTCAGCAATTACCTTTTTCATCAGTTTGCTTTGGGCTTGAACAGAGATAAAACTATCTAAACTCGCTTGATGAAAAACGGTGAGTTGCTGGCCTAAACGCAATTCTGATTTAAGCATAACAACCGCTCCAGCAACAATGTTAGCTCCGCCGAGGTCAGGGATCATAACGGGCAAAATATCGGCTAAATAGTCTTGCTCTAAAAATCGGATACGCTGGACTTGTGCGCTAACATTTTTACCTTCTAGCCAGCGGCTAATATTAAAACCCTTTATATAATCACCGATTTCCTCACCCAGTATTTCACTTTTGTTTTTATCTAACTGATTTAAAACCTCATCATTTACTAAAATAATGCGGCCTTTGGGATCAACTGAAAAAACTGGGTCAGGCAGCGTTTTTAACAATGCTTTTAACTGGTTCTGCTCTCGTTCAATAGGCATAAATGCAGTTGTTTTAACATCTTCGATACCCGCTATCTTGCGAATTTTTGGCATTAGATGTTGAAAATCTTCAAACTTTATAGTGGGAAAATTCAAATAAATTTTCCCCACCTCATCTATTTCGATGCCACGCAGGTCAATTTGATGACTCACCAAAATATCAAGCACATCTTGGGTTATTCCTAACCTATCTTGACAACTAATTTCTAAACGCATTAATTTTCTCGCAAAAAATACTTAGCTGAACGCCTTTATATTTGCAGCTAAATATAAAAAATTTGTAAAGATATTATTACAAAATTAATCGCCAGAACAGGGTTTTCGCCAATTAAGAAAATTAACTCACCATGGATTGTTTGGGTATGAACCGAGGTTGATGCAAGCCCAATGTCTTAGCTTGTTTAACAAGTTCCATCAAATCAAGTTCCGCAATGGCAAACAAATCATCAAATGAGTTAAGTAAATAGTACAGCGGTTGCATAATATCGATTCGATAAGGCGTGCGAAGTGCCTCCAATGGCTCCATATCAAGATGATCACAGACTTGGGTGTCAAGGGCGTGTAACGTCTCGCCGGGTGAAGACAGTATGCCGCCTCCATAGATCCTAATTCCATCAGGTGTTTTAAGTAAGCCAAATTCAATGGTAAACCAATACAAGCGAGCCAAATAAACACGATCTTCTTTACTGGCTTGTTCACCTAGCTTACCGTAAGTATGGGTAAAATGTGCAAAGGCGGGATTAGTTAACAAAGGACAGTGCCCGAAGATTTCATGAAAAATGTCAGGCTCTTGCAAGTATTCAAATTCATCAGCTGAGCGAATGAACGTCGCAACAGGAAATTCTTTATTAGCGAGTAGCCCAAAGAAACGGTCAAAATTAATTAACGATGGAACTTGAGTGACCCGCCAGCCTGTCGTTTCTGCAAGTACCTTATTAACATCAGCAAGTTGTGGAATAACGCCTGCAGATAGGCCCAATAACTCTAAACCTTGCAAATATTCCTTGCATGCTCGTCCTTTTAACAGCTTTAGCTGCTTTTCTACTAACGCTCGCCAAGTGGCATTTTCTTCTATTGACCACTGAATAAAACCAAAGGCGTCAGCTTGATTTGAACTGTAATTTGTTTGCTTTGACATAACTTCGTTACTTAAAAAATCATGTCTTTAGTTTACTGACTCAGCCATGAATCGACAGAGGGCGAATCACAACAGCAAGTTAACAATATGTAAAGATAATGCTACAAATATTATTTAATCGCCGTATCTGTTGGCTTTTATCTCTACTTCATAAAGCGGCTTAGGTCTTCTAACAACTGCTTTGTCATATGACTTACCCCAGGCTTTTTGACAGAAAGCCATGGCATGGGTCTGCATTCGTGTAAGGCTTTTAACCCTATGCGGGTGGTTAATACACCAGCCCCTAACCCTTGCGCTACCTTGGTAGATATTTTACCTGTTAAACCCACACCTAAGGCATAGTTTCCCGCATCACTTAATATTTCTGCCGCCCCGGCGTACAACATTGAACGAAATATTTTTTTAATAAGCGCTACCCTGCCCCAGTATCCTAATCGAATGCCATACAAGCTGCTTAATTGATTAACCATTTTAATGTTGCGCCATAACACAATTAACATATCCAACATCGCAAATGGACTGACGGCAATCATTACACCCGCAGCAGACGCATTGCTTGTTATACGATTTAAGGCAATTTTATCAATGGGCGTTAGTACCTTTAATTCAAATAAACTTAACACTTCGGTATTGGTATAGTGACTCTGCAGGCCCTTATTCCACTCATCAACTAAAGGCTGAAACTGGCTGGGTAATTTGCTTGCTACCGCCTCACAATGTGTTTGACCCAGGCCTATCGCAGGAGTATTGAATAAATCAACCGCCTGTTGCTGCATTTCTTCTTGCTGCTTTAAATGTTGCAAAGACCGTAATTCTCGGTAGGCAAAACCTAAGATACTCGTCAATACTATAGCGAAGACGATTAGCCACCCTCCGGCCATCCAGTCCTGCTTGCTGAGTACTAGTGATATCGCTGAATACAATTCAGCGATACTCAACACAATCACCAAAATTGTAGCGAGTAACCAAGATATTTTCTTCAATTTAGAATGAGACCGTGACTCAACCCTCGGTCCTAGAGCCTCTTCAACGTCTAAATCTGTGACCAACAATTCAATTTGATTTTCTACAACCGTTTGGCCTTTAAGGTTAGCGTCATCGGCATGAAGAGTTTTATTTTCGACTGAACCTGTTTCAATAATCACTGAACGCTTAATGGATGTGAATTTATCCCCTACCTCATTGGTGTGAGGTTTGGGTCTTTTTTCAGATTTTTCTACTGGCTCATGTTCATGTTTTTTATTCATTTTTACACCAATTTATCGGCCAATATAAAGTCTATAACTTGATCCATCCTGATATGAGGTAATGCATGACGCTCCCCCAACAAGGGAGCGGCAAACTTAGGAAATTCAAAACCTTGGTTCTGCCAAAAATCAGCGTGAGGACATGACGTTGGCACTTCGCCGGGGAATAAGGTTAGACTTGCCCCTTCTTCAGTAGTGCCTTGCAGAACTGGAAGCATCTCACCGTTTATTTGTGTTTTACCACTTGTGGAAGCTTTGATAGCCGCAATGAGAGTGGATTCAGTCACCACACCGTCAAATTGCAGTTGCTTACGCGCATCTCGTAGCATTGAGTCAAGTAACTTCACTAAGTTAACCTGTTGGTCGGGCGTAATATGATCGGCTTTACTTGCGGCAAATACTAATTTATCGATTTTAGGCTTAAATAATCGTTTAAGTACATTAGATGAGCCATAGGCAAAACTCTGCATTATCCAATTCAATGCTGCCTGCAAATCGTGATAACTATGAACCCCCTTATTTAGGGCGCTAAGACAATCGACTAAAATAATTTGCCGATCAAAACGTTTAAAGTGCTGTTCATAAAAGGGCCGTACAACATGTTGTTTGTAATACTCAAAGCGTTTGACTAATAACGCGATATTGCTGCCCTTAACAAGTTTAGATAAATCAACATTCTGCTCTTTAAGTTGACTCAAGGACAAGGGGAAAAAATGTAATACTGGCGCACCCAATAATTCTCCGGGTAACAAAAAGCGCCCAGGTACCAATAGTTGAAATCCCGCACTTTGACACTGTTTCAAATAATCAGCATAAGATTCAGCCGTTCTTTGCAACAGCAATTCATCACCAGACCCCTGTAAATCAATGCATTCGATGTCGCGAAGAATCTGATTAGCAAGTGCCGCACGTTTCCCGTCCATCAGCTGTTTACTGCTGTATTCACACCATTGAGCAAAATCCATATCCAACAGCGGTAAATCTAACAACCACTCTCCAGGATAATCGGTGATATCCAGCGTTAACTTGCCATCTTCTCGAAGCCACTTACTCAACCCGCTTTTTTTCTGATAACGGATCACCAATCTGATTTGCGAGATACCCGTAGTAGATTGAGGCCACTTGGGTATTGATCCGGACAAGCCTGCGATAGCATCTTCATAGGCAAAGCGACTACACGTTAGATCAACTTGGGTGCTGCGTTTCACACCGATAATTCGCCCTTCTCGTTTAGTAGAGAAAAACGGTAAGACCGCATCTTCATTGACTTCTAAAAGCTGATTCATCAAAGAGGTAATAAAAGCCGTTTTGCCACTTTTACTCAAACCTGTAACCGCAAGATTAATATGTTTATCAGCTATGCGGGCTCCTGCTAACTTAGCCTGTTGTAGGGCTTGGTTAACATAACGTTGTGCGGAGTTAGATTTATCCATAATCCTCAAAAATAATGCGCTGGGTAAAAATATAAAAACCAAACTAAATCAAATTTGATCTAGCTTGGTTCTAACAATGAGATAAATTATAAACGACTAATTTCTCGATTAAGTTGAAACTCTGAAGATGTGACATACGTCTCTACATTTCTCAAGCGTGTTTCATTTTTTGTAAAACGCTGTTGAATGTCATGAAATGCTTGCTTAGGCGGCTCTCCTGCCTGCCAAATTTTCGACTTAACCACGACTTTTTCTTCGTCATCGGTTTGGTTGTGCCAGCCTTTGCCCCGTGTTTGAGTTACTCTACTGTGCTCAACATAAGGTGCTTTACTGCCTTTAGAACCCGGTTTTTTATCTAAAATAAACCAAGCAGCAACATAGCTAACAAAAATAAAGGGGCCGGCAAATAGAAAAAAAGCACTGACCACTAAAATCCTAATTAGCCATAACTCCCAACCAAAGTAGTCAGCTAAACCGGCACAAACCCCAGCAATTTTGCCTTTGTCGGGGTCGCGGTATAACTCTTTTTTTAAGCTCATACTTTGTTTCTCCATTGGGGTGCTTCAGCATCCAATATCGACTCTAAGGTATGAATGCGGTCTGCCATCTTATCAGCTCTATCAGCCAGCTCTTGCAAGGTTGCGTACTCTTCCTGAGTTAATCCCTGATTGATCTGCTTCTTACTGCGATAATGCATAATTAGCCAAATTGGTGCGACAAAAATCATAAAAATAATGATTGGCGCAACGACAATTCCTACGATACCTTCCATTACTTATCTCCTTAGTTGGCGCAAATTACTTTTTAGCTGCTGATGACTTACCTTGCACTTTTTTCTTCAGTGCCGCTAATTCATCATCAATTTCTTGACCAGCTTCAAGTTCAGCAAATTCGTCCGCTAAGGTTTTCTTACCTAAATCATACGCATCAACCATTGACTCTAAGTCATCAATTTTACGTTCATATTGCTCGAAACGCCCCATTGCAGCATCGACCTTAGTACTGTCTAAGGTTTTCTTCACTTCAAGACGTGAACTGACCGTATTCTGACGTAAAATAATTGCTTTTTGACGCGTTTTGGCATCGGCTAATTTATCTTGTAACTGACCCACTTCACTTTGCAACTTAGCGATTTGTTCTTCAACTAATTGCAGTTCTCTGACTAGCACAGCTGCGTGATCATCACATTTTTTCTTTTCTTGTAATGCCGCTCTGGCTAAGTCTTCCCTGTCCTTGCTAATGGCTAATTCAGCCTTTGCCTTCCAATCTAAGGCTTCATTTTGAAGCTTATTAATTTGAGTACTGATTTCTTTTTTATTCGCTAAGGTTTTAGCTGAAGCAGAACGCACTTCGACTAAGGTGTCTTCCATTTCTTGAATAATCAGTCTGACCATTTTTTCTGGATCTTCAGCCTTGTCCAGAATGGCATTAATATTTGAGTTCACTATATCGGTGAAACGAGAGAAGATACCCATAGTTATTACCTCTTTAATAAATGTTAACTAAATCTATTGTGTAACGTTGTTGATGATTAAGGGTATTCAATTTATAGGCCAATCTTAACAACAAAGTAACTACCTGATTTTAAACAAAAAATATTTACAATACCTTTTAGCCAAACTACAATCGAACCAATCTACGCTAATTATTAGCTAAATAGACCACTTTTTAAGGATATTGATGAGCCGCTTTCGCCAACAAGATAATTTGTTAGGACAATCTAACAGTTTTTTAGAGGTACTTGAGCAAATATCGCAAATAGCCCCTTTGAATAAACCCGTGTTAATAATAGGTGAACGGGGCACAGGTAAAGAACTGGTAGCAGCGCGATTACACTTTTTATCAAAACGTTGGGAGCAAACCTATTTAAAGTTAAATTGCGCAGCGTTAAACGAAAGCTTATTAGAAAGCGAGTTGTTTGGCTACGAGGCCGGTGCATTTACAGGCGCAGCGAAACGACGAGAAGGTCGCTTCGAAACGGCTCATAACGGAACTTTATTTCTGGACGAGTTAGCGAATACCTCCGGCATGATCCAGGAAAAGCTACTACGTGTGATTGAATATGGTGAGTTTGAGCGGGTTGGCGGCTCGCGCAGTATAAAAGTTGACGTTAGATTAGTCGCTGCGACAAATGAAGATTTACCTAGTTTGGCTGATTCTGGCGAGTTTAGAGCTGATTTATTAGACAGGCTCGCATTTGATGTTATTACGCTTCCTCCACTTCGTGAACGTAAAGAAGACATTCTCATGTTAGCCGAAAACTTTGCGATCAATATGGCTCGTGAACTTGAAATGGAGTTATTTAGTGGTTTTAGCGAAAAGGCCAAACGTACCTTGCTCGATTATCATTGGCCGGGAAATATTCGTGAGCTAAAAAATACTGTGGAACGAGCGGTTTATCGAAGCAATAACCCGCACTTGCCTGTTCATCATATTGTACTTGACCCCTTTGAATCGGTTTTTAGGCCGAAAAAAAGAATCAAAACACTCGACAGAATATCAGTACCTGCTGCACCGCCAGAACCCGCAAAGACCGAAGACAAATCACACATCAACACAGCTTCTGCAACAACAAACGCTGAGCAACAATTCGAATTTCCAGTAGATTTAAAAGAACTGTCGCAAAATTTTGAAATAGACCTAATCAATAAAGCGCTAGCGGACAGCCAATTTAACCAAAAGAAAACTGCAGAAAAATTAGGCTTAACGTATCATCAGCTAAGAGGGTATTTGAAAAAATATAACCTTCTTGAAAATGCAGATGAGGACGATGGGTAACTTTAGCGTGTTTAATAGCATCATCAAACCAGGTCAAGTTCAGCACATGATGCTAGCTCTTTGTTGCCTTGGTTTATCGGGCTGTGATGCCCTTATTAGTGCCAGTAATAAATCAAACGGAGTAATTTACTGCTCTGAAGGCAATCCCACTAGCTTCAACCCACAGTTAGACACCTCGGGCACCACGGTTGATGCATCATCCCACCAAATTTACGACCGTTTATTGGACTTTGATCCCAAAAGTGGCAGCGTTATTCCAAGCCTGGCCACTAGCTGGAGCATAAGTACCGATGGTTTACTGTATACTTTTCAGCTACGAAAGGATGTCGCGTTTCACCACACTGCTTATTTTTCACCAAGCCGAACATTTAATGCTGAAGATGTTATTTTTAGTTTTGATCGATGGCGTTTGCCAAATAGCGCTTATCACGGAATTGCCGGCGGGATCTATCCTTACGCTGACAGCCTTGGTCTAGCTAATCTCATCGAAAAAGTTGAGCGAGTAAATGCCTATCGATTAGAAATTACACTTAAGCAGCCCCAAAGTTCATTTTTAGCCAATTTGGCCACTGACTTTGCGGTAATAATGTCTAAAGAGTACGCAGATAGTCTTGAACAAAAAAATCAAAAAGAAAACATTGATCGACAACCCATTGGCACAGGTCCTTTCAAATTTGCTCATTTTCGTCAAGACAGTTTTATTCGTTATAAAAGACACGACGAATATTGGGGAGAAAACAAACAAACTGAGCAATTGATATTTGATATTACGCCCTCCAGTTCCTTGCGTTTAGCTAAACTCATCACCGGGGAATGTGATGCCATGGCACTACCTGCGCACAGTGAGTTGGATGTTATTCGCCAATCCAAAGACTTAATTTTGGACGAAAAACCCGGTTTAAACGTCGGCTTTTGGGCCTTTAATACCGCTAAGCCACCATTTGACCGCCCCGGTGTGAGACGCGCCTTATCTCTGGCTATTGACAAAAATGCCCTAATTGAAGCAATCTATTTTGACAGTGCAATTTTGGCTAAAAATATTGTTCCCCCTACTTCTTGGGCCTTTCAAAGTGAACAAAAAAATCTTAATTATAATCCGTCTGCTGCCAAAAAATTATTGCAAGAAAATGGTATAGAGCCAGGCTTCACTATGAATATCTGGGCTATGCCAGTTGAGCGTCCTTACAATCCCAATGCAATTAAAATGGCCGAATTGATGCAAAGTTATCTACAAGCCGTTGGGGTCAATGTCGAAATTGTGAGTTACGAGTGGTCAACATTTAGAGAAAAGTTAAAACAAGGTACACATGATTCTGTGCTCATAGGTTGGTCCGCGGACAATGGTGATCCCGATAATTTTTATCGCCCATTGCTATCGTGTGGAGCGATTAAATCTGGCACCAACCGGGCATTTTGGTGCTCACCAGAATATGACGAACTCATCGGTCAAGCACTCAAATATACCAGTATTGAAGACCGGCAATATTTTTACTACAAAGCCAATGCCTTAATCGCCGAACAACTGCCATTGGTGCCGATTGCTCATGCCTCAAAGTATCAAGCTTTTCGACGGGATTTAGTCGGTTTCGAAATTAATCCATATGGCGGCGTTAAATTGGCCGGAGTGACAAAAAACTGATGCTCAGAGTCGTTCTTCGCTTTACCAATTTAGTGGTTCTTACCTTGCTCGCATTGAGTTTTTTTTCGTTTGTACTGATTTATTTATTTCCCGGTGAGCCATTAGCCAACTTAAGTGGTATACCTAATCCCAGTCCGCAAGAAATAGAGCAATTACAGCACCTTTATCACCGAGATAGCGTGTTTATTGTGCAGTATTGGTATTATCTCATTGACTTATTCAGTGGTAATTGGGGTTTAAGCTTCAGTTCCGGTTTATCGTTGTCCAGCGAAGTCGCTCGAACTCTACCTGCAAGTATAGAGCTCAGTACTTACGCGCTTTTACTGTCATTTATCGTCGGCTTACCTCTGGGGTTTTTAGCCGGTCTTCGGCATCATAAAACCACTGACTATGCACTTTTGTCAGTGAGTGTACTAGGTTATTCAATTCCCGTTTTTTGGCTCGCCATGCTCCTAATTTTAGGTTTTTCGTTACAGCTGGGGTGGTTTCCGTTGTCAGGCAGAATTAGTTTATTGTATGAAGTACCTCGAATTAGCGGCTTTATATTGCTTGATATTTTATGGTCAGATATTGAAAACAAATCGGATGTTTTTATTGATGCGGTTCGCCATCTGATTTTACCTACTCTTTCTATTGCCGCTTTCACGACGACGATTATTTTACGGATTATGCGCCGCTCTTTTATTGAGACAATGAACAGTGATTATGTGCAAGCCGCGGTTGCTAGAGGGCTTACCTCAAGACAGGTTATTTGGAAACACGCTATTCGTAATTCTTTGATGCCAATACTTCCCTTACTAGGAATGCAATTTACCACTTTGTTAACCAATGCGATGATAGTGGAAGTAATATTTTCTTGGCCAGGCATTGGCAATTGGCTTATTCAGGCTATATATCAACGAGATTACCCCGCCATCAGAGTAGGCATGTTAGCGGTAGCAACCTTAGTGGTTATCTTTACCATGACGATTGATTTATTCTTAAGACTGGTTGACCCTAAAAAAAGTAAGGTGGAACGTGTCGCGATCTGAACTGTATCAAGAAGAATTCCACCCATCACCGTTACAACATACCTGGTTGGAATTTAAAGAAAACCATATCGCCGTTGGCGGTTTATGTTGTTTTATCTTTATTTTAACCATAGTGTTGTTTTGCAATATTCTTGCGCCTTTTGATCCTTTATTACAAAAAACCGATGCGATTTTAATCCCTCCAGCTTGGGAGCCCAACGGAAGTATCGTAAATGTATTTGGCACCGATGCCTTAGGACGAGATTTATTATCAAGAGTGATGTACGGCTGCCAAATGACCTTTGGTATCAGTATTATCCTGGTACTAGTGGCCATGTTAGTCGGTGTGTCTGTGGGTGCTGTGGCTGGAATGAGCCGCGGAGTGCGCTCAAGTGTTGTTAACCACACTTTAGATTCAATGATGGCAATCCCCACCTTACTTATTGCCATTATTATTATTGCTATCTTAGGAACCGGTTTAGTCAACAGTATGTGGGCTATCACCTTGGCGTTAACACCGCAGTTTATTCATCAAACTCGAGATTTTGTCAGACAAGAGCGTAAAAAAGAGTATGTCAGGGCAGCAAAACTAGATGGTGCGCCACCAACCCAGATTTTCATTCGCTCTATTTTACCTAATATGGGTGAAGTCTTAGTTGTCCAAGGTACGCTTGCGTTATCTATCGCAATATTGGATATCAGCGCCCTAGGTTTTTTAAATCTTGGTGCCCAAGCCCCAACCGCAGAATTAGGGGCAATGCTATCAGAGGGTATTGAAGTGGCATATATGGCGCCTTGGAGCATCGCTCTACCGGGTGCGGCCATCTTTTTAATGATGCTTTCAATCAATTTAGTGGGTGATGGTTTGCGTTCAGCCTTACGAAACAGGCTGTTGCACTAATGAGCTTATTGGATATAAAAAATCTCACTCTTGAGATAGATATCGCTGGCGAGTGGGTTAAAGCCTTAGACAAAATTAACTTAGTCATTAACGAAGGGCAAATTCACGCATTAGTGGGTGAATCAGGCTCAGGTAAAAGCCTTGTAATCAAAGCCATCGTGGGCGCAATTCCTCAGCGCTGGCGCGTAACAGCAGACCGAATGACGTGGCGAGGACAAGATTTGTTAACCATGTCGATTAAAAATCGGCGCAAGGTCATCCGCAGTGATATTTCTGTTATTTTTCAAAATCCTAAAAGCTCGCTTGACCCGCTTCTTACCCTAGGCGAACAACTTAAAGAAATCGTACCTGAAGCTCGTCTTGAGAGTCGATTGTTTTGGCGAAGAGAAAAAGAGCGGGAAAAAATTGTCATGGAACTGCTGCACCGAGTGGGCATAAAAGACCATAAGTTGTGCATGAAGAGTTATCCACATCAAATTTCTAATGACGTTTGCCAAAAATTTATGATTGCTATGGCCTTAGTATCTGAGCCTAAACTTATCATTGCTGACGATCCCACTCGAGGCATGGAGGTCACAGCCAAATCGCAAATATTAAAACTGCTGAGCCGCGTTAACCAAGTTAGAAAACTTAGCGTCTTGTTTGTTAGTCACGACCTTTTGGCTATTTCAAGCATGGCGCACTACATGACTGTATTATATTGTGGCCAGACTGTAGAAAGCGGCGATATGCTGCAACTTAAAAAACGTGCTCTCCATCCTTATACCCAAGCCCTATTAGATAGTGCCCCCAGTTTTCGGAAAGATTTGCCGCCCAAGTCACCATTAAGCTCGTTAGACGGCACTATCCCCACATTACAACACCTACCAATAGGCTGCCGTTTAGGACCACGCTGCCCTAGGGCTCGCAGGGAGTGTGTTGTTGTTCCAGCTGTCAGAAGAGTGCATCAACACTACTACAGTTGTCACTTTCCTTTGCATTGGGATAAAAAATGACTGACTTGATCCACGTTGAAGATCTTCGATTTGTTAATAAAAAAGACAGCTTTAACTTTTTTAACAAAACAAAACAATTTGAATTAGGACCGATAAATATCGATTTGAAAGCGGGTGAGACCTTAGCAATTATTGGCGCGAATGGCTCTGGCAAGTCTTTACTGGCTAAGTTACTGGTAGGCTTAGAAAAACCCGATAGTGGTCAAATATATTTGCATGGTGAAGCACTGACTAAGTCTAATCAACGTCAGCGCTGCTTAAACATTAGAATGATTTTCCAAAACAGTAATGAATCACTCAATCCAGGCATCACCCTAGGCTCTATTCTTGACGAACCTCTGCGCTTAAATACCACCATGAGCATGTTAGAGCGTGCTGCAAAAATTGAACAAACCTTAGTAAAAGTGGGCTTGATGCCTGAGCATCAGTTTTTTTATCGGCATATGTTGTCTGATGGCCAGCGCCAGCGTGTCGCACTGGCCAGAGCGCTGATTTTAAACCCGCAAGTGTTAGTAGCAGATGAACCCTTTGCCGCCTTGGATCCATCGGTACGTTCGCAAATCGTTAACTTATTGATGAATATTCAGCGGGAACTTGGTTTAGGCTTTATTTTTATCTCACATAACTTGGGCATAGTCCGGCACATTAGTGACAAAATTATCGTTATGCGTCATGGAAAGGTTATTGAAGCGGGGCGTACTGAAGTCATTTTTAATTGGCCGAAAGAGGAGTACACGAAAAAACTCGTACACGCCCATCAAGCGCTGATTAACCGTCAAAACACGTAACTGATATTTTTTGCACAAACGTTTTCCGTGTTCTTTTTCCTGAGTTGTTCTGTAGTCATTTTCCCTTTACCGCAATGAACAGATGGCAGATCACTCTGTTGCTATCGCATCCCACCACAGTAAAGCAAAGAATGTTGCAGCGCTGGGAACCGCAACATGTGACAGTAGATTAAGTTATGCTACCAATGCAAGAAGGATCCCTGCAGCAACTGCTGAGCCTAGTACACCCGCCACGTTAGGCCCCATAGCGTGCATTAACAAAAAATTATGATGATTGGCTTCTAAACCAACTTTGTTCACGACTCTCGCCGCCATAGGAACCGCTGACACCCCTGCAGCACCAATCAAAGGATTGATTTTTTGCGAACTAAAACGGCTCAAAAGCTTTGCCATTAATACACCTGCAGCTGTGCCGACAGAAAATGCGATGGCACCTAGAGCAAGTATGCCTAAGGTTTCAAGGGTTAAGAACTTATCAGCTGACAATTTCGAACCTACCGCCAATCCAAGAAAGATGGTGACGACGTTGATTAACTCATTTTGGGCCGTGTTGCTCAACCTATCGACTACGCCAGATTCTTTCATTAAATTACCAAGACAAAACATACCGATTAAGGGAGTTGCGCTGGGTAAAAATAAAATCGTCATGAGTAATACAGCCAAGGGAAAAATAATTTTTTCCCGTTTCGATACATGACGCAATTGCGCCATTTCAATTTTACGTTCTTGTTCATTTGTCAGCAGTCGCATAATCGGTGGCTGAATAATGGGTACCAAAGCCATGTAAGAATAGGCTGCAACCGCAATAGCGCCAAGCAAATCAGGCGCTAAGCGTGAGGCTAAGAAAATGGCTGTAGGACCATCGGCGCCTCCAATAATGGCAATCGCGGCTGCATCTTTCATGCTGAATTCAAAACCAGGCACAAAGTTAAGAGCAATAGCGCCAAAAAGGGTACCAAAGATGCCAAATTGTGCAGCTGCTCCAAGTAATAACATCCGAGGATTCGCAATCAAAGCGCTAAAATCGGTCATTGCCCCCACCCCCATAAAAATGAGCAGCGGGAATACGCCAGTTTCTATGCCAATATGATAAATGTAATAAAGCAGGCCACCTGCATCGCTAAAGCCGGCTAAGGGGATATTAGTTAACACTGCCCCAAAGCCAATGGGTAGTAAAAGTAGGGGCTCAAATTTCTTTACAATTGCCAAATATAACAACAACGCACCAACTATCATCATGACAATTTGTCCTGGCTCAAAATGCGCCAGTGCTGTGCTGTCCCACAATAACTGTATTTTTTCCATGACAGGCGCCTAATTAAACATTAATAAAGACTGACCAGACTGCACTGAGTCGCCTTCTTTAATTAATACTTTACTGACTGTGCCACTGACGGTAGAGCGAATTTCCGTTTCCATTTTCATGGCTTCCATTACCAATACCACTTGGCCTTGGCTGACTTCTTCATCGACCCCAACCAATATTTTAAAAATATTACCTGACAATGGCGATTGCAGGCTTTGCGAGGCACTCGAAGTAATTTTGTTGTCTGTCTCTGGCTGATGATCCACGGCTTGAACATTGGTTAAAGCCCCTGAGTCTGCGACCTCAACTTGATACACTTTTCCATCAACACGCACTGAATAACTAGCAGGACCAGCCCCTCTGCTATCAGAGGTAGTATTAACCGCAGTTGTTTTTCCCTCTTGAGCCGCTTGCGGGATGGGTTCAAATGCTGAAGGGTCATGACGATTACGTAAAAATTTCAACCCCACTTGAGAAAACAAAGCATAAGTCAATACATCATCAACAGCGTCATTGGCCAAAGTAAAATTTTCGTTAGTGGCGATGTCGTTTAGTTCTGAAGTCAATGAATCGAGCTCTGCACTTATTAAGTCAGCGGGTCGACACGTAATAGGCTCTTCACCTGCTAATACTTTTAGCTGTAAGCTCTGATTTACTGGGGCTGCCGTGGCCCCATACTCCCCTTTTAACACACCAGCGGTTTCTTTGGTGATACTCTTGTACCGCTCGCCAGTTAGAACGTTTAACACAGATTGCGTTCCCACAATTTGTGAGGTTGGGGTGACGAGAGGAATAAAGCCAAGATCTTCTCTCACACGAGGAATTTCTTGCAGCACTTCATCCATTCTATCCAAGGCCCCTTGCTCTTTTAACTGACTTTCCATGTTGGTCAACATGCCGCCTGGCACCTGTGCAATCAAAATACGTGCATCAACCCCTTTCAGGCTACCTTCAAATTGACTGTACTTTTTCCGAACGTCTCTGAAATATGTTGCGATATTCGCTAATTGAGGTAAATCAAGACCAGTATCCCGTGCGGTGCCTTCAACAATTGACACGATAGTTTCTGTCGCACTATGACCATACGTCATACTCATAGAAGATATAGAGGTGTCTAGTATATCAATGCCAGCATCAATGGCTTTTTGATACGTGGCGGTACTCAAACCTGTTGTGGCATGACAGTGCAAAGCAATGGGCACTTCAATTGTTTCTTTTAAACGGCTGACGAGTTCTTCACACACATAAGGTTTTAATAAACCTGCCATATCTTTAATGCAGATTGAATTAACCCCCATATCTTGAAGCTTAGCTGCCATGTCTAACCAGGTTTGCAAATTATGGACTGGCGATACTGTATAAGACAGCGTTCCTTGGGCGTGAGCCCCCTGCTTGATGGTCGCTTTTATCGCCGTTTGTAAATTACGAATGTCATTCATCGCATCAAAAATACGGAAGACATCAACACCGTTAGTGTGAGCACGTTCGATAAATTTTTCGACTACATCGTCAGCGTAGTGTCGATAACCCAGCAAATTCTGACCACGTAGCAACATCTGTTGTTTGGTCTTCGGCATGGCTTTTTTTAAGGCACGAATGCGCTCCCAAGGATCTTCACCTAAATAACGAATACAGGCATCAAACGTCGCGCCGCCCCATGTTTCAAGGGACCAATATCCAACTTCATCTAACTGCTTCGCAATGGGCAGCATATCCTTTAAACGCAAACGAGTGGCAAGCAGTGACTGGTGAGCATCACGTAGCACAACATCAGTAATAGCGAGGGGCTTTGACATATTCATATTCTCTTAAGTATAAAAATTATTTATTGTTTCGATGCTGATGTATTGCTGCGCTGATAGCGGCGACAACCCCTGACGATATCGCAATATTGGATTTAGATTGGCTTGGTTGATGTCGTGACACAGGCACTTCTACTTCTGGAAATTTACTGTTAACCCAAGCAATTAGGTTGACAGCACCAATTAAGGTGGCCAAAAACAAAAAGACAACAAACATACCAATAACCATTAAATTGGCAGCATCGAAGAGCAAACTTGTCACGTCACTAGGCATTTGGGGGACTTCCAACTTTTTCAAAAATGAACTTTCTAACAATAAGGCAGACACCTTATTACAAGAAAACAAACAGAGCAACGAGATACAAAAAATAAAGAAAAATTCACTAAATTTGCATATATATTCAACGAAATCGGCAGTACTTCAATAAGTTGACCCTGGCTAACTAACTGAAATCTAAAGATTGCTCAGTCGTGGCCTTCTTAGTAAAAAACGGGCGAGGAAGAGCAAGATGAAGCATCTTTTCGTTATACCCCACTAGTTGTGATAATTACTCATACGGACTGCAGCCAGCGTCTTTT
>NZ_JANQVQ010000077.1 GCF_030730205.1 Paraglaciecola sp.
TTCGACTTGCAACACCTTTTTTGAAATACTTGTTTAAGTGGTGTTTTATCCATCAAAATGCTCAGTAATCGACTAAATTGATGAAAAAACGATAATAAAATGCAACTTACTAATATCCAGCTTGTTGTTTATATTGGCGATTTATTGATAAGTAAGTAACATAGAGTGGCGTTTCCTTATTATTATAAATACAACTTTTAGGTACTTTTGATCATGAACTCATCTTTAATCACAAACATTATTAGTGTTTTAGTATTAGCAATTGCCAGTTATTTTGTTTTCAACTCTTTCAATATTGCATTATCACCCGCAATTTCAGTAGCATTAGGTATTATCATTGGTGGCATCGCCACTGTTTTATTAACTCAACTTAAAAGCGCTTCAACAGGTGTAGAAACGGCTCACGTTTCAGAACTAAGTACCCTGTACGTAGGCAACCTACCTTACAGAGCAAATGAACAAGCTGTTCAAGAGCACTTTGAACTTCATGGTGTCGTTAACTCAGTTCGTTTAATGAAAGATAGACGTACCGGTAAGCGAAAAGGTTATGGGTTCGTAGAAATGGATGCAAAAGGCGCAGACAAAGCAATTAAGAATTTAAATGACTCAGTTTTCCAGGAAAGAACACTTAAAGTTCGTTTAGCAAAAGATAAAACTGAAGAAGAATAAAACAACAAGAAAGTAATTAAATAAACGCCTACTTAATGTAGGCGTTTTTGTTCAGCTGACCAGGTCGAAGCTATCGGCTAACTAAAGGCAAATTTTCAATAAGTTTTTGGTTAAAGGCATGAAACCTATTTAGTGCTGTTATTAAATCAGGTGTGTGGACTTCGCCCATTCTATTAATAAGTGAATTCACCATATTTTCGTAATCCTCAGCTCCTTGTAATTGCTGACGACTCCCTTCAACTACTGATAGCATTTTATCTAAGTATTGCGCGACGGGTTTAACGGCTTTTGAAGGCTCACTCTCACTATTAGTTTGCCCATAGTGAGAAACCGTTTCATACGCTTTAATAACTTGAGTGTTTTCTACTTTAGTTAATTGTAAGGCGAAACTGGTTAATTCTTTATCATCAAAGCCTAATTTTAAGGCCTGATTGTAGGCACTTTCGATGTCACCATTGAAAAAATCATCTGCTAGACTATTCGCATCAGATACTAATTGCCCTATCGCTTTCAACTCGGCCTCATCTAATTCACCCGTCACGCTAAAGCTTAAACTATTAGTTTCATAGTAATAACTCTTTTGCTCAAGCGTCAGGGTAGCGTTCTCTTTATTAGGGCTAATGTTCGACGTCGTTTGATTTGAATTGGGCTCTTCACCTACAGATGAAGATTGTGATAGTTCAGACTCTGTTCCTGCTAAATCGTCTACTTCAGCACTGCTATTCTCTTTAGGTTTAACTTCTACCTGATCATTTACATTAGCAGCAACCCGTTGCTGTTGAAGCATTACTTTTTGATTAAGTTCAAATTGCTTAAAATCTTCAAAAGCTAAGGTGACTTCGTCACCGTCTTTGGTCTTAATTAGTAACTGGCCTGATTGCTGGTGGGTCACAGAAATTTGTGTGGTGTTACTTACCGATTTCGCTTCTTTGGTTTGTAAAGCCTCAGCGTTTGCAAAGATGTCTTTTCGCAAGCTTTCTATGCCCTCGTCGATAAGCTTTTTACTGTTATCAATACCCGCACGGATTTCTTCATTCATTAACCCAGCCAAATCTTTCTCGGCCATTTTAATGCCTTTGAGTACACCGCTTGTGGCTTGATCAAACAACTTATTCAGCTGAGTATCATCAGCGCCATTGTTTTTAGCATTTTTGATAGCTCCACCGACAAATTTTAAAACGTTCTTTGCCACTTCTTCAAAGTCAAATAAAGGCTGAGTTGCTTGAGCACTCTTTTTTGCAGAAAAATCAGGTTTCTTTGCATCAACTTCAAGAGTTGTATTCAGAGCATTGGCATACACGCGGGCACCAAAAGATGCACTCGAGCTAAATTTATCAGCGGTACCTTGAGCTTGATTTGCCTGTAACGTTGCGGCTTGGCGCAAACCCGATTCGCGTAACTGGTTCTTAAGGCTAGTATCAGCACCTAAATGAGCCGGCTTGTCACCTAAAAAAGCTTTTAATTGATTAACATTCATTTTATTTACCTCACTTCCCTCATTAGTAGCTATCGGCAGGCAATGGTTATAATTTAGGCTATAGATAAATAATAGTTAATACAGCAATCTTGAAGTATTACTTAAAACCCGATACCTTGCGCGGTTTTACAAACCTATGGTGGAACAAGACTATGCGCCCTACTGAGATAAATGCTGAAAACTACCCTGTACAATTACAGCGTAAAGCAGAGCTTATCAAAGAATGTTTCGATAATTTCGATATGCCTAGTCTTGAGATTTGCTCGTCACCTTCCCTTCATTATCGGATGCGTGCTGAATTTCGTGTTTGGCACGAAGGTGATGATTTATATCATATTATGTTTGACCAGCAGACAAAACAAAAATACAGAGTTGAGCACTTCCCCCCTGCTAGCCAATTAATTAATCAGGTTATGCGTGATTTGATAAACGAACTAAAGCCAAGTGAAAAAGCGAGGCGCAAGCTGTTTCAAATCGACTATTTAAGCAGTCTTAGCGGGCATATAATCGTCTCTTTACTTTATCACAAGGCCTTGGATGAAGAATGGCACCTGGAAATAAATTCCATCCTAAAGAGCCTTCGAAAAAAATACAGTATTGATATTATTGGTCGGGCAAAGAAACAAAAATTCGATTTAGACAAAGATTACTTGATTGAAGAGTTAACCGTTAATCAAAAGCCCTTTCAGTTTAAACACATAGAAAATAGTTTTACCCAACCTAATGCTGTAGTGAATGTGAAAATGATCGAATGGGCACTTGATGTTACCCAAAATTGTCAAGGCGATCTGTTAGAACTTTACTGTGGACTGGGTAATTTCACCTTGCCTTTAGCGCAAAACTTTAGGCAGGTTTTAGCAACTGAAATATCAAAGTCATCGGTTGCAGCGGCGCAATATAATATTGCCCTGAACAAAATCGACAATGTAACCGTGCTTCGAATGTCGAGTGAGGAATTTGTTGAGGCTCAGCAGCAAAAGAGACAGTTTAGACGATTAGAAGGCATCAATTTACAAGACTTTGACTGTAACACTATTTTAGTTGACCCACCTCGCTCTGGCTTAGATGACGAGACACTTGGAATGGTCAAGGCTTATGAAAACATCGTGTATATCTCTTGTAACCCAGAGACATTAAAACAAAACTTAGAAACACTCAGTAAAAGTCATCAGGTGGTAAGGTTCGCTTTGTTTGACCAGTTTCCTTATACCCATCATGCAGAGTGTGGTTTGTTTCTGAGCCGAAAATATTAGGATTGTGAGGCTTTCAATGCCCCATCAACAATAAATCTTAATTGTAATTTAAGTCTTTCAGCTAGGACTTTTTTACGTTCTGGTGCGGCATCTAAGGCCTCGGCCCCTGTACTGAATACCAATTTCACCATGGCCTCAGCCTGCAGATTTGCAATCGTACTTTTTAGTCCAGTGGTAGCCATAGTGTAATCTGTCAATTCAACATTGAAATGTTGAATCTCACGGAGTACTGCTGCTCTGAAAGCCACCGATGTGCCCGTGTGCTCTCTGAGTAATAATCTAAATACATTATTATTGTCGTTTATGAACTCCATAAACGTTTCAACGGACGTATTAATAACACCACCACCAGAGGCGATACGTAGCCTGGCTTGACGCATAAGTTGCCGCAGCGCTAGGCCTGCCTCATCGACTAATGTTAAACCGAGTTCATCAATATCTTTGAAATGACGATAAAAAGAAGTGGGAGCAATTCCTGCGACACGCGCTACTTCTCTTAAACTAATGCTAGACAAACTACGCTGTTCATCCAACAATGAAAAGGCTGCATCTATGATGCTACGACGGGTGCGAAGCTTTTGTAATTGACGACTCAAAATGATTTCTACCTTGGTTTAATAATTCAGTTTAACCTGAAAATAGCTTAGGTCACAGCCCATGATTTCATTCACTTTACCAAGATATTTCTTGCTTAAGTGCTAACTCAAAGTTAAATTAGCGTACAGTTGTAAGCTCAAAAAAAATTATCATGAAAAAACCCCGCTTGTTATTAGTCAATATAGCCGTATTTTTAATCACCGGCTTTATCTCTTTATTGGTAGTTCCATACGTGGCGCTAACCCAGGGCTTTGATAGCCTTGAGATAGTTGCCTGCATTGTTTTAATTTATTTTTCAGGCATGTCTATCACCGCCGGTTACCACCGACTTTGGTCACATAAGACCTATGACGCTAACCCTGTAGTAAAAGTTATTTTAGCCATTGGTGGCGCAATGGCTCTGCAAAATAGTATTTTACACTGGAGTTCTGATCATCGAATCCATCATAAACATGTAGATGATAATGAATCGGATCCCTATTCTGCTAATAAGGGATTTTGGTATTCACACATAGGTTGGATGTTGAGGGAGTACCAAGTTCATCGATACAGTGACTACAGTAATTGCCGTGATTTACAGAAGGATAAAGTCGTCATGTGGCAACATCGCCATTATTTGAGCATTATGTTAAGTGCTAATTTTGGTGTGCCTGTCTTACTTGGTTGGTTAAATGATGACATTTGGGGAATGTTACTTTTAGCCGGTGTATTCAGACTTTTTGTTGTGCATCACGTCACATTTTTTATTAACTCCTTAGCTCATATATGGGGTCGTCAGCCCTATACCGATAAAAATAGTGCTAGAGATAATGATATTTTAGCTTTTTTCACCTTTGGAGAGGGCTACCACAACTTCCATCACATTTTTGAGTACGACTATCGGAATGGTATCAGATGGTGGCAATTTGACCCCACAAAATGGCTAATCAGTGGTTTATCGTATATTGGACTCACCAAGAATTTACGACGTTGCCCCGAAGAGCGCATTGAGAAAGCCCGAGTTGTGATGCAGTTACAACGCTCTAAAACTCGTATCGCCAGCCTTGCGCATGGCGAGGAAGTCATGCAAAAGCTTCAGACTGAGTATGAGGTACTCGTGCAAAAAATGACGGAATATTACGCGGCCAAAAAACGTATTATGGAAATAAAAAAGCGCGACTTACAGCGCAGTTATGACAAATTAGAGCTGTTACATCGCTACAAAGAACTTAAAGTAAACTTAGCATTACAAAAAGAGAAATGGCTTAAGTTAAATCAGTTGGTATACCTACCATCACTAATAGAAGAAAATTAAGTATAAAAAAAGCTGCGTTAAGCAGCTTTTTTTATATCTTTTATTAATCCAAACAGCACAATTATTTTACGGACGCTAATAACTCGTTTTCTTCGCTGTTTTGTTCTTTTTGCGCAATCACTTTAATAAGCATTTTGTTAGGAAAAAATTGGGTAGTGGCCATTACATTAGGACTTTGTAACGCTAACTTCGTCTCAAACTCTTTCTGCATATTTTGAAATTGGGTCTTACTTGAAATCAAAGAAGAGGCGCATTGACTATTTACGTCATAATTTTTTAAGTCCATACACGTAAACATACTCTTAGTATCGACTTCGGCGAAAGCCAAGCCTGAACTTAATAATAGAATGCCGATAGACACAGGTTTCATTCGCATAGTACATCACCTTTAAACTGCTGGTATGCATTGAACTTACACTGTTCTTTAGGTTACAGCAAGTTTTAAAAATCACACAATTATTACAATAATATGACAAAGCCGAATAATTTTAAAATATGTTTGGGCATTTCTATTGGAATCTAGCGGTAAAAAAGAGGAGTAAGATAAGAATCTGAATCTTTCACTTTAAAGATAGCAGATTAAAAAAGCAGCCAAGAGACTGCCTTCGATTAGCGAAACTGCGGTTAAGGTTTACTTATCCCTATGTTCAACCAAAAATGTCAACAATTGTTCAAAAGGCATGGGCTTAGCAAAAAGGTATCCTTGGGCTTCGTCACAACCTAGTTTCAACATATAGCTCGCTTGTTCACGCTTTTCGACGCCTTCAGCAATGGTCGATAATCCAAGCTTGTTGCCAAGCGTTACAATCGTTTCTGCGATGAAAGCAGATTTACCAGGAGTAATTTCATTCACAAAAGAACGATCTACTTTCAAGCGATCGAGAGGGAGTTGCTGTAAATAACTCATCGATGAAAAACCAGTACCAAAATCATCTATAGCTACTTTTACGCCAAAAGCTTTTAGTTCGTGCAGAGCCTCAACCACTATTTGCGGTTCATCCATGACGATACTTTCGGTTATCTCTAATTCGATTCTTTCCGGTTTTATCCCCTCTCGAGTGATAACATCTTTTACTATATTAATAAAAGCAGGATCTCGAAACTGCGGCATAGAGATGTTTACTGCCATGCGAAGCTCGGTAAAACCGTGACTTGAAAGCACACTAAGCTGTCGGCAAGACTCTTCTAACACCCATGCTCCAATATCAATAATTAAGCCGGAATATTCCGCCAAAGGAATAAATACATCAGGCGAAATAAAGCCACCGTCGGAAGTCGGCCAGCGCAATAAGGCTTCCATACCCACCACGTCTTCGGTGACAAGATCCACTTGTGGTTGATACCAAAGCTTTAACTTCCGCTCTTTGAAATCGCTCGAAAGCTTGCGGATCATATCTAGCCGCCAAGTCGTTTGCTCTTCCATCTCTGGTTGATAGTATTCATAGTTTGTATTGAGATCTTTCTTCGCTTCGTTTAAGGCTATATTACTTTGCTTAAGAATATTGATGCCGCTTTGCACCTTAGTATTAAGCCTAACTAAACCAAAGGATGCACTTAAATGCAGAGAATGCTCCCCTGCCTTAAATGGTGCAATAAACAATTCTTGTAAGGTTTGTGGGTTAACAAAAAATTCAGGACCGATCAAACCAAACACGTCTGAACCGATGCGACCTAAACTCACTTTGTCTTTAAACGTTTCTTCCAAGCGATGAGCGACAGAGAGTAAAACGCTGTTACCGACATCTTGCCCCAATCCATCATTGATATCTGAAAAATGACTTATATCAACAGACGCCACGATGATTTCATTGCCGGCTTTTTTACCGCTGCCAAAATCATCTAGCATATTTATGAACTCACTACGATTAGGCAGCTTGGTTAGCCAGTCCCTAAAGGCAGCATTACGCAACTGATGAAATAAATTGACGTTTTCATATCCGACAGAAACGCTGGACAAAAACACTTCTAAAAGTTGACGGTTAACTAAACTGATTTCTTTGCCAATTTGCAAATAGACCGCAGCTTCATAACCTGAACTGTTAAGATATAAAATAGAAAAATCTTGTTCAAAAATATGCTGTTTGATAGCCAAACAACGATTTACAAAACTAACTATTTTAGCATTATGGATGCTTTCAAGTTTGGCATTAATATAAGCAGCAAATTCACCCGCTGCACCGAGTATGTAAACGCCATCGTCATCTTGATCTAATACCGACCCGGCTCTGGCACATACAACACCACCTGCGTCTAAACCAATGAGAGAGCTAATTTGCGTCACAACGCCTTCGCAAAAATTTTTAACTGAATGCTCTTCCATAAGGTTTGCAGCAGAAATAATAATTTTTTGTAAGCCAAGTCGGCTCTGATTAATGGATAAAATTTGTTGGTAAGAACGCAGGGAGGCAATAATTGTGGTGACGAGTTTACTGCGGGTTAATTCAGTCTTTGTTTTGTAGTCATTAATATCATAATCTTTAATAACTTGTTCTTCAGGAGCATAGCCTGGCTGTCCAGTCCGTAAAATAATACGGGGTTCTTCTAAGCCCATTTCTGAACGCATTATTTTGGCAACTTGCAAACCTGAGTCGTCTTCTTCCATCACAACGTCAAGTAATATTATCGCTATACTCGCCCCCATATCAGCAATGACTTTAAGGGCTTCAGCACCCGAATAAGCATGGATAAATCTCAGCCCCTTGTCATTTACAATTAAATCAGACAAAGCTAAACGCGTTACTGAGTGAATCTCTTCATCATCATCAACAACTAAAATATTCCAATAACCTGTTGTTTCTTTTATTTCAGAACCTTTCTCTTCAGATAAAAAAATCAGTTCATCATTTTCATAGTTATTCTGGCTCATTTATTTATCGAAGACTCCGAAGTGTTGCAGTGGTGACTAAGTGTAATACCAATTAACATTAACTCAATATTTAGTGCAGCAAAAGACTCCTGTGCACAATGCTGAAAATTTATGTTATTGATAGTAGCCTAAAATCAAATTATGACCTCAAGCAAAGGTTTGATGTCTGCTATGGTCAATTACTTACACTATAAGTACAAGCTAATTCATGTCGATGAAAATAGAAAACAGCACAATTCAGCCAATACAGTCTGATTTTGAGCCAGTTAAAGCTCAAAGCAGCACTAAAACTACAACTGAAAAAAAGCCACATCTTGATAAAGTTGCCGGCTCGGGACGGATCGCAAAATGGTTCAGTCAGGCTGGTATCTATTCGTTAGGCAATAGCAAACTGAAAAAGACTATCGATGAAAAAATTACAGACAGACTAAAATTAAAAGAACGACGAAAAATTACCAATTTAGAAAATATACTTAACAAGGCAATCAATTTTTGTCTTGAAGATGGCTATTCAGAAGACATCGATCCCGATTGGTTTTTCAGCTTTATTAAAATGGCCGAAGAAATTTATTCGCCCCCGATGCAAGATTTATGGGGGAAAATTTTTGCAGTTGAAAGCAGTAAACCAGGGAGTTTTTCTTTGAACACCTTGCAGTTATTAAAATGTCTAACACAGAAAGATGCGTTGGTATTTCGCCGAGCGCTGAATTTTGCTAGTCGACAAAAAGGCGATCATAGCCCCAAATTACTTATTGGCTACTATCGTAAAAAAACGCTCTGGTCGTTCTTGAGTCCTCATAATGGTGATCAACTTAATCTCGCTCAGTTCGGCTTGAGCTATCCTGATTTGCTTGCGTTGATGGATTTGGGTTTAATTCACCACAGTGAAATTGAGTCAGGTGAAATTGCCCTAGGTGACGCCCTTGAATGGCGGGTGGCGGGGCATAATATGACTTTAGCGGCAAAGCGTCGAGGACTAAGCTTAGTCTATTTTAAGTTTACCAGTACAGGCACAGAGCTCAGTAAATTAGTGAATAGCCAAAAACAAGATAATTACGTCATGGCGCTGAGACAGCAACTGTCTGCGGTGTTCAACATTAGCTCGTAAGAATAAAGTGGGCTAGAAAACAGAATTTAAGTCTTTAAGACTTAAATTCCATCGCCAAATTCGTGCAGACCACATTCTCTTTTCATACCAAAGAAACGTGTATCTTGTTCGTTCATACCTTCTTCAAGCGAACGAGTAGTATGCCAATCACCAATTGACACATAACCTTTTTCCCATAGAGGATGGTATGGAAGATTATGCTCTTTTAGGTAGTAATGGATGTCTTTGTTTGACCAGCTTATTATCGGGTAAATCTTAAATTGATTTTTTAGTTGTTGCACAACAGGTAGCGTTTCGCGCATATCAGATTGACTGCGACGCAAACCAGCAAACCAAGATTTAACTGACAAGTCTTCGAGTGCTTGTTGCATCGGCTGAACTTTATTCAGTTGATTGTAACGGGTAATCCCGTCAATGCCCTGCTCCCAAAGCTTCCCCATTCTGGCTTCCTGCCATGCAGCAGACATTGGCGCGCGATACACCTTTAAATTGAGCTTCAGCCGTTCAGTCAACTCATCAATGAATTGATACGTTTCAGGAAACAGATAACCCGTGTCTGTCACCACAACAGGGATATCTGGCATCTGGCTTGAGACCATGTGCAACATCACTGCGGCTTGCGCACCAAAACTAGAAGACAGCATAAAGTTACTGGGCAGATGCTCTAAAGCCCAAGCTACTCTATCTTGTGCACTGGCCTTTTCGAGCTGTACATTTATTTGTGCCAGCTCGTCAGGACTGGGGGCAAAGCTGTCGTTCTTAGTCTGCACAGAATTAGATGGCATATTCAGGCTCATCATAAAAATCCTTGGCAGAATTTATGACTGGCTTAACCACTTTGGCGCGGATCAAAAAATCACCAAATGCTTCGTTTGATTCAGCTTCTTGCGCCCAACGACCAATCAAAACGTCTAACTCACGCATAATCTCTTTTTCATCGATATTTTCACGATACATTCTCGGAATGCGAGTACCTTCACGGTTACCACCAAGGTGTAAATTATATTTACCTGGTCCTTTACCTACTAGACCCACCTCAGCCAGCATCGCTCTTCCGCAACCATTAGGGCAGCCAGTGACGCGAAAGATGATGTTTTGCTCGGCGATACCATGTTTAGTAAGCAAGGACTCAAGCTCTGTTACCGCCCCCGGTAAATAACGCTCTGCCTCAGCCATCGCTAATGGACAAGTAGGAAACGCCACACAAGCCATCGAGTTCAAACGTTGCGCACTAACTTCTTCTCTGATCAATCCATGTTCACGAGCAAGCTGTTCAACTTTGTCTTTTAACTCAGCAGGCACACCCGCTACGATTAAATTTTGATTCGCGGTTAATCTAAAATCACCAGGGTGAATCTTTGCTATCTCAGCACAACCGGTTTTTAAAGTTTGACCGGGATAATCGAGAATACGGCCGTTTTCGATGAAGAGCGTTAAGTGATACTTACCGTCTACGCCTTCCACCCAACCAATACGATCGCCGCGTTCAGTAAATTCATACGCCCGGCTGCTTTCGAAGGTGATATTAGCACGCGCTTCTACTTCGGCTTTGAATACGTCAACGCCAACTCGCTCTAAGGTATATTTGGTTTTCGCATTTTTACGATTAACTCGGTTACCCCAATCACGTTGAGTGGTCACTACTGCAGCTGCAACTGCTAAAGTGTGTTCAAGAGGAATAAAACCAAAGTCATCGGCTTTGCGCGGGAAAGTAGAAGTGTCGCCGTGAGTCATCGCCAAGCCACCACCCACCAATACGTTGAAACCTATCAGCTTGCCATTTTCAGCTATTGCTACAAAGTTTAAATCATTAGCGTGCACGTCTACATCGTTTAACGGCGGAATAACGACTGTTGTTTTAAATTTACGGGGTAAATAGTTACTCCCTAGAATAGGTTCTTCATCAGTGGTTTCTAACTTTTCACCGTCTAACCATATTTCAGCGTAAGCTCTAGTTTTAGGAAGCAAGTGCTCACTGATCTTCTTAGCCCATTCGTAGGCCTCTTGATGAACAACGGACTCAACTGGGTTTGATGTACAAAGTACATTCCGGTTTACATCACCCGCGGTAGCAATCGAATCAATGCCGACCTTGTTCAAGGTTTGATGCATCAATTTAATATGAGGTTTTAAAACACCATGGAACTGAAAAGTTTGTCTAGTCGTTAAACGGATACTGCCGTACAAAGTCTGCTCTTGGGCAAATTTATCAATCGCTAACCACTGCGTGGGCGTAATAATACCGCCAGGCAAGCGAGCACGAAGCATCACATTTTGTAAAGGCTCAAGTTTTTGTTTCGCACGTTCTGCTCTGATGTCGCGGTCATCTTGCTGATACATGCCGTGAAAACGAATAAGCTGAAAGTTGTCTGCGCTAAAACCACCAGTAAGATCATTTTTCAAATCTTCGGTAATCGTGCCACGTAAAAAGTTACTACGGCTTTTCATACGCTCGTTGTCAGCTAATTTGCCTTGTACGACGTGTTTGTCATTGTTGGTTGTCATTAATAAACATCCTTCTGATAGCGTTTAGCTCGACGCAATTCCATGATGAATTGCTCAGCCTGCTCGGCACTCTTGTCACCGTGTAATTGGACAATAGATAATAGTGCGTCATTCACATCTTTCGCCATATGATCAGCATCACCACATACATATATATGGGCACCATCTAGCAACCATTGGTATACCTCGGCGCCTTGCTCTAATAAACGATGTTGAACATAGATTTTTTCTTCTTGGTCACGCGAAAACGCTAAACTGACCTTATCGACGACACCGTCTTTTACAAAACGCTGCCACTCAACTTGATAAAGAAAATCTTGGGTATAATTCGGGTTACCAAAAAACAACCAGTTTTTGCCTTGCGCTTCATCCGCTTCACGCTGTTGCATAAAAGCTCTAAAAGGAGCGATGCCGGTACCAGGACCAATCATAATTACAGGCGTATCTGGATTTTCGGGTAAACGAAAATTATCATTTTTCTCAACAAAAACTCTCACTTCGCCACCTTCTTCAAGGCGTTTTGCTAAAAATCCTGATGCACCACCCTGATGACGATACCCATGAGCATCGTATTCAACCACAGCAACCGTTAGGTGTACTTCGTCTTCGACTTCTGCTTGGCTAGAAGCGATAGAATATAAACGCGGCGTCATACCCCGCAATGCATCTACCAACTGTTGAGCACTCAATGTAGCCGGATAATCACGCACCACATCAATGATTTGACGTTCAGCCAAATAAACCCGCAATACGGCTTTGTCTTCTAATTTTGCAGCAAGTTCGTCACTTTTAGCATATTCATTATAGGCTTTGGCAAAGGTAGGGTAACTTTGAGTGAGTTCTAATTTCTCAACTAATACATCGAAAATAGTAAATGACTGCTCAGCGAATTTAACTGACTCATTTTTATCAATACCAAGTAATTCAAGTAAGGATTCGACTAATTGGGTGTCGTTAGCAAACCACACACCTAGCGCATCACCTGGCTGGTATTGAATACCAGAGTCTTCAAGAGAAACCTCAATATGCCTAATATCCTTAACAGAATCTCGACCAGTAATTTTTTGACTTGCCAATAAAGACGCTTTAAACGGGAATTTTTTGTTGTATTCAACAACAGTTAGTTCATTACCTTGGCCAGCGGACACAGTAGGCGCAACGACCGATTCTGCCTGTACCATTTCTTCGGCAATTTTAGCCATCAAGGCATCAGACCATGCACTAACCGTCGCATCGTAATCCACATCGCAATCAACACGGTCAAGCAAGCGTTGTGCGCCTAAATCAGATAAACGTTGATCAAAATCTTTACCTGTTTGGCAGAAAAACTCGTAACTGCTGTCACCTAGCCCTAACACCGCAAACTTTAATTCCGTTAACTTAGGCGCTTTTTTACTGGCCAGAAAGCCGTGTAATTCTACCGCATCATCTGGCGCATCGCCCTCACCATGGGTACTCACAATGGCCACCACATGGCTTTCAGACTTAAGCTGCTTGGCTTTATAATCCGCCATGCTAACTAAAGACGTAGAAATATTGTTGGCTTCTAATTTGGCTTTTAGTTCGGTAGCAACCAACTTGGCGTTACCGGTTTGAGAGCCAAATAAAATAGTAAGACTTTTCGCAACGGCGGCTTGCGGCGCAGGGACAACTTGCCCTTGGCTAGATTGCGCCAAGCCGGCAAAGTAGCCGCTTAACCAATTTAATTGCGACGGATTTAACGCAGCAGTGACTTGGTTGATAGCTAACCATTGAGGGTCGTTAAGTCCGACCGCGATATTGGAACGATTGTTTGCTTCTGAAGACATAAATCACTAACCCTTATTGATACCACATTAGGTTAGCGATTTATGAACATAACCGGAAAGAATAAATACTGATTTTTTATTACTTAAAAGCCTGAATGATTAAAAGTGGACTTCTAAACCTGCAAATGCACCTTTAAATTCCAGGTTTGAATAAATACCATCAAGGTCATCTAGCTCTAATTTTACGTTGCGGTAGCCCACTTGAAACGTAAGATCGATCGCAAAATTTTCCATTAAACTATAAGTGATTGCTGCCTGATAATCGCTTAAGGTTTGATCATCAAAGCTAAGGAAACTCCCCTCAACATAGGCGCCCAAACCTGTTGCAGGAATACCAATTGCGATTCGAGAATAGGCCATTGGCACCACACCAGAAAACGCTTCACGACCGCTATTTGTAGGATCATTTTTATCAATTACAAATAATTCACCATCGATATATTTTGCATTAATCCCCAAGTCGAAACTCAGTAAGTCATTATCGAAAATTTCATAATATAAAATGGCGTCAGTTGAGGTGAGCTTTACATCGCTTAGTGCAGTAGAATCGGCGGTAAAGATTTCATCACCAAAGGTAAAGCTAGCGCTAACTAATACATCACCTGCGGTATCCATCGCCGTTCTTTGTAATTTAATGTTCGGTACTAATGGAATAGGATGTTCTAACGCAACATAAAAACTGGATTTTGTTTTATCGTCAAAATTAAAGGCTATGTTGCTGCCATCATCTGAAAACCCACCTGTTGTTTCCATATTCCAACCTTGAGCACCCGCGTACAAACCTAACAAAGTGTCAGCTTGACTCGAAAAGCAAGTGATTAGTCCAGCCATTCCTATAGCTAATGTGTGTTTTTTCATTTTATTAACCCTGATTGAGAAGTTCGGAAAGTTCAATTAAAGCAGCATTGGCACGAGAAATATAGTTCGCCATAACCAAAGAATGATTTGCTAACAAACCAAAACCGCTACCGTTTAAAATAAAGGGGCTCCAGATGGGCTCTTGCGTTGCCTCTAGTTCACGTACAATTTGCTGCAAACTGATTTGCGCATTCTTTTTCTCTAATACGTCACCAAAATCTGCCTCAACCGCTTTTAAAAAATGTAATAGTGCCCAGCTTGCTCCGCGAGCTTCATAAAATGTGTCGTCGAGTTGCCACCAACTGGTCTTATCAACCAATTGTTTTGCGGTAGGCGTAGACTGAGTAGCCTGAGCGTCTCCTGCTAAACTCGTATCTAACCGTTCTTGTCCAACACTGGCGCTGAGACGCTGAGATAAGCTACCGAGACGTTTCTCGACCTGCTTAAGCCAATCACGTAAATTATCTGCGCGAGCATAAAATTGGCCCTGGCCTTGACTCACGTCAGATAAGCTAGCGCGATATTGATACAAATAATCAATACCTTCTTGATAGCGTGATTCGGCCGACGGCAATATCCAGTCTAAATGGTTATTATTGAAAAGAGGTTGCGCTTTGGTTAAATAGCTATTTTCTATGGATTGAGATTGAGAACGGCTTAAATCTTTACGCATGGCTAAGGCCAAGTCTCGCGTCATTTCTAATACGCCAAACTCCCAGCTCGGCATATCATCCATCATAACGCTTGGTGGCATCACATCATTTGATAAGTAACCACCTGATTTATTTAATAAGGATTCGCTTACCGCTATTAACGTAGTGGTCATGATGTAACCCGGTACGAGTTTTTCATTGTTTGACTGTGCTTGTTGTTGCGAAAATTCTGCCGGCTCAAACAAATCGGGCTCTACGCTCCAAAAAATTGAAATAAGCCACATTAATAAAAGAAGAATTCCACAAAAAAGAGCGATCCATTTAGTACTTAGAAATCGTTGCACGGTATTTCCTTTATGTCTGATTAAGGCCTAGCCACTTCGGCGACAAACTCAATTTTTTCACCCGCTTGAGTTTGCAAATAAAGTTTAACACTTTGACCTTCAACTAATGGGTTTATTAAGCCGAATATCATCAAATGATAACCGCCAGGTGTAAATTGAATTGTTTCTTTAGCTGGGATAACTAATTCTGTGAGATGAACCATTTTCATCGTTTCAGCTGTCATAATATGCTCGTGTATTTCAACACTGCGCGCGATATCACTGCCAGCCCCAACCAATATCTGAGGTTCGTCTCCGGTGTTTTCAATTTGAAAATAGCCTGCGGTATTAGGCATTCCGGGTGGTAACAATCTCACTTGAGCTGATTTTACAACAAGTTGCGCGTGACAATTAAAAACAAAAAGTGCCATTGCCAACATTAGACTTCGACGCATTACTTATCCCTACACTGCTAATCATTGATTTGAATTATTCAGCAAATCGATTCAATTTACCAATGCTTCATCAGACTTTTTTAACACTCAAGAATGTCGTTGCTGGCTTACGCTACTTTTGTCTTTTACCAAGTAATATACAATGAGTCCAAATACTAAAATGGGCCAAAATGCACTCACGCCTGCTAAAAACAAAGCAAAAATCCCTGCACATACTGCAAAGATAATCGCCCCTACCACACTAAGCGCAACCACAAAACCCACCACGATGAGGACCGCAACAACAGCGGTAATAATTAAAATAGTCATAAACGGCTCTATCCATTGTTGATCAACTTGAATTCTTAAATCTAACCATTGTGTCGCCATGGTGCCGACTATGTAGGTCAGCACAACAGCGATTAAGATTGCGAGCAATAGGTTCTTAAACATAACCCTGCCTATCGAGAGGGAAGAAGAAGAACAGCTGTCACGTAAGCGACAGAAGTGACCATTGGCAAACAAAATAAAGCCACAATCGCACCAACTCGAATTAACCATCTTGGTTGGTTCCAGTATTTTGCAAGACCTGCACAAACACCTGAAATTTTGCCATGTAACTTGTCTTTATGAAGCCTATTTACTTCGATATATTGTCTCATTACCTACCCCTTATCTTTGTTTACATTATCGGTGGCAGCCAATGGTTGCCACTTACTCGAACCTTACTTATTTACGCTACTTTTTTCCGTAACATGGCAAGTTCATGTTCAATTTTCTCTGCCGCTTCTAATTGCACAAACTGGCTGTTTAAATCTTGTGATGAACTCACTAAATCATAAGCATCAACTTGTGATTCAAGATCGTCAATTCGACGTTCATAGTGTTCAAATCGACCAATAGCCGCCTCGATACGATCAGCATGAGTATTCGCTTTAACTTGCAAACGCACCGCTGCTGAACGTTCCCGAATCACTAAAGAGTTTTGCTTAAGCCTCGCTTCAGTTAACTTTTCGTGTAACTTCGCGGTATCGGCTTGTAAATCTGTTAGCGATGTTTCTACGCAGCTCAGTTCAGCTTCATAGCTGCATAGTTTTTGCTGGCATTGATGCTTTTCAGCTAAGGCTGCTCGAGCAAGATCTTCACGTTGCTTTTCCATCGCTAAAGCAGCTTTTGCCTGCCATGCTTCAACTTGAAGCGCCATCTTTTCACTTTTACGTTGGATGCGTTTTTTCTCTGCTAAGTTAGACGCTGCGACAGAACGCAATTCTACTAACGCTTCATCCATCTCTTGAATTAACAGTTTTAATACTTTTGCTGGATCTTCAGCTTTATCGAGTATCGCATTCACGTTAGCCTGCACGATATCTGACATTCTTGAAATTAATCCCATGGTACGTTCTCCAATTAAGTTTATGAGTCACTAGTAGTAAAACACTAACCAGTACTGTGTTATTACAATTGGCATGCCAACCCCACAACAAACATTAACCAATTGATAAATATAGCTTTTTAATTCTTCACCGAAACATAGAGATAAATACCTAGAGTGTGATTGGTCAATTACACACTCGGATTCGTGGTTTTGACTAAAAAATAAATCAGAAAACTATTCTCTCAATATAGACGCTAAGCCCCAAGCGAAGTAAACAGCCAATAGACGAGGAATTGCTGACCAGTAAATGTAGCGTGGAAAAATAGAGTGGAGGATTAAACCAAGAAAGGACTCAAGCAGGCATAGAGTGAACAGTATAAAAAGGGGTGAGTAAAAACATGCCAACAGGGGAACGGTCAATACAACTATTAGAGACCGTTTCGATAATTAAAAAATGCATTTGAGCGCCTACAAATCGCAGATTTTTGCACTAAGCCTATCAGGCTAAAAACTAATACTCCTGCAAAATATGCCACAACTGGCGCCAAACTCATTATCAGTAAAGAGGTATGACTGATCATCATTGACTCCTCACTCAGCACTATTTTTATCTGCCTCAAACGCTTTTACGTCAGTAATAGTGACTTTAGTTGCATAGGTTTTTTCTTCATTCAGACTCACTGAATGCGTAGCGTTTAACACTGCTTCTTGAACACTGTAATGCACTTCTTGCTGGGCCACCGTCATAGCCTGTGAAACAAGGCTAGTCAGGATTTGTTCAACGCTAACTTCTTTAGCACTCACGCTGCTAGTAAAAATCAAGCTAGTAGTTAAAGCGGCAATAGCAATTTTAGATTTAGTAAACATAGTAATTTCCTTTTTGGTTAAGTGAATCATCTTAAGCCTTATTAAAGTGTTATTGCTTAAGTCGCTATCACTATTGCGATAGTTGTGCCAAAAAGGAAAAAAGATTTAAGACGTTGTTCTATATGGGTATTTACCCAAACCCCATTGCTTGCAGTGGAACAATAAAAAGTTTGTCAATTAAGTTTTAGCTAAATTGACCAACGAATTGGTCAATTTAGCAAACTGACTAATATTTAAGAAATGTTGCCGCTTTATTTTGCGTTTCTAGCAGTAGATCCAGTGCGTCAGTTAATAATTCGGGACCCGCACCTGGTTTTGTACCTTGCTGACTTAAGTAGCGCCGCCATACTCTGCCACCAGGTTGACCTTGAAAAAGCCCTAACATATGCCGTGCAATATTCCATACTCGCGCGCCTTGGCTTATCTGTTGTTCAATGTATGGCAGCATAGCCAAAACGATATCGGCCCGCTCTTTAACAAACGCCTCATCTCCATAAAAACGTTTATCGACTTCAGCTAAAATATAGGGGTTGCTGTACACTTCACGACCTATCATCACCCCGTCTAACTTTTCTAGATGTAAGGCTGCATCGTCTAAAGTTTTTACTCCACCATTTAAGCTGATGTGCAAATGTGGAAACTGCTCTTTTAAGTGATAAACGCGATCGTACAGGAGTGGCGGCACTTCACGGTTTTCTTTAGGACTCAGACCTTTTAACCACGCCTTTCTGGCATGTACAATAAAGGTATCACAGCCGCTTTGTGCGACAACATCGATGAAGCGCGTTAAATCCTCATACTCATCCATCTCGTCAATACCAATGCGACTTTTGACTGTCACAGGAATATCGACCGAAGCTTGCATACTTTTAATACATGCGGCAACCGTTTGTGGCTCAGCCATCAAACACGCACCAAAGCGTCCATTTTGGACTCGGTCAGAAGGGCAGCCTACATTTATATTAACTTCATCGTAGCCCCGTTCTTGGGCTAACACCGCACATTTAGCCATATCAACTGGATCAGAGCCGCCTAACTGCAGAGCAACAGGGTGCTCTTCTTGGTTAAACCCTAAGTAATCGCCCTTACCAAAAATAATCGCGCCAGTTGTCACCATTTCTGTGTACAACAAAGCATGCTGAGAAATCTGCCGCAAAAAATACCGGCAATGTTTATCAGTCCAATCAAGCATTGGAGCGACAGAGATTG
>NZ_JANQVQ010000078.1 GCF_030730205.1 Paraglaciecola sp.
CAACAAATAGTTTATACCCAGTAAACAGCCGTGTTAGATTTGCTTATCTGTTGCTGTTGAGGTGTTTAATCTTTTAAAGCGCTGCCCACAATATAAAGGTGCAACACAATGAACCACCAAAAACCCCCATTTGATCATGCCAACTGGTTAAGCAGTAAAGAAGCGAAAAAGGCATTAAAAGTATCAGGCTGCCATCTGATGCATTTGCGTCTGTCAGGCAAATTACAATTTCGTAAAGAGGGCAATCGCTACCTTTATCTAATCTCTAAGCAGCCTGAGTGTTAGGCTCGTGCAAACTTTTGATAACCTGTACCAGCAACTAATTAACTGGCATAAAACCAAACACAATTTTAGCGCTACAAATGTGCCTTCACCTTTGTCTGAATCCGCCTTGACGGAACTAACAAATAATATTCTGCTGCCCCTATCTGAAAAGTTCGGGGCAATAACCATTACCTATGGCTTTACCAGCCCGGCACTTAGTCGTTTTATTCAACGCAATAATTCTGCAGGCACTGCACCAGGGTTAGATCAACATGCTAGTTGTGAGCAAAATAGCAAAGGCTCGACGATTTGTAAGCGCGCTGGCGCAGCCTGTGATTTTTGGGTGCAAGGCTTTGAATTGAATATGCATGAAGTGGCATTGCATATTTGCCAGCATTTACCGTTTGATAAGCTGTACTTTTATGGTCGCCACCGACCTATCCATGTAAGCGTGGCAAGTCAATCATTAAGGCATTTGCAAGTCATGCAAAAAAGCCAAAGTGGTAGACGAATTCCTGGTAAAAAAGCCTTTGGTGACAAGGCAATAGTATTAGCAAAAGAGCTTTAAAAATGAATGCAGAACAGTTTAGTGAATTGGTAAAACACCTCAATGTGGGTAAAAAACTACCAGATGCTATTTATATCCATGCAAGCTGCTTAGAGCAAATACCGGTTAAATTAAGTGGGCTAATAAACGCGGTAGGCAAGGCACTTAAAATCCCTGAAAACAAATGGAATATCGTTAAACTCTCGCGAAACACTTTTTCGCTAAGTTTGTTGCATTACCCCACGTTTTTTGAAGACTCTTACCCGGCTCTGCATCAAAGTGTCACCGTTGATCTAGCCAAGCTTAGTCACAAAATAACTGACTATAGCAATTACGACAATCCACCCATCCTGCACCGCAAAGAAACCATGATCCCTAAAGATCATGCGTACTACGAAGAATTTTGTTTAATTACCTCAGAAGGTGAGCAAGCCGGACTATACGACAACCCCCGGCACATAGGTTTTAAAGCGTCGTGGCAGGCGATTATTCATTCCCACGGATTTGAATTAGTCGATGGTCGGCTATTCCGCAACTCAGCGTTGCTTGAAAATCAAACCAACAAAAAAATAGACCGAGATAAAACCGCAATCGTGCGCTACGAGTTGTCATCGCCAATGAAGCTTTTAGCAAAAAATGGTTTTCTCGAAGGGCAATATTCTATATTTGACTACGGATGCGGGCGCGGTGACGATTTGCGTGAGCTGGAGGCTCATGGCTTAGATGCCTTAGGTTGGGACCCAAATTTTTTGCCTGATGCACAAAAGGTCAATGCAGATCTGGTGAATATCGGCTTTGTTATCAACGTAATTGAAGACAGAAATGAACGTACCGAAGCCTTACAAGGCGCGTGGCAGTTAACCGAAAAGTTATTAGTTGTTGCGGCCATGCTGGCCAATGAAAACTACTTAGCCCAGTTTACGCCCTATAAAGATGGCATTATTACCAGCCGCAACACCTTTCAAAAGTACTACTCGCAAAGTGAGTTAAAACTGTTTATCGAGCTCAGCTTAGATGATCAAGCAATTGCAGTAGCGCCCGGTATCTACTTTGTATTTAAAGACAAAGCTTTAGAGCAAGAGTTTTTACAAAACCGCCACAGACGGAGTCACACTTGGGAACATAAAACCCAACCAATAGTGGCTAAAGACGCTCAAAACCAGCTTTTAATCACTCAGCATCAAGAATTATTCGAGCAATTTTGGCAAACTTGTCTGCTTTTAGGGCGTTGCCCTATGGTGGATGAATGTAAAGGTGCCACACAGCTTGTAGAGCTAATAGGTTCAATCAAAAAGGTATTTCGATTAGCAAGCGCGTTTTTTGATAGTAATGAATTAAAAATAGCTGCACAAATGCGTAAAGAGGATTTGCTGGTGTATTTTGCAGTTGGGCTATTTGGCAAACGCAAAGCTTATAAACACCAATCAGAGCAAACAAAGCGCGACGTTCAAGCGTTTTTTGGAACTCACACCAATGCCCAAACCCAAGCCAAAGACCTACTGTTTAAAATAGCCGACATCGAGCAAATCGAACAAGAGTGTGTACAGGCAAACGAAATGTTACCGGCCAGTGTGTTAGATCATGAGCACAACAAACCCCACTCACTGACATTCCACAAAAAGTATATGGACTTGTTATCGCCACTTTTACGGCTTTATGTTTGTTCTGCTCTTCAACTTTACGGTGAACTTGACGACATTCAACTTATCAAGATACATATCACCTCCGGCAAGTTAACGTTGTTAGGGTATGAAGACTTCGAGACTGCGGCGCAGCCTCGGTTGAAGGAAAGAGTTAAGGTTAAGATGGCTGAACAGGATGTTGACTTTTTTGATTACGTAGACACAGTAAACCTACCACTACTGCACGATAAACAGCTTTACATCGCATAGACACCAACAGTTTATAAGAAAGACTTTCACCGAAAAAATTACGAAAAGAACTGATATTATGATTTGTAATTACTTTTGTACGTGATATTATTACGTACCGATACGTAATAAGGCTAACGACTATGGAAAAGTTTGACAGCAACTACTGCTATTCCTTTCCTGCAATTAGAGCTATACAAGCGGGTAAACCTTTTTATATAGCAACCTGCCCACTGCGGATTATTCCTAAAATATTTATGTATGACGAAGAAGAGGTTCCGGTTGAGTTACGCGCTCAAAGGACTCTCAACAAAAGCCGCATACCTGAAATGACACGCTATTTACTCGAGTCGCCAAAGGACTACGTATTTTCTGCATTAACCGCATCTGTTGGTTCCGATGTTGAGTTTATCGAAGCAGAGAGTATGAATAACCTTGGTACATTAAGAGTACCAATGGACGCGCAAATGCTGATAAATGATGGACAGCATCGTAGAGCCGCGATTGAAGAAGCCATTAAAGAAAATCCTGAGTTAGGCCAAGATAATATCGCCGTTTTATTCTTTGTTGATGAAGGCCTAAAGCGTAGCCAACAGATGTTTGCCGATTTAAATAAGTATGCTGTCAGGCCAAGCTCTTCGTTAGGCACCTTGTATGATCACCGGGATCAGGCATCTGAGTTAGCGCGTTATCTGTCAATTAACGCAAAACCCTTTGTGGGCTTCACAGAATTTGAGCGTTCAACCATTTCGGTAAGAAGCAGCAAAATCTTTACGCTAAGCGGAATCAAACAAGCAACGAGAGCGTTGTTTGGTAAAGGGCCCAAGGATGGCTTTAGTGAGGCCGAGAAAAAACAAGCAGAGGCCTTTTGGAACAGATTAAATGAACATATGGTTGAGTGGCAGCAGGTGCAGGCAAAAATATTGTCTGCAGCTGAATTCCGACAGGAATTTATAACTGCACACGGTATAGGTTTGCAAGCGTTGGCTTTTGTCGGAAAGGAAATATCTGCTTTGCAGCAAAACGAGCAAGCTGAAAAGTTTGCGAACCTCAAACGTATCAATTGGCTCAAATCTAATTCTGATTGGTCCAACCGGGCAATGCAGCATGGCCGCTTGTCAAAAGCCACATCGAATATATTCCTGACTGCCATTGAAATTAAACGACAAATAGCACTTCCTATCACTGAGGAAGAACTAGCTAAAGAAAAAGAACTATTAAGCTAATGATTTTATTAAACAAACATGACATTGATGAAGACTACGTTTCCTTCATTGAAAATGAACAGTTCTCAGGACGGTACCTAAGCGAGTATATCGCGGATACTCAACGAGTCTATTTGGCTGATAAACGCCCCTGGGTTATTGGTTATAGCGGCGGTAAAGACTCTTCAGCTGTTATGGCTTTGGTCTATTTAGCCTTATTGGGATTAAAGCCAGAAGACCGGCATAAGCCGGTATTTGTTGTTGCTTCCGACACCCTGGTTGAAACACCGATAGTGGTCAATCATGTCAATAACTCGCTCGCTGCAATAGAGCGCGGAGCTAAGCGAGACAAACTACCAATCACATCTCACAAAGTCGTGCCGAAAACCAACGAGACATTTTGGGCTAATTTACTAGGTAAGGGCTACCCGGCACCGACACGCAGTTTCCGCTGGTGTACCGAGCGAATGAAAATTGATCCGGTAAGCTCTTTTATCACCGATAAAGTAAGCCAATATGATGAAGTTATTGTTGTATTAGGCTCCCGCTCGCAAGAGAGTGCATCACGTGCGCAGGTTATTGCTAAACACAAAATTGATGGCACGGTGTTAGCCAAGCACACTACGCTGTCCAATGCGTTTATCTACACCCCTATAGACAC
>NZ_JANQVQ010000079.1 GCF_030730205.1 Paraglaciecola sp.
AGCCAGAGCCCGTACCGTAGATTAATTGCGTAGCATCTTCGGTGACGTATGCATCCATTGCCATACCAGCTAAACGATCACCGGTATAACTGACAGAAGCATTAAAGTAGCCTTCATAACCGTCATTGAGCTCGAAATAATAACGAGCTCGAATATTGCCTGAAAACTCTGCTGAGTAAGGTAGTTGAGCCCCCACTTCTGGCGCAATACCAGCGAGCTCGGCATTCACACTGGTTAACTCAGTATCAAGTAAACTAAAGGCGGCATTAATCACCAAATTTTCTGAGGCTAACCACGTAATGTCGGCATCAAGACCTTTTATCTCGGCATCACCTACGTTATCCGTAAATACTAAGAAACTGATATTGGTGGGATCGTACCGTGAGGTCTGTAAATCAGAAATTTCAGAGTAGTAGGCGGTTGCATTTACACGTAAAACGCCATCTAAGAAATCACCTTTTATTCCCAGCTCGAAATTATCCAAGCTATCAGTGGTTGAATAAACCGGGATCCTGAAACCGTCAAAGGCACCACTTTGATTGGTTGCCAACCCCCCGCCCACGCGATTAGTCACCGGAGGTCGAAAGCCCTCAGAGTATGTGGTAAACAGCAAAATATCGTCATTTACTTTCCAGTCTAATGACGCTTTGTAAATTACGTCATCTACCGTCAACGTGCCGTCATCATCCAATAAACTCACTTCCAGTTGGCCGCTGTCGATGGCAGCCTGAACTAACGCAGGATCTTCACCTACTGCGATTAGCTCATCAGGATCAAGGGTGCCAAATGCGCGGATACGACGACTAACGTCAACGGTCGAAGTCGATCCTTTATAAATATCATCGATTTGATACCAGCGGGCGCCAAGCGTTGCAGTAACGGCATCAGATAAGTCAAACTCAAGCTGACCAAATACGGCTATTTGCTCAATGGTATGGGTAACATCATTTACAAAGCTGACTTCTGATTCAAAAGGCCCACCGTTTGAGTTAATTCCTTCGCTACCTTTTAGCGTTGCGGCTAAATTAGGGAATTTTTCAGTACTGGCAATTTTGAATTTGCCAACGGTACCTAGCTCTTGGTCATCATAGAAAATACCTGCTGTCACTCGCCATGCTTTGTCGGCGTCTGTATTAACGCGGAGTTCGTGCGTAACACGAGAGGTGTCAGTTTGTTCTTTATAAAACTTAGTGGGGTCTAAACACACTTCGTCTGCTGCTGCTACATCGCCGCCGTAACTACATACGTAGTAGGCTGAGAATAAACCGCCATTGGTGTAGCCGGTATAATCGATAGTTGAACTGATTTCCCGGTCTAAATAACCGCCGGTATACACCAATTCAAGTTTGTCTAAACGCCCTTCTAGGGTCCAGGTTGTTAGTCCAAATTCATCGTCATTGTCTTCCGGCACAAAACGGTTAACTGAATTTTCACCTTCAAGGTTGGGGTCGTAAGCAAACACCCCTTCTGTATCCAAAGATTGTTGAGTGTGCTGAACAAGTAATTTCCAATCTTCGTTAATGATATAAGAAGCACCAAAACGAAAACCAGCGTAAACAGCATCGTTTTGATCGTCTTCTACTAAGGTATCATTTTTAGGTGACACGATTGGTGTATTGGCGGGATCACTCAGTACGCCACCAGAAATACGATCGATAACAACCGCACTGCCGGTATAGCCGCCTTGGCCAGGTTGGTTTAAGACATTATCAATCCAGCCACCTTGTTTGTCATTGTAAGCCACGATGCGTAATGCAAGATTATCAGTAGGGACGAAGTTCATAAAAGCTTCAACGGAGTTACTGCTTTCCCCGCCTTTGGTAAACCCCATATTGATATCAAGCCCACCACTGAATCCACTGTGATCAGGCTTTTTAGAAATCATGCGTACTGTGCCTGATTGTGAACTCGCCCCAAATAGGGTGCCTTGTGGTCCGGGTAAGACTTCTACGCGTTGCATATCCGCAGCGTACACGTCTAGGTTACGGCCTTGCATTGATACCGGCTGTTCGTCGAGGTAAAAAGCCACTGAAGGTTGAAGTGCCTGCACCGATGAGACTGAAATATTGGTTTGAGAGGTCGCAGCACCGCGAATATAGATCTCGTTTTGACCAGGGCCGGTGCCTTGAAATACCACGTTAGGCAAAAATTCGACATAGTCGTTGAAGTTGTCCACGCCAAGATTTTCTAGAGCATCACCATTTAATGCGGTTACAGAAACAGGAATATCCTGAATGGAAGCCGTTCGTTTGGTGGCTGTCACTTCAATTGTTTCTATTGATGCTTTACCTGTTGACTCTTGCGCCTGCACGCCTTGTATAGAAAGAGCGGCAATAATTGCGCAATTCAATTTGGTTTTTTTCATTGATAGAACCTTTTTAGTGTTTATGTGTCGTGCACATGATAAATGATCTGATGCAATTCGCAAATATGGTTGAATTCTAACTAAATATTTTCGCATGATTTCATTTTTGCTTTTGAAAATATTAGGTTTTTTATAAATTGCTTGTTTTTTGTTAGCTAAATAAATCGTGCTCTAATTATTTGTATTGAAGTTTATTTGTCGCCTTTTCTACGATATATTCTATGCAATTGTGATTAAAGGAATTCCCATGTCGGAATCAAACCGTTTGGGCTCAGCGTTAAACCCGCCCGTTTTTTATGTTTCTTCGTTCGCCATACTGCTGATTTTAATTGTTGCGGTTTTTATGCCAGAAGGCGCGAGTGTCTTTTTTACCGAATTGCAGTCGACCATTGTTAATAATGGCAGCTGGTTTTATGTTTTGTCGGTTGCAATTATTTTGATGGCGGTGCTGTATTTGGGCTTCTCTAAATATGGCGATATCCGCTTAGGGCCTGACCATGTTAAGCCCGAGTATTCTATTGTCAGCTGGTTGTCGATGTTATTTGCGGCAGGGATGGGTATTGGCTTAATGTTTTTTGGGGTGTCAGAACCCATCATGCATTTTTTGGCTCCACCGACGGCTGAGGTCAATACCACTGAAGCGGTTAGGGAGGCCATGAAGATAACGTTTTTTCACTGGGGACTTCACGCTTGGGCAATCTATGCCATCGTTGCTCTTGTGCTTGCCTATTTTAGTTTTAGGCAAAATTTACCCTTAACTCTGCGTTCGGCTCTGTATCCAATGATTGGCGATCGTATTTATGGCTGGCCGGGCCATGTGGTGGACATTCTCGCGGTGGTGAGTACCATTTTTGGTATCGCTACTTCCCTAGGGCTAGGGGCATCGCAGATCAACTCTGGCCTGCATTACTTATTTGATATGTCAGTGTCGACCAGCAACCAAATTTACTTAATGGTGGGCATTATTGCTATTGCGATTGTGTCGGTTTCTACTGGATTAGATAAAGGAATACGTATCTTATCTGAAGTGAATATGTTGCTGGCAGTGGCCTTGTTATTGTTTGTTATTATTTTAGGTCCCACAGTGTTTTTGCTGACCGCCTATGTGCAAAATACGGGGGCGTATTTATCTGATATCGTACGCAATACCTTCAACCTATTTGCCTACGAAAAAACCGACTGGATCGGTGGTTGGACAATATTTTATTGGGGATGGTGGCTTGCTTGGGCGCCTTTTGTTGGTTTGTTTATTGCGCGTATTTCTCGCGGTCGCAGCATTCGTGAATTTGTACTAGGCGTATTAGTTGTGCCCACCGCCTTCACCTTATTTTGGATGACTGTGTTCGGTAATTCAGCTATCGATTTGGTGTTTAATCAAGGCCAAGAGTTGCTAGGGCAAATGGTGAATGAAAACACTGCAGTCGCCTTGTTCGTTTTTCTAGAAAACTTTCCGTTTAGCCACGTGCTATCGTTTATCGCTACTCTGATGGTGGTTATATTTTTTGTGACCTCTTGCGATTCAGGGGCCATGGTGGTTGATATGTTGTGCTCGCATGGGAATAATAATACGCCATTATGGCAGCGTGTGTACTGGGCCATATTAGTAGGTGTTGTGGCTGCTGCCTTGTTGTACGTTGGAGGCTTAAGTGCCTTGCAAACCATGACCATAGCAACCGCATTGCCCTTTTCTATTATACTTTTAGTGGCGATAGTGGGTTTGTTTAAGGCTTTACGAGTAGAGGCTTATAAACGTGAAAGTATGCTGTTTCATGCCTCTCCACAACCAGCTGGTGGTGTAGATTCATGGAAACAACGATTACAAACTATTGTGCATTTTCCCAGTAAACAAGCGGTACAGTCCTTCATTCATGACCGTGTTAAACGTGCTTTCGAAGCATTACAACTTGAGTTCAAAGCACAACATCTTGAGGCTAATATTGTCGAAACAGATCTGGCTATTACCTTAGAAGTGCATCAAGGAGAAGAGCAGGCCTTTGTTTATACCGTTAACTGCGACAAAAATATAACGCCGACTTACGCCCTAGACGAAGAAGAATTGCACGATGATGACGAACATGCTTACTACCGAGCGGAAGTGCATTTAGCCGAAGGTGGGCAAAATTACGACATTATGGGCTGGTCTGAACAGGCGGTTATTCATGATGTTATTGATC
>NZ_JANQVQ010000080.1:0-2315 GCF_030730205.1 Paraglaciecola sp.
ATTATTAACCACCGAGCAATTGGCTTTTATTCAAGACGCGAAGCAACTAAGTTGGTTCAACCTGACCGCAGAAAAGGTCATGATTCAACTCGCACAAAAAGACGCACAAGCAGCAAAGGTATACGTTGCCGCCTTAATGGACGTAGCGGCAGCAGCCAAATTTCAAACCGATCAAGATAAGGTCGACCCAGTCAATAATGGCATTCTTGAACCCCTATCTAACATTGCCGATACCGGCATTATTCCCATGAATACAGAAGCAGGCTCATACAATAAATCAAAAGTACTACAGCCTGCACTGTTAGATGAATACAAACGCACCCCTGGGCCATTCAGTGTGCAACGTTACATCCATGAAGACGATGGTATTTTAACGTTTGCTAATGCCCCAGTTGCTGTGCGCGCCGAAGACTTAAAAGCAGGAAAGGTAGAAGTAGCCTTTGTGGGTATCCCGCTTGCTTTAGGTTCAGGGTGGCGTGACTCCAAAAATGCACCCACCGTATTACGCGGAATGTACGGCTTAGGCGGTTACGATATTTCTGGCGGCGTTGATCCTTCATTGGTTTTAAGCATGGCAGATTATGGCAATATTTATGTTGATAATATGAGCCCAGAGCTGAGTATAGACCACGTGCGCGAGCAGATTGGTGACATGGTCGACGCGGGTGTTGTACCTTTCATTATTGGTGGCGATCACACTCTTATGTACCCAACCGTTGCAGCCATGAGTGACAAATATGGTGCTGATTCAATTAGTGTGGTTCACATGGATGCACATTACGGTGGAGAGCGTGGGCTAGAACATACCTTCTCAGATAAACAAAGTGTTTCTCGACTACTTGAAGATGGTTTGCTCAAAGGCTCGAATTTAGTCCAGCTTGGTTTACGTGGGCCTTCGCAAAATAAAGAGGCCCTGACCTGGTTACAAACACAGGGTGTACGTTATCACACCATGGCACAAGTGGAAGCACAGGGCTGGGACAAGGTAATGAATAGCGCCATTACCGAGGCAAAAACAGCGGCACCTAAGACCTTTGTTTCTTTTGACATGAGTGTAATCGATCCTGCATTTGTCGAAGGTGCAGGTAAGCCGATACCCGGAGGTTTAAGCATGCGTGAAGCCCTAACGACGGTACGCCGTATCTGTGCTGAAACAGAGATTATCGGCTTTGAAATGCTCGACATAGCGCCTTACCTCGATGTGAGTTACAAAACAGCTTTAAGTGCTAACTATATTATGCATGCCTGTTTGACTGGCATTGCGATGCGCAAAGAAGGTATAACGCAAACACAATACCTCGATCCACTAAGTGTCAGTCACGGGCAAAAATAGCCTGAGGGTTAAGGATGTCACAGTACCCCGTCGCATACGGAAGTACTGAGTGAAACTAAAAGAAAACCCACATAAGTGGTTTTTTTTGTAAGCTGAGTGCTTACAAAATCGGGGGAAGATCACATTACCACAGAAACGACCTATAACTGGATCATAGTATCGTGCCTGCATATAAATTAGTGCGAACTACGATCCAGCATTTACGCAAATCACTATGAACCAATGCCCTATTTTACTATCAAATCGTGATAACTAGGATCTAGTTATTGTATAATACCGCGCACGATTTTTAGGCGTATTAACTTACTGATTTATAAACAAACCGCTTCTATCAACGCTATTTTTTGATTACGATAAGATAAAGGAAGAGAGATATTTTTATATGGCGACTGCATACGCACAAGTAAATCCAAACTTAATTAGGTGGGCACGCGAACGTGCTGACCTATCTTTGGGTATGCTCGCTACAAAACTACAAACAACAGAAGATAAAGTTAAAGCATGGGAAAAAGGTGAAAAACCAATCACTATGCGTAAAGCAATGGATCTTGCCGAAAAAACGTATGTACCATTTGGCTATTTGTTTTTAAAAGAACAACCTGTAGACAGATTGCCCATTCCTGATTTAAGAACTGTTGATGGCGAACCATTAAAAAAGCCGAGCGCTGAATTATACAAAATTGTCCAGAATACAATATCTAAACAAAATTGGTTCAAGGACTATGTAAAAGATCAGGAACTAGAGCCTCTGAATATTGTGGGTCGTTTTAATTTAAGTACGCCCGTACTAGAAATAGTCAATGATATGCGAAGAGAACTTGGTGTTGAGCCTCATCCAAAGCGAGGAAGCTGGGAAGACTATCATAAAGATTTAGTTAAGCGAATCGAAGCTTTGGGCGTTTTAGTCATGAGACAAGGTAACCTTGGTCACCATACAAAACCACTTTATGTAAATGAATTTAGAGGGTTTGCAATAGCTGAC
>NZ_JANQVQ010000080.1:2415-4511 GCF_030730205.1 Paraglaciecola sp.
TAGCTGACGCTCCAGTCGCTAGGTTGTTTACTTTAATTCATGAACTAGCACACATTTGGATTGGGCAAAGTGGTGTTTCTGACGGTTCCGATTCTGCTCATAGAAAAGAAGAAATTCTTTGCAATGGAGTTGCTGCTGAATTTCTGGTTCCAGGAACTGAATTTATGCAACGATGGCAGAATTTAGATAATTGGAAAGACAATCTTCCAGAGCTAGAGGCACACTTTCATGTAAGCCAATGGGTACTTGCTCGCAGAGCATTAACATGCAATTTTATTTCCCAAGGTGAGTACCACAAATTTATTTCTTTTCTTAAAAAACAATATGATGAGAGAGAGAAGAAAGGAAAAGGTCCCAGTTATTATGTAACACTAAAGAGCCAAACAAGTGATAGGTTTGCCAGAGCGGTTTTATCTGAAACATTGAGTGGGAGAGTGTTGTTAAGAGATGCAGGGCAATTACTCGGTATTAAGCCAGATAAAATAACAAAATTTGCGAAGGGATTTGATTTTTGATTTATTTAATGGACTCTAACACTTATATACAAGCCAAAAATTTGCACTATAACATGGACTTTTGCCCCGCATTTTGGGAGTGGCTCGATAAGCAGTTCGAGCAAGGGCAAGTTATGAGTGTAGATAACGTTTATATAGAACTAACTGATTCAAATGATGAACTTTCTTCTTGGGCTAAAAATAAAAAGTATCATTTCCTCCCTGTATCTGACATTCCTACGCAAGACATGTTTACCGAAATCGCAAATCATGTGGTTTCGTTAATTAATAAGTCTCAAGCGGATATTGCTAATTTTTTAAGCAAAGCAGATCCATGGATTATAGCTAAGGCTGCTGCGATTGGAGCGACTGTGGTTACGCATGAAGCCTTAGTTCCAGATAACAGTCAGAAAGTAAAAATACCCAATATATGTGAACAATTTGGTGTTGAATATATAAATACCTATCAACTGCTTTTTAAGTTGAAAGCCAAATTTATTTTAGGCAATTAAATTAAAACAACCCACTACCACTTTGAATGAATCAAGAGGGCAGGGTTGTTGATCTAACTTATCCTTAAATTTACCTAATTTTCTATCCCTCCATGAGATAAAACACCTTTCGTTTTACCAACCTGTTGTTCAATTTGCATACGCAACAAGACTAGAATAATAAAAGTTCAGGACTTGAAAATATGTTTGAAGGACTATAATTATTTTGAAAAGAATGCGGTTAAGGCGCTTATTTTAAATAAGCGCCTCTAAAGGTTAACTAAAAGCTCACTAATCTTTCTACTGCCCAAAATGTGCCTAAACAACCCACAAAATAAAGCGCGGTGATACTGGCCAACTGAATCCTTCCTGTCGGTTTAACCAACTGGTAAAGCACAAACAAACTGGCAATAAAGGCTATCTGCCCTAACTCAACTCCGATGTTAAAGAAGATCAAGGCCAAACCCACTTCGTTTTGCGGCACGCCTAATTCCGATAATGCACTGGCAAAACCCAAGCCGTGGATCAAACCAAATAACACCACCACTCCCATTGAGCCTAACAAGGCAAATTCATGTTGCTTACGTTGCAACTCAATGCCTTCTCTGGCCATCAAAATTAATGAGACTGCAATCAACACTTCGATCGGTGCAATCGCGATGGTAACGACTTGATAAAAAGCTAAAACCAAGGTTAATGAGTGACCAATCGTAAAAGCCGTGATGAGAGTAAGTAAACGCTTACCTTTGGCCAATAAACATAAACACAAAACAAAAGCCAAGTGATCCCAACCAAACCAAATATGCAACATGCCCTGCCATAAATATCGTTGTATTACGGCAGTGGTTGATAGCTCACTCTGAGCCGCAGATAAAGGGATTTCTATAGTATTCAAACTGCGCTTTAAGGTAGTGTCAAATGACTCATTTCCAAGGCTGACCGTTAAGCTAGCACCGTCCAAATACCAAGGTGTGACGATTTTATCTTCAGCCAAAAATAACTCAGAACAGTCAAATTCATAATTAATCAAAGTAAGGTTTGCCCGACTCTGCTTGTTGGTAATGCCCAAGGTGCATTGCTCAGGTAAGGTAATACGTGAACTGTTTACGAC
>NZ_JANQVQ010000081.1 GCF_030730205.1 Paraglaciecola sp.
TGTCAGCGCGATGGTTTACGTACATTGTTAGTGATTCTATTTTGCTTCGGCTCAATGTGAGAAGCCGAGGCATTTGGGGGGGCGGCTTTACTACAACGCTTGAGAGTGATTGTTTATAGACGGTGTTTTTGTTAGTTTCAGCCCATCAAAAGTCAACACTTTCTAAGAATCGTATCACTATGAAGCTCGCTGCTTTAATTCAGTCGCCAGTACAGCAACAATTAGACACCTTGTATCAACACTTTTTAGGCCTAAATGAAACCGAACAGACGGTTTTAGTCGTATTGGCGGTGATCTATAAACCGATTGGTTTAGCCAAACTAGCCAAGGTTTTTGACATCTTAGATGGTCAGTATCTGTTACCCAAGGGGCCAAAAGCCTACGTATTTTCTAAAGAAAGTCGCGATCAACTCAGTAAAAACGCCTTGGTATCATTTAGCCTAGAAGGCATGCAAATCAATACCTTGTTGGCAAACCGCTTAAGTGCCGAAGTAGAACAATTTCATCACTTATTTACTTTTATGCCTTTCAAGAAAAGCCCTGCATTGCTGCTTGAAATTATCAAAGCCGCCGAACACGTAGTGCCGGTAGTTAATAGTTACAGTTGGCAGAACAAGGTGGCCGATAGGCAGAGAGTCATTCGCGACCTGTATTTTTTAAATTTAACAGACAAGCTTGCCGCAGCCTTTGAGTTTAATAAAAATCCTCAGGTGGTTGATCATGTGCAAAATCAGATTTTACTTGAATTATTCTTTTTACCCTTTGAGCTTAGCGCGTTTTTACAATTGCCTCTGGTTATGCAATATCAGGCTTTTGCTAGCTTAATTAGAACCTTTCAAATGCAGGGGCAAAGTCTTGATTACCCCATTCAATTATTAGAACAAGTGTGCGCGGCTCATTCAGATCCAAGTAGCCCCGCATACAATATCGACTGTCAGCATTTACTCGCAGAGCAGTATTTATATCAGTTACGCTTTGCTGATTTTGCTCGGGTGCAACATGCACAAGACAGCACAAGCTATGGATTACAGTTACTAGGTGCCCATTCTTTTTTAAGCGGTGATAACCGCCAAGCCATTGCGTTTTTTGAGCAAGCCTTAGTGGCAAAAAACAAAATCGCTAAACGTAAAAAGCAATATTTAAACGATGTCTTAGGTTATTTTTACAAGCTGGCCTTGGTGGTTCATGCTAACCAAGAGGATGTCAGTTATTTTACCACTGCCCTAGAGCAAGTGGAATTTGAAGAGAGTGACCGTAAGGTTACGGGGGATTTTATCCGCCTGAGCCAAAGCCTAGCAAAACCGATTGTGTGTTTATCAAACGGGGAAAAATACACTGGCAATATTCATTACAGCAGAGTGGATGAAGACTTCGACTTTTTCTCCCATCAACTGAGTTATTTTAATTACTTGCTGGCAAATGTGTGGTGTAACCACCCTAAAGATCCTACCTTGGCCAAGTTAGCCGTAAAATATCAGACTCATTTTAACCAGCTTGCTTATCCCTTATTTGCCGATTTTTGTCAGCAAATGGCGGCGTGCTTCAGTAAGAAAGAGAGCAATAAAAAGCACGAACCAAATCACGGATCAAAATTAATCGATATTTGCAGCCTAATAACCACCAAGTCAGAGTGGGACTTAGCGCTGGATAAACTGATTGCGCTGAATCCAAACAGCGAAAAAAACACCCAAACAGAGAAACAAAGCCCAAGCAAACCGGTGCGTTTAATTTGGGAGCTTGAGCCTGGCTTGTCTCACCAGTTTAAGGCCCGTGAGCAAAAATTGAGTAAAGCAGGCTGGAGTAAGGGGCGCAGCGTTTCGCTTAAACGCTTAAAAGAAGAATTTGCCCAAATTGAGTATCTAAGCGACAGCGATAAACGGCTTTGCCGCGAGATTGAGATGTATCAGCAATGGGGCTATTACGCTAAGACAGATTACGTTCTGCAAGGTTTATCAGCCCTAGAGGCCGCGGTGGGTATAGACAATCTTTACCACACAGACGACTTAGAACAAAACATCGAGATAACTCAGCGTGAGCCAGAATTATTGGTCAGTGAGCAAGGCGAGCAGTTGTGTTTAAGCATTGCTGATTTGCCCGCCGATATCAGTGAATACCAGGGGCAGTCTGCCTATGATTTAAAGTCGCTTAATCACAGGCAATATCAGCTTACGGTGTTTTCAGCTGACCATCTGAAAGTCGCCGAGATCATTGGTGAGTCGGGCTTGCTTATTCCTATTAGTGCCAAACAAAAAGCCCTAGATGGCATTGCCGCTATTGCATCATTTTTAAATATTCAATCAGATATTACGGAGTTAGATACCGGTTTAGCACATCACCCCTGTGATCCCCATTTGGTGGTGAACATTCAGCCCCATCAACAAGGACTGGCCTTTACTTGCGTGGTGATGCCCTTTGGTGAACAAGGGCCAGCCTTTAAACCCGGTGTAGGCAGTGCCAGTTTAACCACCGAGCTAAACGGTAAGCGCATGGCAACCCAGCGAGACTTAGTGCGCGAAGAAAGCTTACTTGATCTGCTCGACCAAAGCTGCCCCGCTTTTTTAGCTATGCCAGATAACAGCTTGCTATTAGATGACTTACAAACCGCGCTCGAAGCACTAGAACAACTCGAAACCGCTATGAGTCAAAACGCTTTCGATTTACTGTTGCGTTGGCCCAAAGGCAAAAAAATCAGCTTAACTAAAGCCCTAGGTAGCGAGCATCTCCAACTAGCCTTGGGGCAAAAAAATGAATGGTTTGATCTTAGCGGCGAACTGCAAATAGACAATCAACAAGTGCTTGAACTGCGTAAGTTGCTCGAACTGGTTAAAACCAGTCATGGTCGGTTTATCGAGCTTGGCCATGAACAAATACTCGCCTTATCACAAGACTTACGCCACAAGCTTGAGCTTATCAACCAAGTTAGCGATGACGGTAAATTTCATGCTTTAGCCAGCTTACAAATAGCAGAAGCCACCAGTGGCATGCGCATGAAAACGCTGCATGCTTGGGATGAGCAAACCAAAAAAATGCATCAAGCCAATAACATAAAACCGCACATTCCTTCTACCTTTCAAGCGCAACTGCGCAGCTACCAATTAGAAGGTTTTGACTGGGCATCCCGCTTGGCGCATTGGGGGGCAGGGGCCTGTTTAGCCGATGATATGGGCTTGGGGAAAACCCTACAAGCCCTGGCTATTTTACTGTCACGGGCTAGTCAAGGGCCCAGTTTGGTGATTGCACCGACTTCGGTGTGTTTTAATTGGCAACAAGAGGCGCTTAAGTTTGCCCCCACGCTCAATATCAAACTCTTCGCTGACTCCAGTAATACCCTGCAGCGCGAAAACTTGTTAAACGATTTAAGCCCATTTGATTGCGTGATCATCAGTTATGGTCTATTGCAGCGTGAAAGCGACATTCTCAAGCAAGTGCACTGGCATACGATTGTTGCCGACGAAGCTCAGGCATTGAAAAACCCACTGGCTAAACGCACCAAAGCGGCTTGTGCCTTAAAGGGGGATTTTAAGATGATCACCACCGGTACGCCTATTGAAAACAATCTTAGCGAACTGTGGAGTTTATTTCGCTTTATTAACCCTGGACTACTTGGCAACTTAAAACGTTTTGGCGAACGGTTTGCACTGCCCATGGACAATGTAAAAGACGAACCTCTTGCGGCACGTAAGGCCAGTCAAGGCTTAAAAACCTTGATCCAACCCTTTATTTTGCGGCGCATGAAAAACCAAGTATTAACCGAATTACCTCCACGAACCGACATTAATATTCGCGTTGAAATGGGCCCACAAGAGCGCGATTTTTACGAAGCGCTGCGACTGAATGCCATCGATAATATCAGCCAAAACAACCAACAAACCAACCCTGGCGAGCAACGGATTAAGATGCTTGCAGAGTTAGTGAAACTGCGCCAAGCCTGTTGTCACCCCAAACTAGTCATGGCTGAAACTGATATTCCCAGCGCCAAACTGGCCGCCCTAGATGAATTGCTTGAGGAGCTAAAACTCAACAAACACAAAGCACTGATCTTTAGCCAGTTTGTGGGCCACTTACAACTAATTAAGCAGCACATTGAAGCCAAAGGGTTTAGCTATCAATATCTTGACGGTTCAACCCCGCAAAAACAGCGACAAGAGCGAGTTAACGCCTTTCAACGCGGTGAAGGCGATATCTTTTTAATTAGCCTAAAAGCCGGTGGTTCAGGCTTAAATTTAACCGCAGCAGACTATGTGATACACATGGACCCTTGGTGGAATCCGGCAGTAGAAGAGCAAGCGTCTGATCGTGCCCATCGCATTGGCCAAACCCGGCCTGTGACTATCTATAGGTTGATTACCCAAAACACCATTGAAGAGAAAATCGTCGCCTTGCATCAGCAAAAACGAGATTTAGCGGATAATTTGCTAGAAGGTAATGACGCGGTGACTAAGCTGTCAGTAGATGA
>NZ_JANQVQ010000082.1 GCF_030730205.1 Paraglaciecola sp.
TACCTAAATTTTTCTAATCGTTTTATTAGGTATGCCAATCAAGCCATTTTACCTTGGTACATCTTTCATCAAACCCTCATCGTGGTGATTGCCATGCAACTTTTACCCTGGGACTTACCAGCGAGTATCGAAGCGCCTGTTTTAATCCTGCTTACCTGTGTTGCTTGTTTTATTGGCTATGAGTTGGTGCGCAGAACGTTGCTCAGCCGCTGTTTATTTGGATTAAAAGTAAAGTCCAGCCTTGATAATTGTTCACATCAGGTACGGTTGATACCGAAAAAATAAAGTCTCTTTGTGGGTTGCATCAGACTTCAAGATGCTTGTAAATTAGTGTCCTAGTCGTAAGGAAATGTATAGTTAAGTCGAAATAAAAGGGTAAAAAATGCAAATTGAGGATTACGCTACGATAGGCAAAAAATCCTCCATGCAGCTAAAAGGGGATTTTGTTGAACTAGATGTGCAAGACGATGTACGTCTGAGCCCCTTATATAATGAGGATATTGCTCCCACTAAAATAGCGCAGCGAACTTGGCACAAAACAAATGTGGCGGCGTTATGGGTTGGCATGGCCATTTGTGTGCCGTCCTATTCCTTGGGCGGTGTATTAACGGCTTACTTTGGTTTGTCGGTCACCGAGGCACTGATAAGCATATTAGTTGCCAATTTGATTGTGCTTATACCGCTTACGCTCAATGCCTTTGCTGGCACCAAATATGGTATTCCCTTTCCGGTGTTACTGCGATCTTCCTTTGGTTTGTATGGCTCTAATGTCCCTGCTTTAATTCGTGCTCTTGTCGCTTGTGGTTGGTTTGGTATTCAAACCTTATTTGGTGGTTTGGCTTGTCATTTGTTGTTTTCAGCTTTACTACCATCATGGGCTGAACTTGGCAGTGTAGGGGAGGTATACGGTTTTTTTATCTTCTGGGCTCTTAATATCTGGGTGGTGTTAAAAGGTGAAAATGCCATAAAACATTTGGAGAATTGGTCAGCCCCATTGTTGGTTATAGTCAGCGCTGGCTTAATGTGGTGGGCGTTGCCACAAATCGATGTGCCAGCCTTATTAGCGACACCGGCATCAAGGCCTGAGGGTGAGCCTGTGTTGGGATATATGTTGGCCGGTGTGACCGCGATGGTAGGTTTTTGGGCCACCCTGAGTTTGAACATTCCAGACTTTAGTCGTTATGTTAAATCACAAAAGGATCAAGTTATCGGTCAGGTGGTGGCGCTGCCTTTAACCATGTTTTTCTTTGCCGCTCTGGGTGTCATTTTAACCTCTGCTTCCACTGTATTGGTGGGTGAAACGATCTCGGATCCCATCAACTTAATTAGTAAAATTGACAGCCCCTTATGGGTGGGATTGGCTATGGTGATGATTATCATAGCAACCTTATCCACCAACAGCGCAGCGAATATCGTATCGCCTACTAATGATTTCCAGAATATGGCACCCAAGTTTATCAATCAGTCCAAGGGCGTATTGCTAACTGGTTTGATTGGTATTGCTTTAATGAGCTGGGAGCTGTTAAAAAAGTTACATTGGATCGAATCTGAACGCAGTGTCGAAGCGCTGTATTCAAACTGGCTGTTAGGGTATTCGAGCCTTCTTGGGCCGATTGCAGGCATTATGATTGTGGACTATTTTATTATCAGGCGTCAGCAATTAGACTTAGTCGATTTGTACAAACAAGGCGGGCGTTACCCTAACTTCAACCTAGCAGGCTTATTGGCTTTCGCTATTCCCGTTGCATTGACCTTAGCGTCACTGTTTCACTCATACTTTGTATGGTACTACCAATATGGCTGGTTTACCGGTTCGTTTACTGGCGCGGCTATTTATTATGGTTTAAAGCGCAATAGCCGCACTTCGTAAACCTCATCGCTGACATTAATACCCAGCATTGAGGTCAACCACACCCACCATCGTGTCTTTGTTTATATAACGTTGCACGTTGGCAAGCAGGGCTAGGCCCGCACTATCATTTTGGGTAATGGCCGCGATATGTGGCGTAACCCAAATTTGCGGGTGTTGCCAAAATGGATGGTCTGCTTGTAGCGGCTCTTTGGCAAAGACATCGAGTACTGCATAGCGTAAATGTTGCTGGTTCAATAAGTTAAGTAAATCATGTTCAACAATATGTTCGCCACGTCCTACATTAATCACGCTGGCGCCTTTTGGTAAACAAGCGAGGGTGTGTTGATTCAAAATGCCTCGGGTTTCATCGGTAAGAGGCAGTAAACACACCACAATGTCACATTGTTGTAAAAACACCTTAAGCTGGTCGTTGCCATGAAAGCACTGCATATCAGGGAGAACCTTTGGACGTTTACTCCAACCGTGAACGCTAAAACCTAAATTTTGTAAACCGAGCGCAGCAGCTTGGCCTAAATTGCCCAATCCCATGATGCCTATTTGACGCTTTGCTGTGCTTACGCCAGGTAGTTGCTGCCACTGGCCTCGTTGGTTCATATTCACATAAGCGAGTGTGTCGCGGTGGATATTCAGTACCGACATTTGTACAAATTCTGTCATGCCTTGTTGAATACCGGGATCTAACATTCTGACCACTTGTAATTCTTTTGGCACTGTAGCGATATTCAGTTGGTCAACGCCGGCGCCTACAGAAAAAAGTACTTTTAAGTTGGGATAATCCTGTTGGTAGTCTCTAGGTGGGATCCAACAAACCAGCATATCAATGGCTGAATTGTCGTCTACTTCTGGCCAATTGTGCCATTTTACTTGCGGCAAATGTTGCGCAAACAGGGTTTGCCAATGTTGCCCGCGTTCAGCGGGGCCACGATAGAGAATGTTGAGTGCCACCTAGCGGTCTCCTTACTTACTATTTAGTTTGGGTAACGCTGTTTTAAGCCGCTGTATACCTGAGTGCTGTAGTCTGCAAGACTAATATCTAAGCTGTTTAATACATCTACTAAATGTTCGTTGTCTTCGCGGCCCTGCCAAACTTTGCGATAAGTGCCTTCTTTGTAGCCATGGTCTTGGCGGAAAAAATTCAATACATTTTTGCCCACGTATTGGCGGTATAACTCGTTTGAATCCATTTCAGCCTGTTCGACAATCTTAATGAATAAGGGCACATCAAAGCGTTTTGCCGCGCACAAACCGGCCATCAATTCAAGGTTATCAAGTATTGATAAGCGACTAAAATCATAGTCTTGACCATCAAACACTAGACTTGTGCGTTTAGATTCGAGTTGCTCGGCGATGGTTTGTGCAGACTGCTCGATGTTGCCGTTATACTCGATAATGATGTGTGACAAAGCAAAATGCCAAATGTCGACTAATTCCATTTGCAATTGGGCTAGATCTTTGTGCTGGGCTTTCCACCACTTCCAACCATGATGTTCAATCCCCTCTACCGATTCAATCATCGCCGCACGAAGGTAAGCGTAACCTGCTGTTAACCAATTGGGATTGACTTTGATGTTCATGCTGTTTTGAAGTGCGAGCATGGTGGCAAGTTGCGTGGGTGTTAGCATAGTGGATCCTGTTCATCATTGGAGTGTTCAAAGACTAAAAAGCAAAAGGCTAAAAAAGCAAAAAAGAGGGCGCTGTACTACTCTTTTCTTACTATCTTAAGTTAGCACAAGGCGGTGTATTGGGTCACGAAGTGTGTTCGATAAAAGCGATTTTTAATTGTAACGATATCGGCGCTATCACTGAAGGTTGATTGCGAGATATTTGATCTCTACCGCGACTTCTTTAAATAGCATGGGAGTCTGGGCGTTAAATTGTGCAGGTATCAGGTTTCTGATGACCATCTTGCAATAGTGAGGCTTGCAGGCCTAGTTGAGATACCGTTTGAGTCATGTTGTCTAAGCCATAATTAGCGGATATCAAGCGAGACAAAAAGCATGCGCTATACACTATTGAATTTCAATACCCAAAGCTTAGGAACCAAAACCTGTATGACCGAAAACCTAGGAATTAAAAAGGAACATTTAAGCAGTGAATGGTAAACGAATTATTGCGCGGAAAAGCAAGGAGGACGCCCTAGAATGCTGCATTAGAAAGGCTTTTACATTGAGCGGTGTAGCAAAAAAGCATTTAACAAACCTGCTGTGCTATACCGCACAGCAGATTCAGTTAAATTAGGTCTTATTTAACGTTTTTGATGAAATCAATAACGTTAGTCGCTTGGCGAGTTTCAGAGAACTCAGCGATGCTTTTTCCATCACAGCTTACGTTTTCTAGCACTAGGTCTAGAGCGCGTTGTCTTGAGTTAGCAAAAACGCCAACTTGCTTAGATACAGCGCGTTTGAACAAACTAGCATCATTGTTAACAGCTGCTTTGCAGAAACTAGCAAATTCAGTGTCACCAACAAACTTAACTTTTTTGGCGCTATCTAAAGCAGCAGTAGCATTGAATGACAAGCTAGCAGCGGCAACAACAACAGAAACAAGTAACTTTTTCATATTCAATACCTCGTTAATTAATTAGTTCAATCATATGAGTTGTTTAATGCATCAACTCTCGGAACAAATAGTAATTAAGTTACAAAAAAATGTTGTTTTTTCTTTGTATAGCTTTAATTAAGCTTTTGTAAATTAGGGTTGTTAATGCGTTAACATTATTTAAGTTTATGATTTTTATGTATTTTTGCTCTTGCTATATTTCTTATTGATATAAGTATATTTAAAAAAAGACTTAATAATTCTGTAATTTAATTACATTTTGGGCTTGAGCACAGGTGAGGAGCAACATTTGTTACATTTAGCGGCGGGTAATAGCGGTATTCTCGATTTATGACGGCAGAATTGCGCAGGATAAATCGAGGAACAACTCACAGTAATCTTGACTTAATGCTGATAAGTGGCTTTTAAGTGGCTAATTGCCTTTATTCTGTATTCAGTTAAACGCTGTTTGATCGCCTCACCTTTTAATCCTGATTCAACAATGGCTTTTACATCAACCTGTAAAGCAACTTGATAGGCTTGCCAAATAAAATCCGCATTGGGGTAGTGGCGATTTTCAAAACCGGTACGCCCACGAGCATCCGCTTCACAAGCGAGTAAAAATTCTTTAAAGCGCTCAGGCTTGCGCCAGGGATCGCATTGACTGAACATTTTTACGATAGTGCTGGCTTTGAGTTCGAAGGCACGATGAACATGGGTATGGTATTCGCTCATTATCATCGCTAATTCTCGGCAATCATTCGGCGCCTTGATCCGTTCACACAAGGTTTTGATGGCGGATAAACCGGATTTTTCGTGGCCAGGGTGGGAGGGCAGGTATTTTTCTGGTGTAAGCCCTTTGCCAAGGTCATGAACCAACGCGGCAAAGCGCACGGTGAGTTTTTCGCTCAGCTTAGCCGCCTGTTGTAACACCATGAGGGTATGTACACCTGTGTCAATTTCGGGATGCCATTTTTCTGGATTAGGGATCCCCCATAGTGTAGCAAGTTCGGGAAACCACACATTAAGTGCGCCACATTGTTTTAATACATCAATATAAATCTCTGGTGAGGGACCAGATAGACTGCGTGCGGTTTCTTGCCATACTCGCTCTGCACTTAAGTGCTGTATCTCGCCAGAGTGACAAATCGCTTGCATCAGCGCCATGGTTTCATCAGCTATGGTAAAGCCCAGTGTCGCATAACGGGCAGCAAACCGAGCGACCCTGAAAACTCGTAGGGGGTCTTCTATAAATGCAGCTGAAACATGCCGTAGCTTTTTGTCTATTAGGTCCTGTTGGCCATGGTAGGGGTCAACAATGTGATCATGCTCATCTAAGGCCATGGCGTTAATAGTGAGGTCGCGACGCAGTAGGTCTTGCTCTAACGTAACGTCTTGGGCGGCATAGCATTCAAAACCGTTGTAACCTTGGCCTGTTTTTCGTTCAGTACGAGCCAGGGCGTATTCTTCTTTAGATTTAGGATGCAGAAATACCGGAAAATCAGCCCCTACTTGCTGATAGTTAAGATCCAGCATCTGTTTTGGCGTAGCACCTACAACTACCCAATCGCGATCTTTGATTTTAAGGCCGAGCAGTTTATCGCGTACTGCACCACCGACTAAGTAAACTTGCATGTTGTTGATTTTATTTTTAAAGGCTTGACCCAAACATTATGCCTTAATCAAGGCTAATTGCATCAATCTAAGGGGATAAAAAAATCGTAAATCAAGGTCTTGTCCCTTTGACAAGCGCAGCCTTACTGGTTAGTTTAGCTGCGCAACTTTCACACGGGCTGGCCACAGTAAAACTATGTATTTGAGTTATTTTGGATTATCGGATAATCCCTTTTCTATCGCACCTAATCCTGATTATTTATACATGAGTCCACGCCACAAAGAAGCCTTAGCTCATCTGATTTTTGGCCTGCGCGAAAGCGGGGGGTTTGTGATGTTAACCGGTGAGGTCGGCACCGGAAAAACCACTGTATCTCGCAAGTTAATGCAACAACTCCCGCAAAATACCCAAGTGGCAATGATACTCAATCCCACCTTGTCAGCTATCGAGTTGTTGGCCACCATTTGTGATGAATTGGGCATTGAACACGAAAATAAGCAAGTAAGCCTCAAGTATTTTACCGATTTGATTTTGGCAAAACTCGCAGCAAACCATCAGTTAGGAATGAACACCGTTCTGATAATAGATGAAGCCCAGCATTTACAACCCGAAGTTCTAGAACAACTTCGTTTACTAACGAACCTAGAAACTCATCGTGAAAAACTGCTTAAAGTGGTGTTGATTGGACAACCTGAATTACAGCAGCTCCTCAAGCGTAATGAGTTACGCCAATTAGCTCAGCGGATTACCGCTCGTTACCATTTGTTGCCCTTAACCGCCACTGAAGTTAAGTCATATATCGGTCATCGACTCGGGGTCGCTAATGGCGATATTAGTACCTTTAGCCCCGCCACACTGCGGGCTGCGTTTCAAATTACTGGTGGTATTCCAAGAGTGATTAATTTGCTTTGCGACAGAGCCTTAACGCTCACCTTTACCAAACAGTTACCTGTAGTTCAAAAGCATATTTTTTACGCTGCGGCTGAGCAAATACTGGGGGATGATGTGGTTAAGCAGCGTGTTGGCAAGCCTTGGACATATATTATGCTGGCCAGTTTTATCGGCGCTGCCGTCTTAGGTTTTTGGGTAGGGCGACTTTATGCATAATAACTGTATTGCAACGGCGTCCCTTGTGCCGGGAATGGTTATTGTACAAGTGACTAAACAAAATGGTCCTCTTAAAATTCGCAAGTCAGGTTTAGTTACCAGTGTTGAGATGATCCAAGGTTTGATTGAAATGGGTATTCAGGAAGTGCAAATTGATCCTACCCAAACCGTTGAAATTGAAACGCCCGTGGTCCATAGCTCAGCGACCTTACAATTATTGCAAAGTGGTTCAGGTATTCAAAATAGGCAAGACAGCCAATTGCATGATCAATTTAATCGCAGTTTGTTTTTGCCTTCTGTGCAGGACATCCCCTCGGCGTGGCAAGTTTACGCGAAACGTTACACTTTGCTGTTGGCGATGATGCTGGGCGGTTTTGCCCTTGGGTTTGCTATTGCCTATCTACCAAATGTGCTGAGTTTACGTAGCCCCTTGGTGGTCACGGATGGCCATCTCACTTCAACAACTGCGGCCAATGTTGAGGTTCACAACGATGTTGAACTTCAATACGCGGTAAGCGCTAGCGATGCCACTCTCATTGAGAGCGAGCAAAAGAATGAACCAGTCGTTAACCAGTCTTTGCCCTTAGCTGCTGAGCCAGTTCAGAAGGTGCCAAAGGAGCTAACGCCAGTTGTGCAAGCGCCTGTTGTCCAGCAGACAAAGCCGGTAAAACAAGATATTGAACCAGCCATTGTTCAAGAGAACGTGCAGCCTAAAGGCGAGCCTGAGCCTCAACCCCAACTCTCCCCTGAATTGCTCAAGCGTTTTGAAACTGTCATTAAACAGATGGATAAAGAAGCCGCAAACGGGCAAAGTACTAGCGAGTCCCTTGAGCGCTTTAACCAAGCGGATAGTCAGATCCAGCGTTCACCAGTCCTGACACCACCAACTCATCAATCAGGCTCACAAAATGTACCCCGAATAGATCAATTACCAGCTTGGGTGATGAATGAGTTGCCGAGTATGTCGTTTTCAGCACACATGTTCGCGTCTAACCCAGCTGATCGCTGGGTCAGAGTCAATGGTCAAAGAATGTTAGAAGGGGATGTGATCGACAACAAAGTTCGCATCATTCAAATTGCCTCTCAGCATGTGATACTGAACTATCAAGGCCACGAATTTAGCATGATGGCGATGACAGATTGGTAGAGACTTGCGGCTATTTTGCGCTGAAGGTTTGTATCAAAAATTGCTGTAAATTCACCCCAAAATCGGCAGGATCAATACTGCCTTTAATGACATCTTCAGACTTTGCTAAATCTAAGGGGTAAGGTTCACCGCTTTGCTTAGTTTGCAAATCATAAAACACCATGACAATCGGTTTAAGTGGATTACGTTTATTGCGATTTAACACGATCGCTAACTTGTCACTGGATAACTTAACCAGTGAGCCAACGGGGTTTGCACCTATACAAGAAATAAACGCTTTTAATAGCTTTTGATCAAGGCCTGGAATTTCATCCGTCATCAACAGAAGAGCACTGGCAGGTTTGTAGGCATCGCGATAAGGGCGTTTGGTGGTGAGAGAATCATAGACATCAACAATTGCGGCCATCCGACCATACACCGATATATGTTGTTCGGTTAAGGCCTCAGGGTAACCGGAACCATCCAACCGTTCGTGATGCAGCTCAATAACTTCACGACTAATATCAGAGATATCGTCTAGTTGGCCTACTAAGTCCAACGCCACTTTGACGTGCTTTTGCATTTTTTGAGTGTCAGCTTGGTTAAAACTCTCTGGTTTTTCGGTTAACAACAAGGGCAATTTAAGCATGCCGATGTCCATCAATAATGCCCCAACTCCCAACGCTTGCATCACTTCTTCGTCATAACCTAGGTGACGAGCAAACAACATCATTAAGATCGAACAATTAAGGCTATGCTCGATAAAGTATTGGTCGTTTTCACTGACAAGGGTGACAATGCTCATCGTATCTTCATTATCGAAAATACGTTCTAACAAGTGGTGAGCCAATTCGTCTACCGCTTCTAAGTTTGCAATTTTTCCTTTGGAAATCCGGTCCATCAAACGGCTTTGAATATCTTTTGCTTGCTCAAATATTTTTAAAGAATGCTCAAGTTGCTGCCCATAGTCTTTACTAAACTCTTGCAAACTCAAGTCATGTAAACCGCTTTGTTCACCCAAGCTTTTGCTCAAGTCAATCTCAAGTTCTAGGATCCCTTTTTCTTGTAGTCTGGTGATTTCTTCTTCTCGCTTGACCGTTCCGCTGGAAGTTAATCTTAATTTTCCCTTTTGTTTCACCACGCGAGTCACAAACATGCCCGTTTGTAATTCACTAATTTCAATGATTTTTAACATGAATACTTGGTCTCGTTTATGTTCGAATACACTTCGCTGATATCGTCTTAATTAACTTATGACTTGGCTCAAATTGTTGTTTAATCCGATGCTTTATGGTCCTAAATAAAATACAAATTTTGGTCAAAAATTGCGCCTGTTGTGATAAATTGCGCACGCATCGTTTTTACCCTACTGCGTGTAAGCAAAACTACCATGTTTTGCAAAGAAAAATCTTAAAACAGGACGCTAAGATTGATACAAAATATAACTAAAGGGCATAGAGCAGTAAATTTGCTTCGGTTTTTCTTACTACTTGTGCTGTACGCACCGCTTAATGCAAGTCAGGCTCAAGACAAAACTGAGCCCACGGGCGCTAGTATGATAAACATTGCCACAGGCGATGGCTACTTTCCCTTTGTCGACTCATCATTTATGTATGGTGGCTGGTCTAAGGCTTTGCTTGAAGCGATTTTTTCAGAGATGGCAGTCAAAGCGCATTTTGAAGTGCTGCCTTGGGACAGAGGCCTAAAATGGACTCAGGAAGCTAAGTTATTTGGCGCTTTTCCTTATATAAAATCGCCAGAGCGCAGTGAACATTTTTTATATTCTCAGCCAATTAACTTCGTGCCTATTCGCCTTTATGTGGCCCAAGATTCACGCATTGATACCATCGAAAAAGTTAGGGGAAAGCGCTTATGCATTCCGCATGGTTATAGTATTGGTGCGGCTGAACAAAGTGTTATAGAGCGATTTGCCATGACAGTGAACCGAGCTAAAGACGGCTTAGGCTGCGTTGGTCAAGTACAACGCGGCTGGAGTGATGCGGGTTTAACCAACGGCTATATTAAGGCGACAAAATTACATAAGACCGACGGACCTTACGGGCCCATAAAAATTTTTCCCGAAGAACTCTCTACCGAGCCTTTATATTTTGTGATGAGTAAATCTTATCCGCATGCGCAGGAGTGGATGAACAAGTTTAATGTAGCCTTAGAGCAACTCGTCGCGAAAGGGCAAAAACAGCAAATCGACAAGGTCTTTATAGAAGCCTTAGTCGGTAATTAAGGTCTCAATACTGGGTTTATTTCTATCTGAATTATGCTGATAAAAACAGCAATTTTTTATTGAAAATCCTGTGATAGAGGTGCACTGTATGAGGCGATTTTGTGGCAGGGGCAGAAATCAGGTTAGGGTGCAACTGCCGTTAAGTGTTTATTCCGTGCAGGGAGCTCAAGATGTCATTTCAACATAGCCAGTCTGATACCAGACTCAAACTTATCATTATTATGGGCGTAAGTGGTTGCGGTAAATCGTCTGTTGGTTCAAAAATAGCCCACGATCTTGCTTATCGATTTATTGAAGCCGATGATTTTCACTCAGCTGAATCAAAGCGCCATATGGCCGCAGGTAAACCCTTAACTGATGCCATGCGAGAACCTTGGTTGCAACGCTTATCTGATAAAATTACCAGCGAACCGCTGCAGAATACCGTTATGGCATATTCTGGTCTGCGTCGTCATCATCGCCAGCGTTTTCGTAATTTGGGTTTCAACACCTTGTTTATTCATCTGTACGGCGAGCAAAAAGTCATAGAGCGCCGTATGCAACAGCGGGTCGATCATTTTATGCCCATTAGCTTGTTGACCAGTCAATATGCCGCTTTAGAGTTACCTCATGCGGAGCCTGATGTTGTCACCTTAGATATTGGGATTGATTTCCAGCATATTATGGAAAGGGTACATGCGGTGGTGCGTTTAACTCAACCTGTGGCGCTAGCTTAAAAGCGCCACCTACCTGCCATTCTTCTCTATTTAAAAACGCCACAAGGCAAATTCTTGCCGCTGCTACCGCAAAAGACTAAGCCACTTTAATACAGTTTCGGCCGTTTTGTTTCGCTTGATATAAAGCAGAGTCGGCGCGAGCAAACATCGTTGCTGCTACATCGTGTCGTTGATAAAGCGTACTACCAATACTGCATGACACATTGTATTTGCGTAATAAGCCAGTGTGCGTAACGGCTGCTTTTATCCGCTCAGCAATAACTTGAATATCGGGCGCAGTGGTATCGGGTAAGAGACAGCAAAACTCATCACCGCCAAATCTAAACGCAAAGTCAGTATCTCGTAAGCAATGCAGTAGCGTTTGCGTAAAGGCGATCAGCACTTTGTCACCTTCATTATGGCCGTATTGATCATTCACTTGTTTGAAGTTATCCAAATCCAGTACGAGTAAACCAAAGGGGGCCTGATGACGTTCTGCCTGGCTAATTAAACGACTCAAAGCCTCATCATAGCTGGCACGATTGCCTAAAGATGTTAAAAAGTCTTTCATGGCAAATTGCTTTATTTTGTAGTGTTCAAGCGCGTTATTCAGCGGATTACAAAAATACATATGCATTTGTTGCAATATCTGCCAGTCGCCTACCGATAAAGCACGATTAAAGCCATAGTGAATGCTCGCAAAGGTATCGCCACTGCGTAAACAGCTTAAGGTTTTAGGGTGAGTTTGTGGACGTTTGGAACCTAAGCTCAATGTTTTTTCAGCAAACTGAATATCAATACTCTCAAGTCTTAAACGGACTTGTAGCTGCTGAAAATACACTTCGCTTAGACGCGACAAATCTATCGTGCTCAGTAACTTATGCATAAACTGATTCACGTCTGTTTGGCTCATTCCCTGATTGAAATGTTCTAGATTAAAGCGGGTATCACTGATACCTTCATCATAAAACGGACTGAGTTGTTCCAAGAGAAACTCCTGCCAATAATTTGGCGGCTAACTAAATTTTGTATTGCTTGAGAATGCTAGAGCAAAAATTGTGCCTAGTGTTTAAATACCACTCAATTGACTTACTCAAGGGTGAATATGCACGGGAATTTGGCCAACATCGTGATACTAATGGCGGTCGCTGTTGCGACGGTTTGGGTATTTAAACGTATCAATTTACCCCCCATTTTAGCCTATTTATTTTGCGGAATTTTGGCCGGTCCGGATTTACTCGCTCTGTTTGAACATCCTGAAGATATGCAAAATTTTGCCGAACTTGGCATCGTATTTTTGTTGTTTTCGTTAGGTTTAGAATTCTCTCTACCTAAAATGCTAGCCATGCGCCATCTGGTATTCGGGGTGGGCTTGAGCCAAATGCTACTCACCACCGGAGTGTTTATGGTGCTGGCTATCGTGCTTGGATTTGAGCTCAAAACTGCCTTAGTCATTGGTGGCATAATTGCCCTGTCATCAACGGCCATTGTCATCAAGCAAAGCAGCGATTTAGGTATTATCAATACGCCTCGTGCGCAAATCGCAGTGAGTATTTTACTGTTACAAGATCTGGCCGTGGTGCCCTTATTGATCTTGGTTCCCTTATTAGCCAATGATGCGCAACATAGTCTATGGCTGGCTATTGTTATGGCCTTTATCAAAGGCGTGCTCGTGGTTGCCATACTCATGTCTGTCGGTAAATGGGTACTACCTAAGTTATTCAGTGAAGTAGCGAGGACTCGAACTGACGAACTCTTTGTATTAACCACCATCATGGTCACACTTATGGCCGCAGGTTTGGCCTTTTCATTTGGTTTGTCGATGGCGCTGGGCGCTTTTTTAGCAGGCATGATGTTGGGAGAAAGCCAATATAAACATCAGCTTGAAGCAGATATAAGACCCTTTCGTGATATCTTGATGGGTTTGTTTTTTATTACCATCGGTATGCGTCTTGAGCTACATAATTTACCGGGGCAATTGCATTGGGCCTTGCTTGGTTTAGGGGTGATTATTCTTCTTAAGATCGTGCTTATTCGCGTGTCCGCTTGGCTTGTGGGGCTAAATAAACAAGATGGCTGGGCGGCAGGTTTTAAACTATGTCAGTTGGGGGAGTTTAGTTTTGTTTTAGCAGCTTTGGCGGTCGATCATAAACTGCTGTCTTCTGAGCAGGGTTCGTTGTTACTCACAATCGGGGTCATGAGTATGGCGCTGACTCCGTGGTTGGTTGATAAAAGTCATGAGTTTGCACGGCGCATCAGCCCTGAAGCCGTGCCTGTAGTGTTAGGGACAGAGCAGATGTTGGCTGAACATCAAGCTATGTGCGATCACATTTTGATCTTCGGCTATGGCCGAGTGGGGCAGTCAGTGAGTCGTTTATTAAAAACGGAAGCCATTCCTTATATGGTGGTGGATGCGGATCCCATCAGGGTACAAGAAAGTCAAAGTGCACAAGAGCCAGTGTATTTTGGTGATGTAAAACAAAAAGATATTTTACGCTCCGTTGCCATTGAAAAAGCCAAATTGGTGCTGATCACTTTTGATGAACATGAAAAAGCCAAAAGTGTCATTCAATTGATATCCAGTTTATATCCTGACCTACCTATCGTTGTTCGCACCCGCAAAGATTATCGTATGCAAGAGTTACTCGACGCTGGCGCATCACAAGTGGTGCCAGAGATATTAGAGGGGAGCTTAATGTTGATCTCACAGGTGATGCATTTATCTGGCGTGCCGATGTCACGTATTCTGAAGCGGGTGCAAAAAGAAAGGAAAGGTCACTATGGCAATATGCATGGTTTTTTCCCGGGCGAAACCACCGAATTAGATTACAGCAAAAAAGATAAATTAGAATTTATGCACGCGGTCATTTTAACTAACAAGGCCTTTGCTGTGGGTAAAACCTTACAAGCTCTCGATGCAGAACGTTTGCGTATTCGGGTCAAAGGTTTACGTCGCGACAATAAAGAAATTGCCGAGCCAGAAGATACAATCGAATTACATGTCGGTGATGTGCTGGTTATTGTGGGTAAACCGCGGCGGGTTGAACGAGCAGAGCGTTTTATTCTTGAAGGTCATTAACTAAGAAGTAATGGATTAACTATGTCACAAGGTCATACTTTACATGCGCCGCTTATGGGAACGATTAGCGCTGTTCTTGTCAACGTGGGCGAGCAAGTTCAAGCAAATCAAGCGCTGCTCATTATTGAAGCCATGAAGATGCAACATACCCTGTGTGCTGAACATGCGGGCCAGGTGAGCGCCGTCAATGTGGTACCCCAGCAAAAATGTCAGCAGGGCGATGCACTGCTGTCGATAAAGCAAGGTAATTCAGAGACGCAAACAACAATATTGCCCACAGCGAATTACGAAGAAAGCTTATCAGCCCTGGATTTACTCAGGCGGCAAGTAGATACGCGTAAAAACGCCACCTTAGATGCTGCGCGGCAAAGGGCCATTGAACAACGACATGCTAAAGGCTATTTGAGTGCGCGAGAAAATTTAGCCGCCTTGTGTAATGAGCAACATTTTATTGAATATGGCCAGTTTGCAGTGGCCGCACAACGTCAAACACGGTCGTATGAAGAACTAAAATCTGCTACCCCTGCTGATGGCATTATCACTGGTATTGCGCGAGTCAATAGTGGCTTAGTTGAGCATAGCCAAACGAGTTGCGCATTGGTGATCAATGATTATTCGGTTCTGGCTGGTACGCAGGGCTATTATCATCACATGAAATTAGACCGCATACTGGCGGTGAGCCTAGACAAACACCTGCCGGTGATCATGTACACCGAAGGGGGCGGTGGGCGTCCAGGCGATACTGATATCACCACGGTCAATTCAGGTTTGCAATGCCAATCTTTTGCTACTTGGGCATTACTTGGGGGGAAAGTGCCGCGCATTGCGGTTGCTAATGGCTATTGCTTTGCTGGTAATGCCGCATTATTTGGCGCGGCTGATATCACCATTGCCACGAAACAATCTTGGATAGGCATGGCAGGCCCCGCCATGATCGAAGGTGGTGGCTTAGGTAAAGTAGCGGCAACCGATATCGGCCCTAGTCATATTCAAGCCAAAAATGGCGTTATTGATATCTTAGTTGAGGATGAAATAGCCGCAGCCCGTATGGCTAAACAGTGTTTGTTGTATTTTCAAGGTCCATTACAGCCCCAGCACATCAAAGCACCACAGCACAGCCAAGAGTCGTTACGCCACGCCTTACCTGAAGACAGACGCTTTGTGTATGAGGTTAAAACCATCATTGAAACCCTAGCCGATAAAGACTCGTTTACTGAAATAAAAGCCCAGTTTGGGGGAGCGGTTATTACCGGCTTAATGCATCTGAATGGCCATCCGGTGGGCGTGATTGCCAGTAATTGCAAAGTATTAGGCGGGGCGATTGACATAGACGCGGGTGAGAAAGTCAGTCAGTTCATGCGCCTATGTCAGCAGTTTACCCTACCTTTACTGGTGCTGTGTGATACGCCCGGCTTTATGGTAGGGCCCGAGCATGAAAGTCGTGGGGCAGTGCGCCGTCTGTCGCAAGTATTTAGCGCAGCCGCCACGTTAACCGTGCCATTGGTGGCTGTGGTGCTGCGAAAGTGTTACGGACTTGGCGCTCAAGCTTTATTAGGCGGTAGCACCAGTAAACCTAGCTATACCTTTGCTTGGCCCAGTGGCGAGTTTGGCGCAATGGGCTTAGAAGGCGCGGTAAAATTAGGGTATAAAAAGCAGCTCGCAGCTGAGGCTGATCCGGTCGCTCGTCAGGCTCTGTTCGACCGCTTATTGGCTGAACACTATAAAAAAGGGCAAGCGCAAGAAGTCGCCAGTGTACTGGAAATTGATGCGGTGATTGATCCCGCTGATACCCGTCGGCATGTCTTGTTAGCGTTTAATTTTCCGCTACCTGCTTCATTTTTGTAGCGGTCTGAGCAAGGCGATAAGCGTCAAGGATGCCAAAGAGCCAGCACGCCAATAGCAGCCAAGTACTTAAGCTGACAAAAATATCACTTTGCGCTGCTAACTCGGTTTTTACGGCAAGGCTAATGCTTGGTATATCAAGGGCAATCTGTCCTTTTAACAAACGATCACTTATCAGATTTGCCACATTTAGGGCGACCATAGCGATTTTAATTACACAGGCACCAGTAACGAGCAATAACAGCGTCGCTGTTTTCTTATGTTTTAAATAATAATGTCCCGCACCAGGAAAGGCGAGGGCGGATAATGCGACGGCGCGGCTGGTTCTACTCAAGTTAAAGCCCTTCATGTGTTTGCCCCATTCATAATCAAACATTGTACCGTGTAATGCTTCGAGTAAAAGGGCAAATGACAGTTCACTGACAGTAAAAATTTTACGAATAGTTAGCGCAGAGTGAGCTTCATACCGGTTCGTTATTCATCGTTCAAAAAAATTGAACTATTAATGCAAAAAATACTGATTTTATATAGCTAAGTTTCTCTCTATAGTTATTTTAACAGCACTAATGCTGAATATACTGGTTCAACATATTTGTTCAAAAAATTATTTAAACATTGAGGGTTATCACATGAATAAACAAACTTACACGAAATTACTGTCATCTGACGCGGGCTTAGCACCTTTAGCATTACGTCTTCCGGTAGGCATTATCTTTATCGCTCACGGCGCGCAAAAATTGTTTGGGGCCTTCGGTGGCTATGGTCTAGAAGGCACAGGGCAGTGGATGGCATCTATTGGTCTAGAGCCCGGTTATTTGATGGCATTGATGGCCGGTGGAGCAGAATTTTTTGGTGGCTTATTTATATTACTCGGTTTGCTTACCCGTCCTACAGCCTTGGTTTTAGCTGTTACAATGCTGGTTGCCATTGTTACTGTGCATGTAGGGAATGGTTTGTTTATGGCCAACAACGGTTATGAATTTGGCCTAGCTTTATTCGCTGTCTCGGTGTCTTTGATGTTTTCAGGTTCGGGCAAAGTGGCTATCGATAATATCATTGCCAAAAAATTGTCTTAATTATTCAAGGCTAAAAGAGAGTAACCATGATTGAAGTAAGAGCAGCAAACCAGCGTGGCAAAGCGAATTTCGGTTGGTTGGAGAGCCACCATACTTTTTCATTTGGTTCGTACCATGATGAAAATCACATGGGACATTCAGCCTTACGTGTTATCAATGATGATACCGTTGCACCCGGAGCAGGATTTGGTACACACGGGCACCGTGATATGGAGATCATTAGTTTTGTGACCCAAGGGGTCATTGCCCACAAAGACAGTATGGGTAATGTGCAGACCTTACCAAAAGGCGAATTTCAGCTAATGTCAGCCGGTACAGGGGTGACTCACAGTGAATTTAACGCGTCGGACACGGAGGTACTTAAATTTCTGCAAATTTGGGTGGTACCTGAAACGCGTGGCGGTGAGCCGGGTTATCAGCAAAAAAACTTTGGTCAAGCGCAAGGCTTAACACCTGTTATCACGCCAACAGGTGAAAATGGCACCTTAAAAATTAAACAACAAACCCGTATTAGTCAGCTGTATTTAGCTGCGGGTACAGAACAAGACATTCAACTTGCACAGGGTCGTAAAGCCTATGTGCACATGGTTGAAGGAAGCTTAACCTTAAATGGTCAAGGACTTTCTGCGGGCGATGGCGCAAAGATCTTTGACATTAATGCGCTTAAAACGCGCAACCAGTCAGATGCTGTGGCGATTGCCTTAGTGTTTGATTTACCTTAATGCTAGGCAGGCCTTAACCTAAGCTATGCCGCTTTGATTAAGGCCTGTTATATAGAGACTAACGACCATGAGAAATGCCTTAACACTAGACGCGATAAGAGTGCTAGAAGCGATTCATAGTCGGGGCAGTTTTGCCGCTGCCGCAGAAGCGCTATTTAAAGTGCCATCTGCCATTACTTATACCATGCAAAAACTCGAAAGTGACTTAGGCATTGCCTTGTTTGATCGCAGTGCTAAACGAGCGGTTTTAACTCCAGCGGGTAAATTGGTGTTAGAAGAAGGCATGGCCTTATTACAAGCCAGTGCCAGGCTGGAAGAAAAAGTGCATCAACTTGAGTCGGGCTGGGAAAACAAACTGACTATTGCGAAAGACACGATCATCCCGGATCACATCCTGTTTGATATTATTGGGCGCTTTTGCAGTTTGGATAAACAAGTTGAAATTACCGTCATCGAAGAAGTGCTCGGCGGTGGCTGGGATGCCTTACACACTAAACGCGCTGATATCGCTATTGGTCTGACGGGCGAGTTACCTAAAGGACAATTTAGCGTACACGAAATGGGATCTTTTGAGTTTGTCTTTGCCGTGGCCAAACATCACCCATTAGCCGATTTCGTTGGCTTACTTGAAACACAGCACATCAATCAATATCCCACTATTGTGGTGGCTGATAGCTCTCGCACCTTGCCTGGTCGCTCATCAGGCCTTTTTGACAGTAAGCAGCAAATACGTGTATCGAGTATGCAAAGTAAAATTCAAGCGCAAATTCAAGGCATAGGTGTCGGCTTTTTGCCCTTGCATCTTATTCGTAATCAACTAACTGATGGGCAGTTAATTGCCAAAGCCTGTGCTATTCCAAGGCCCCCCGTACCGGTATATTTTGCCACTGAAAAAGGCAAATTGGGTAAGGCCTTAGATTGGTTTAGCCACGAGCT
>NZ_JANQVQ010000083.1 GCF_030730205.1 Paraglaciecola sp.
CGTAGACTCAGCCCTAAAACCCAAATTGGCTATATCCGTGCGGTAACGAAGCTTGCCACGTACCTTAATCATTCACCTGCTAACGCCACGGCAGAGGAATTACGGCAGTTTCAGATTGCATTGGCCGAACAAGGTACATCCAACATCACCATCAACGCCACGTTATCTGGTTTACAATTCTTGTACTGTAAAACCCTCAATCGTCCCGATGTTATTAGTAAATTAGCCCTTCGAAATAACCACTCATTAATCCTTCGCCATTCAAGAATTGATTGGCGTGTAGTCGCTGCCAAACTTTAGTTTCAGTGCTATAGATATTGTAAATTTCGTCGCCGTTACCGCTTCCACCATGTCGGTATTTAACTATTAATTCTTTTTGTTTGTTCAATAAAAAGATTGGGTATGTCATACGACTTTCTAATTGCTCATCAACCATCACATCGATGCGCTCAATAGAACGCACTGCCATAGGCTCAGTCATGCGAAAGTATTCAAGATTATCGCCATGCATGTTGCCCATAACGTGCAAATATCCTTTTTTATCCAACTCCATAGTTACGTAATTATGGCTATCCCAGCCAAGCCAACTATCAACTTTATGAAACCGCCATGGTTTACCAATAACACGATGGGCAATGGTCATTTGTCGATTAGCATCAAAATATGCAACAAATTGATCGTCCCCCTTTGTTAATAGGTATGGTTTTATTGGATGACCAGACCATACATAATCGATGGCAGAAACATCGCCCCCTAAGCGATGATTGGTCGCCGACTTTTGATTGCTTAATGAGTTAAAAGAGAAGCAGGCAGTAAGAAAAAAACTAAGAGTGCACAGCATTAATAAACGTAAACAACTCTGTGGTGTCTTCATAGTTTATTCCCCTGAAAATAGAATAAAAAAAGGCCGGTGTTTGCCGGCCAATAACACAAGTAACAACAACTACAGCTAGGTCTAACGTAAAGCATTCCGTCAGTTCTTCTTACGGAGCCAGTATTGGCAAAACCACACATCTAAATAAAATTGTACCATCAAAACAGATTAATTCAAGTCATAATCAATCATAATGGGTCACATATTTAAATTTCCGTAAGTGTCTGCAAATCCACATCTAGTTTAAGTCTTTAAGCCATATCTCGTTGTCTTACTTGGTTTTGAAGTGACTGCAGAGTTAAGCGAATTGCCCTGCAGCTATGTACATCTAAGTTTTATCTAGCTGTAATCGATACGACTACTCCAATTCCATATCAACACGTTTTGCTTTCGCGTCTGGCTTGTTCCAGTTAATCAGCAGTGAAGTCGTGCCTTTGACTTGCTTATTAAATAAGGTTGGTTGAGCATCAGGGCCAAACACTTTCATGTCTTTCCATTTTGAGCCAACGGCTGAAATAGCGTCAAATAGATAGAAACCTTGTTGCTCAGGATAGTGCCAAATAGAGTTTTTTGGATCTTTAGCATTGATTGGATTTAATACGCCTAAGGTCACATCTGACCGGTTTATAAAGCCAACATTGAGGTAGTTATCCAGGTAGAATACTGCCCAATTCCATGGAGCAAAGTAGCCTTCAAACTCTGGGCCATTGTATATTTCCCCTGGACTGCTGATTTTTTTATCAATCGCGTAAACATCTAAAATGCCGCCTTCTTTACGGTTTTGGTAAATGCGCCAAGGGCCTTCGCCTAACCAGCGCTTGCGTTGTACTTTGCCAGCGGCAACTTCAATACCAATGCCGGCGTAGTAGTACTGACCTTCTGCCAGTGTGTAAGCGTAATCAAGTGCAATTTCACCATTGGCTTTTAACGTCCACGTTAGGTAGTCAAAACCTTTGGTATTAAGGGCTTTAATCACGAAACTATTGCCTTTTTTACTGACAATTGCCCTTGAAGTATGAGTGGTGTTATTCACTAGCTGGTCATCAAGCGCTTTAAACGTTAAGAACGGGAAGTTACCTAAACTGGTTGCTTTATCCTTATCTAAAATTTCAGCTAAAACACCACTGTTGCGATCAAAGCGTAAGGTAGTATCGCCTCTGTGAAAGGTAAACACATCTTGCTTGTCTTGCTGGTAAGCCTGATCTGACAATAGCCTGAACCCATTTTTTGGCTCGGTGATCGGTAAACGCTTGTCGTATACCAAGTTGTTTTGCATATCATGCACTTCAATCATAAGTGCATCGTTAGTAATAAATGATTTAGGTAAATTCAACTCAAGCTCGCCTGTTTCACCGGCAGCTAAATTAACCGTAATGGTGCCGCTTTTAACGGTGCGGTGACCATTGCTAGAAGCATCAGGGTTAGCAAAATCAATCAGCTTCCAAATAATGGTGGTTTGATTTAAGTTGGCAAAATCAAATTTGTTATGAATAGCAATCCTGCCATTGAAATGTTGATCAATATTTTTATCGCTAATAACCACAGGCGACCATACTTCACGAATGGTGTCACTGTCGCCCATTTTTTGACCATAAGGTCCAAGAATACCGTCAGCCGCTTTTGCGCCTTGGTTATCGACGGTATAACCCATATCATTGCGCATTAATCCTTCATCATAAAGCGCCCAAATGGTCATACCGCCTCCCACAGGTGAGGCTTCAAACATATCCCAGTACGTTTTTAAGTTAGCACCACCGCCGCCATCATATAGAGCGTGTAAAACTTCGTTGGGTAAATAAATGTGGTTCTTTTCGAATAAGTTTCTCTTCGCGGTGGCATAGTCTGGGTAGTAAGTGGTATTAACAATGTCCCAATCAGGATTGTATTTATCGAAAATATTGCTGTCTTTAGAGGCATTTTTAAGAGGGCGACGTTTCTGTATGTCCCACCTAGCAAAATCGATATCAAACTCCGGTACATGGGCATTGTGGTTACCATTACTCCACATAATAATGCTTGGGTGGTTCACATCACGCACGATTAGCTCTCTAACAATTTTAGGACCTATATCTTTACTCAATGGTTTAACCCAACCCGGTAATTCGTTTAACGCTAGTAAACCATATTCGTCAGTTAATTCGAAGAAGTAGCTGTCAGGTGGGTAATGACTTGGGCGCACAAAGTTAAAGTTAAGCTCCTTCATTAACTTGATGCTCTTTTCAATATCCGCTTTTGATAACGCACGCCCAGTTTCCGGGTTAAAGCTATGGGCATTAGCCCCCTTTAATAAAATACGTTTACCGTTTAAATAAAAACCGTCATGATCGCGGACTTCAAAAGATCTAAAACCAAATTTTTCATCATAGCTATGTAAAATACTGTCGTCGCTTTTAAGTTCAACTTTAACTGAGTACAGATTTGGAAATTCGTGTGACCATAAGTCAATACCTGTAAATTTCGCTTTAAGCTGTACTTTCTGCTTGCCTTTATCACTTGCGATCAGGGCATTAAAAGCGTTACCTACTTTGTTTTGCTTACTGTCATAAATTTGCGCACTGACCGAGTCAGCCTTATTAACGCCATTGGTATACACATCCATGGTGAAATCGCCGGTCATCTGTGCGTCAATCGCTACACGTTCAACAAACTCGTCAGCCACTTCTTCAATAAACACCGGGCGGAAGATACCACTGAACATCCAATAGTCTGCATACCGTTCTGCTCTGACGATTGACTCATCAGTTGATGAACTATTGACGTTAACGTCAAGGGTATTAAGGCCTCCTCTTAACGCACCGGTGACTTCAAATTTAAATTCGGTATAACCGCCTTGATGAAAACCAATCTTTTTGTTGTTTAGCACGACCGTGGTATCGGTCATCGAACCTTGAAAAACAATGAAGTAACGTTTTTTTTCTTGTGGCTCAAAATCAAATTGATGGCGATAATCAGCAACACCTGACTTACGATTCTCTATTTTATCCATGCCATACATGTAATAGCCAAAGCCTTGGGTTTCCCAATTTGATGGCACTGGGATAGTAGTCCAAGAACCACTATTACGACCTTCGTTTATCTTGAACTGCCAATTAACCGCAGTCGCTGCGTCTTGCCCGGATAAATAGAATTTATTTTGCGCATTACAGGGCAAAGACCAGATGGTCCATAGCAGCATTACATGCACAATTAGTTTTTTAAATAGATACATATTACAGCTTTCCTAAAAATTAAACTTACACAGAGTCATCTCCGTGGTTTAGCTACTACCCGCTTGACTTCTCCTCAAAATTTGCTTGGAAAAATTATTGGGACGGTATAAAAAGACAATTGTTTCGGTAGCCGGTACTGCCTGAATAACGTTCAGGCAGTACTATTCAGCCAAGTAAAGTGACGCTAACTAACGATGAGCTTAATTAGAGACGTTTCAAACAACAACCTAGTAGGCGCGCACCTTTAGAAATCGACATAAATTTCCAGATACGTTGGTTAGCTTTATGTCCCTACCAGTAAATGAATTACTAGACACATAGTTGGAATTAATGTTTAAG
>NZ_JANQVQ010000084.1 GCF_030730205.1 Paraglaciecola sp.
TCTTATCAACCGCATACCGACGAATTAAGAACAAGGCTGTCTGCGCGGCTTTAAGTTCACAATTACAATGATCAATTAATAAATCAGTGAGATTTTCAGGTTTAATGGCCTCATCTATCCAGCTTTGCGGCGTTGGGCATTGAAGGAAGGAATTTATTGGTTGTAAAAGTTTTTCAATGCTCATTATTTAATCAATTTTTCCATTTTTAAACTTAAGTCGTGAGAATAAATCACGACTAAACTATCATTATTTTTCAACTAACCCAGAGCTCGCATTACCGCTTGAGGCTCTTTGGCCACAACATTTAAAAGGGTCAAAGCGGGACCTTGGGGATTTCGGTCACCTCTTTCCCAATGACGAAGTGTCGCAACGCTAATACAAAATTTTGAAGCAAACTCCACTTGAGTTAAGCCCAGCCTATGGCGTATCGCTGCAACATCAACATGAGGTGGCTTTTGAGTCCTCTGAGCAACCTGTTTTCCACCCTTAAGTTCAATAGCCTCTTGAAGTCCCTGAGCTATACTTTCAAATGCGCGAGTCATTACTATTCTCCAATACTGTCTTAACAATAATTTCAACCAATCTGCCATGAGCATTTCTATTAGCTTTTTGAAAAATTTTCAGGTTAGTTCTTTCCGAACATGGTCAAAAGATACAAAGGGCTGCGGTCATCATGGTAATAATATCTCACTCTAATACCACCTCTTTTGCCTTTGCTTCCTCTCCTCTAACGTATTTTACGAACACCTTATGTCACTTCCATTCAATCTCCCAATTTCGGAATTTCTTAAGGTATTCAATTCAATATTTATACTCTGGTTCACTTCATGAAGATTCTGATCGTTTAACCTAGTCGGCTAGTCTGGTAATCGTTGGAAGCATGTAAAAAATAATAATCCATTGGATTACACAAATCAAAGAAATCAGTGCCATTGTTAATTGAAAGAGTAACAACTAAATTGGAGATAAAACTATCTGCTATTTAATCGAAGCAAATTAGCTTAACTTTGATATCAGGATAGTAAGATCAAAAGCGCACGCCAGTTTTTAATACCCTAATTAAATCTAGTTGTAGAACGTTATTTTTTGAATAAGTATTTGAAAGAGTACGACAAATAAGCGGTAACCAAGTGTTAAAGCACACTGGATTTAGCCACAAATAAACACAATTTATTAATTTTTATAGGGTCAAACTTATCTAAGTACAAAGGGTGCTACGCTTACGATAATAAGTATGCTCCATTTTTTACTTTAATCAGTTATCTGCCAGCTCTCCCCTGAGTCGCCATTGCCTTTCCCATCTCTGAATCAGACAAAAGTCGTTATCTACCATTCATCTATTGACTACTGGCTACTCATTGAATGACGAAGTGAGTGACACCGATGGGTTAAATTTCAAACAAAACTGTTGACTGTTTAATCAAGCTAAAACAAACTACTGTTAAAATATTGTTAACAACAAGTAAACTATTGGTTCTTTTGCGATTTTTACGACATCAGGAGTAGATATAAATGATATTAAACCACCTATGGGGTCTGTATACCCACCCAAAAGAAGAATGGCATACCATAGATAAACGTCACGAAAGCTTTTTTTATAGTTTGAGTCATATCGCCATCATTTCCTTGATACCAACCCTAACCAGCTATTACTCAGCGGCACACCTTGGTTGGAGTATTGGTGTTGGCGACATTATCAAACTGACTCATCAAAGCGCAATGTTAATGAGTATAGGCATGTATTTTGGATTAATGGTTGGCGTTGTCGCGCTTGCTATTTTAATCCACGAATTAGCAAAGGCATTTGATGCCACTCCTACTTACACCCAGTCTTTAGAGCTTGCTGCCTATACTGCAACACCACTGTTTATGGTGGGTTTTGCGTCTTTCTATCCCGTATTATGGTTTGTGATGGCAATTGGCTTAGTTGGACTCACCTACTCTATTTATTTGCTCTATTCTGGCACCCCCATATTGATGCACATTCCTGAAGAAAAAGGCTTTATTTACGCCAGTTCAGTGGTGACCTGCGGACTAGTTCTTCTCGCAATCTTAATGGCAGCCTCGGTGATACTGTGGAGCGCCGGCATGGGTCCTGTGTATATGCATTGAGTCTCTACCATCCTAACAAGCCAAAAGGCCGCTGTTTAAGCGGCCTTTTTTTATTTGAATTAATAACAAGCTTAGACGTTAGTCATATTGTGCATTTCTAAATTACTTAATTCGGTTTGCAATCCAGAGGTTTTGGCCCCTTCATTTCGCTGTGTATCAATTCGCTCTAAATAAGCTTGATTCACGTCACCGGTAATATACTTGCCATCAAACACAGAGGTTTCAAAACGGGTAATTTGTGGATTAAGCTCGCTCACGGCGTCAACCAAATCTTGGATATCTTGGAAGATCAAGCCATCAGCACGGATAAGCTCACTGACTTCATCAATTTCGCGCCCATAAGCAATCAGCTCATTGGCCGAAGGCATATCAATGCCGTATACATTGGGGAAGCGAATTTCAGGTGCGGCAGAGGCAAAATACACTTTTTTAGCACCAGATTCGCGCGCCATTTCAATGATTTGCTCAGAGGTTGTCCCTCTCACAATAGAGTCATCCACCAGCAACACATTTTTATCTTTAAATTCTGATGAAATTGCGTTGAGTTTGCGACGCACTGACTTACGGCGCATGGTTTGACCCGGCATGATAAAGGTTCGGCCAATGTAACGGTTTTTCACAAACCCCTGTCGATACGGTTTATTTAACTCTATGGCAATTTGCAAGGCTACATCAGTGGACGTTTCTGGGATCGGTATTACCACGTCGATATCGAGTTCAGCCCATTCTTTTGCGATCTTTTTACCCAGTTTACGCCCCATATTAACCCGTGAAGCATAAACAGAAATACCATCAATAAAGGAGTCAGGGCGGGCAAAATAAACAAACTCAAAGATGCAAGGTGAGTTAATTGGGTTGGTCGCACATTGCTGCGTGTGTAGCTCGCCCGCTTCAGTAATGTAAATGGCTTCTCCAGGTGCAACATCACGGATAAACGTAAACCCAACGGCATCTAGGGCAACACTTTCTGAGGCGACCATATATTCATCGCCAAATTCTGTTTTGCGTTTACCTAAAGCCAGTGGACGAATACCAAAGGGGTCCCGAAAAGCTAACATACCATTACCAATGATGGCGGCCACCACCGCGTAGGCACCGCGAATTTTTTTATGCACCGCAGCAACCGCTTTAAACACATCTTCTGGGGTAAGCACCAAACCGGTGGTATTTTGTAACTCGTGAGCAATAATATTGAGCAATAATTCAGAGTCAGAAGTGGTATTAATGTGCCGTCTAGACACTTTTGTCACTTCATCAAAAAGTTCGTGAGCGTTAGTCAAATTACCATTATGGGCAAAAGCAATGCCGAATGGTGAATTGACATAAAATGGTTGAGCTTCAGCGGAGCTAGAGCTGCCTGCAGTAGGGTAACGAACATGACCGATTCCTAGTTGCCCTGTTAACTTCAGCATGTGGCGGGTGTGAAAAACGTCTTTAACTAGCCCATTATCTTTACGTAAATTAAACCGTCCCTCATCCACCGTCACAATACCAGCGGCATCTTGACCTCTATGTTGCAATACAGTTAAGCCATCATAAAGCGCTTGGTTAACTGGGCTTTTACCAACAATTCCGACAATACCACACATGCAGATTACCTTTTTTAAACGGATTTTATAAAACTTGAGTTGCCTTGCAAATATTCGAAAAACCACTCAATGATTAAACTAAACTCAGGTACAAGTATAGAAGTTTGCCACCAATCTGAACTTGCTGACGGTGTAAATGTATCTAGAAAAAATAACAAAGCACTCACAATAAGCACGCCTCGAAGTGCGCCGAATATGGCACCTAATGCGCGGTCTGTTCCACTCAAACCAGTAAACTGTACCAGCTGAGCAATCAAATAATTAATTAAGCCGCCCAAGATAAGCGTCACAATGAACAAAATAGCGATAGCGACTCCGTTACGTATCATGGGGTCAGAAAAATGGGTAAGGTATGACGCTAAGTCAGCGTAAAATTGGCTTGCAATAAAAAATGCACTGAACCAAATCGCTAAAGAAATGGCTTCTTTAATAAAACCGCGGATCAAGCTAATGACGGTGGAGATTAAAATCACACCTAAAATGGCGAAGTCTATCCAATTCATAAGATTCGTATTTCTAAGCTCTTGAGGCTATGGTTCGATGACTTATCGACCAAAGGGCTAAAATCGCGCGCATTCTATCAAATGGACAGGTCAAAATCTTGCTTATTTTTATGTCAATTTTTTAAAAAAAGTGATTTTTAATACTCGTTTATTGAACAGTAAATGGCGTTACCCGGCCTTGTAAGGCAGTAATTTCTTTTAGGTGAGGAAGCACTTTCTCGAGTTTATCTTTTTGCAACTCCGGGCCCACAAACACTTTGGTTAACAAACCTGAGCTTGTTTGCACTGGACGACTAAAAGCACGATAACCGCTTTGTTCTAACTTGGTCAGTAATTCACGGACATTTTTTTGGTGTCTAAAGCTACCTAATTGAACCACCCAGCCTGCACTGGCTAAGGATTTAGGTTGCTCATTATCAACCACGGTTTCTTTTGCCAAGGAACTGGACTCATCTGAAAGGCCAGTATTTTCAGCTTCTTTAGGGCTAACTTGCTGTTGAATTTCCACAGGACTGGAAGACACTTCTGGCTCATCCACCGCAGATTCATTGATGATTTCAATTTGACGTGATGCGCTTAATTGCACTTTTTGCGTATCGAAAGATTCAGGTGCAAGCACTTTTTTAATACTGGGTTTGGTTGGCAATTCAACAAACAAATCTTGCTTGGACTCTTTTTTACCGTCTAATAAATCCGGTAAAAATATGACCGCGATTGCCACTAAAATAACCGTGCCAACCAATCTATTTTGTAAGGCAGAAGACACCTTAATTTTCCTCAACCAAGGTTAACACCTCTGCCACGGTATAAAATGAACCAAACACCACGATAAAATCTTCCTTTTGAGCGTTTTTGCATGCTGCCTCAAAGGCACTCGACACTGACGCAAAGTCTAACACCAAATTGGCTTGGCTTAACACCGAAACTATTTTGGCGGCTGGTGCACCTCTTGGAACAGTCAAAGAAGCACAATACCATTCATCTACTACTTCAATGAGTGGTTCAAGACTTTTTGCAATATCTTTATCCCCTAACATAGCCACAACGGCAATAACACGTTGATGTGATAAGGCTGCAATGTCATTGGCTAATAGCCTAGTAGCATGAGGATTATGCGCAACATCAAGCATGATGGTCGGATTGATTTGTAAAATTTGACGACGCCCACTAAGCCTAGTCTGAGCAAATACCTGCTCAATAAAATTTTGGCTTAAAGTCACACCGATGATGCTCAGCGCTTGCAGTGCCGTAGAGGCATTTTGTGCTGGTATGAAGGGCACCGGCAAATTCTCAAAATGGTACTGGTCATTTTTCCAAGTAAAGCTCGTCGGTGTAGAAACAAAAGAAAAACCTTGGCCTTGCCACGCGGCTTTTACATTAAGCTCAGCGGCTGCCTTAATGAGACTATTGGGCGGACTCGGTTCTCCAATGATCACAGGAATATTTGGACGAAAGATACCGGCTTTTTCCACCGCAATAGCCTCTCGGGTTGTGCCCAACCACTCTTGGTGATCTAAATCGATACTTGTGATGATAGCGATATTTGCATCAATAATATTCACCGCGTCTAAACGGCCGCCTAAACCCACTTCTAATAATAAATAATCACAATCACTCTGGGCCATCAGATAAAGCGCTTGGAGTGTACCAAACTCAAAATAGGTTAACGAAATATCGCCTCTGACATGTTCGATTGCAGCAAAGGCTGCGCAGTGCGCCTCAGGTGTTAACATCTTTCCCTGCACTCTAAGCCGTTCACGATAATCTATTAAGTGGGGAGAACTAAACACCGCAACACGTTTTTTTTGCAGCAATAAGGCCTGTTCAATCATCGCACAGGTCGTGCCCTTGCCATTTGTTCCTGCCACAGTGATAACTGTTTTATGGCTAAAATCAAGCTCCATACGTTTAAATACTAACGCGACTCTTTCGAGTCCCATTTCAATATTCTTAGGATGAATTTCGCTGAGATAAACAAGCCATTGTTCAATGGACCAGGCTGCTTGATCAGCAGCCTTTTGTAGAGAGTTTTTGTGCATTAGTGATGTTGATGATGAAGCTTAGACAATATTCCGTGTAATCTATCACGCATTTCACGACGATCAACTATCAAATCGATCGCACCTTTTTCTAATAAAAATTCACTGCGTTGAAACCCTTCAGGCAGCGTTTCGCGCACTGTTTGTTCAATAACGCGGGGGCCTGCGAAACCGATTAAGGCTTTTGGCTCTGCGACGTTGATGTCACCTAACATCGCTAAACTGGCTGACACACCACCCATAGTTGGGTCTGTTAGTACTGAAATATAAGGCAAACCTTGTTCGCTCATCTTTGCCAAGGCAGCGCTAGTTTTGGCCATTTGCATTAATGACAATAACGCTTCTTGCATACGTGCACCACCACTGGTGGAAAAACACACTAAAGGCATATTGTGTTTTAAACAGGCCTCAACCGCTACTACAAAACGTGCACCAACAACCGAAGCCATAGAGCCGCCCATAAAAGCAAACTCAAAAGCAGCGGTTACTACCGGCATACCCTTCAACTTACCTTGCATGACGACTAAAGCGTCTTTTTCATTAGTGGCTTTTTGCGCTGCAGCTAAACGTTCTTTATAACGTTTTGAATCTTTAAATTTCAGGAGATCTTGAGGCTCTAAATTAGCACCAAGCTCTGTGCGATCATTTTGATCTAGAAAACTGTTGATGCGAGCACGTGCCGTAATACGCATATGATGATTACACTTGGGGCACACACCGAGCTGTTTTTCTAATTCAGACTTATATAACACAGCATCACATTCACCACATTTAGTCCATACACCTTCTGGTACGTTACTTTTTGTGGTTGACTTGTTGCGGGTTAATACTTTATCTATCCAACTCATATCTGAATCCTAATTGACTAATCGCCTACTTAAGACAATTAGCTTGGGTAATGGTTTAATTTGTTTAAGCCTACTGGCCTTTATTGCCCATCATTAAAACACAACATCGTACCTTTACGAAAATAAAACTGGTCTAAGAAGTTAGTCCGCTAAAAACAATGGCCCTAAGGGTTTTCGAGGCAAATCAAACGTTTCGGGATAACTCACATCAACCAGATATAAACCATTAGGTTTAGCCGTAGCACCGGCCTTGGTACGATCTTTTTCTTCAAGTAATGTTTTCAACCAATCAACGGGTCTTTCGCCGCTGCCAATAAGTAACAACGAACCTGTAATATTTCTAACCATATGATGCAAAAACGCATTGGCTTGGACATCAATCATAACATAGTCACCAAGCCGAGAAACAGTAATATGAGAGACACTTCTGACTGGCGTGTTTGCTTGACAGTTTACCGCCCTAAATGCACTAAAGTCCTGTTTTCCAACCAAATATTGTGCGGCTTCGTGCATCAATTCATGATCAAGAGGCGCAAAATGCGTGGTCACGCCACGCGCCAAAATAGCACTGCGTAAGGTGGAATTATGGATGATGTAACGGTAACGACGAGCAGTGGCAGAAAAACGAGCATGAAAATCATCAGAGGTGACTTTAAACCATCGAATACTGATAGTTTCAGGCAAAAAACCATTTATGCCAATTGTCCAAGCACTGCGATGACGCACACTGTCAGTATCAAAATGGATCACTTGGCCGGTGGCATGCACACCTGCATCGGTGCGCCCCGCACACGTGACCTTGACCGGATGATTGGCTATTTTACTAAGCCCCTCTTCCACTAACTGTTGAACAGTGAGAACAGTTTGTTGGCGCTGCCAACCATAAAAAGCACCGCCATCGTACTCCACACCTAAAGCTATTCGCATGACTCGTTTTTATTCCTGAATCGCAAAAGGCCGATATTGTATGCAAGTTATGGTTAAAAACCAGTGATTTCAATTAATTGTGCAGATAATCTGAGTTATCAGTCACGCTTAAAATCCCCAGAGTGCAAATCATGCTTTTTCATCAATTTGTGCATGTCTGTTCTGTTACGGCCTGCTAATTCTGCCGCCCGAGTAACATTTCCATCAGTCATTTTCAGCAATTTAAGCAAGTACTGCTGCTCAAAGGCATCTCTGGCTTCAGTTAGCGTTGGCCATTTTTGCTCAGATGCAGAAAGTGCTTGCTCTACTAGGTGTGAGGCAATTACTGACGTTTGCGTTAACGCTACACATTGTTCAACCACGTTAACCAGTTGTCTAACATTGCCAGGCCACAAACATGTAGTTAATAACTGCATGGCATCATCAGAAAACCGGCTGACCTTAACCTCATGACGCTCTGCGCTTTGTTTGAGTAAATAGCGAGCAAGTAGAGGAATATCTTCAGAGCGCTCCCGCAAACTGGGCAGGGTTATATTGACCACATTTAGACGATAATACAGATCCTCTCTAAAGTTCCCCTCTTCCATCTCGGTATTGAGATTACGGTGGGTAGCAGAGATTACTCTAACATTAATAGGAATTTGCTTACTGCTACCAACAGGCCTTATCATTTGTTCTTGCAAGGCTCGAAGTAATTTAACTTGCAAAGAAATTGGCATATCACCTATTTCATCTAAAAATAAGGTGCCGCCATCGGCTTCTTTAAACAATCCTTGGTGCTCGTTAACCGCACCAGTAAACGAGCCTTTAGCATGGCCAAATAATTCACTTTCAAGAAGATTTTCAGGCAAGGCACCGCAGTTTATAGCCACAAAAGGTTTGTTGGCTCGTTTGCTGGCTTTGTGAATGGCGTTAGCTAGTAATTCTTTACCTGTGCCACTGGCGCCGCTAATTAGTACGCTAACGTCTCTTTGCGCGACACGATACGCTTGATCAAGCAACTGCTCCATTTGCAACGAACGGGTGATGATTTGTTCGCACCATTTACCTTTTTGTAAGGTTTGAGTTTGGCTCACTGCTTTGTTTAATAACGCTCTGAGTTCATCGTGATCAATCGGCTTAGTTAAAAAGCCAAAGACTCCGCGTTGAGTTGCTTCAACAGCGTCTTGAATGGTGCCATGCGCCGTCATCAAAATGACCGGTATGTCTTTACCAATTGACATAATTTCTTCAAACAAACTAAGGCCGTCAAGGCCAGGCATGCGCAAATCGCTGAGCACCACATCAACATTTTGGGTATTTAATAGCCTTAATGCATCCTTTCCACTTTCAGCACTTGTTACCGCATATCCTTCACCGCGTAAGCGAATGGCCATGAGTCGCAACAAACTTTCATCATCATCAACCAATAAAACACTAGGTTGTACTATTTCTTGCTGGCTCATAGCTGGTCTCCATTGTCGTTAGCCATAATTGATGCTTCTATTTTCAATAATTGCTCTATTTGATTTTTCTGTTTTTCAATCATTAGTTTTTGTTCTTCGTTGGCTTGTGACAAATTACTATTCACTCGACCTAAGGTCACTAAGGCGGACTCCAACTCAAGTAAATCTTGGCTCGGTTGGTAGACCATTACTTTTACAAACTGCTGCATTTCCTCTGATAGTTCAGGTAACAAAATCTCTATCCAGCGTTGAGCTCTGAGTCTATCGTTATAGGGCGTCTCTTTACCTTGACTGAGAAGAATCTTTTTTAACAATGAGTTTGGAGCAGCATCAAGGCGCTCTATTTCCGCTTTTCGTTGCAACCACGTTAACGTTTCGAGTTCGCTTCTATAATTGAGCCAAAATGGAATATTACAATTATGCTCAATTTGAGACGTTTCAGCGCGAGCCACACAAAACGACAAAAGCTCTTGGTTTTCTGCCTCGCCGTTTACCTGATTATGCTCGTTTTCGGCGGGCTGTTTATGAGGCAATAATTCGCAGGCGCTAAGTCCAAATACAACGACAAACACAAAACTTAAGCGCTTTGTCATACACTTTCTCCATCCAAAGGAATGCTGACTCTGATGCAAAAATCAGCTTGCTCGATATCAATAATCTCCGCTTTACCATGCATCATACGGGCACAATCTGCAACAATAGACAAACCTAGGCCCGAGCCCACTACGCGGTCATTACGTTTAGTATTTCCTCGACTGAATGGTTGAAATAAAGACTGGCGCATTTCAAGTGGTACTCTCTGCCCTCGGTTTGCGACTTCTAAAACTTGGACTGTTTCGTGCCTATATAAACGAATGGAAATAGGACGGCCTTTACTGCCATGTGCGAGCGCATTAGATAGCAAATTGTCTAAAATTCTTCTAATCAAATGCACATCAGCATAAATGACGTCTAGTTCAATAGAAAGTTCAAGCGAATTATTATTCTGCTGAATAGCGAGAGAATTATCAGTAATAAATTCTTTGAATAAAAATTGTGAATCTATCGATTCAACAATGGGTTTGGCTTGTTGCAATAATAAATTGTAATCAAGTAGCTGAACAATTAATAAATTAAGCCTTTCCGTACTACTATTTAGCAAAGAAACCACTTCTGTTTGCTGCTCATTCAATGGCCCTACCACTTGTTCACTAAGCAATGAACACCCCTCTTTTATGCTCGCTAAAGGAGTTTTTAACTCATGGGAGGCATGCCTGAGCAAAGCGTGCCGTAAATGCTCTAATTGCACTAAGCGAGAAGAGAGCTCATGTAATTTTTGTTCAAGAACAATCAGCTCTTTTGGTCCCGATTTAGAAACAGGTGGCAGCTCGTCCTCCTGGCGTGAGATAGCGCGAATCACTAGCTCTAACTTTTCGACCGGGTTAATAATGACTTTTGTGCCAAATATAATCAGCACTAAAGAAACACCAACTAACAGCACGGTGAGCCAAACTTGAATTTGTAATACAGAGTTAACATAGTCCTGCTGAGCTAAAATTCGAACATCAAGCATTGATTCAATTTGATCGGACAAATCGCCTAGGTTTGCTTTGAACTCGGCTAACTGGGCATCAAGCAATAGCTGGTCTTGATCACCCGCATACAACGCCAACCACCCTAACCGTTCAGATAGATGATGACAGCTCTGCTGTTCATTCAGCTCTTTACAAATCATAGACTGCAGCTCAACAAAGCGCTCTATGGACTTATCCGCCAAATTCTTTAAGGCCTCATTGTGTAATACATTGTATTGCTTAAATAAACGTTCGATATCGACAGACAAGCCTTCCATTTTACTCAGTCGCCTGACAACTGAGACAGAGTACTGCGCCTCGGAATTGGCTATTTTACCCATTTTACTCAAGGTAAATTGGCTGTAGGTTAGGAGCATTAGTAAAGGGACTAATACTAAAATAAAACTCACAACGGTGAGCTGGCGCAAAGAGCCAAGTTGCATTGCACGTCCTATGGAAAGTTTCAAAGACGTGCAGTCTGCATAATAAAAAAAGATCGTACAAGGCGATCTTTTCGTTGTTCGTAAATCATGGCTTATTCGATACTCGCAACTTTCATTTGTTTAGCGATTTTAGCGAACTCTTCAAGTTCATTTTTGCTAATAAAACCATCTAAGTCTTTATCGATAGAACCAAATATCGCCAGCAAGTTTGGATCCGCAACGGACTCTTTTATACTTATCAAACCGTCCTGATTTTTGTCTAAATCAGTGATTTTAGCTTCATCTGCAGAAACACAAACACTACCAAGCACAGTACAAAAAATGACAGCTACTCTTTGTGATTTGGTAAATTGATAATAATGTTGCATACATTCTCCTTTTATCACGTTCGCCAAAGGCAACATTTCGTAAACACACATTAAGAAATGAGAACAATGGGAAAAAGAGGCGTCCATGCCCTAATGGAGACTACAATAAGTCGACCAAAGAAGTAGGCATCATTGGTTGTAAACGCCATTACCACCAATAATATGATATCCATGCCTACCATCTTCATCACTTTTACTATCCGTACATCCTAATTGAGGAACCAGTCAAAAAGGCAGTGATGATAAGCTGACTTATCAGGCTTTATGCCAACAATATTTTTGCTATTACAATCAATCAGTTAGATTCGCTTAACGCCATGACAGAGGCTTGGTAGCACGCTTTGGCGAAAGCCAAACGGGCTTTATGTCTGAAAAAAGAGACTACAACAGATTGATGACTACAAAGCGCATTAAAATCAGCTAGTTAGCTCGTCTTAAATATGCGACCTTGACTAATAATTGAACGTATTAGCTATTATTTTCCTGAACAGCGAGTTTACTTTGTATAAATTGGCTATGGGGAATGTAAAGCAGTTCGGCTATTTTACGAATGGTATATTCTTCGTCGGGGGCTAAAACATGGTCGGCATATGCAATGGTCCATAAAGAATCAAGTATCGCTCTTTTTTGCACGGGTTCGCACAAGTCGTTCAAAGTCTTAGTGAACTTTTGAAAATCAACGGCTTCTTCAGCCTGTGCTTGGCTCATCTCACAAAGGTGTTCAAGCTCAATCTTTGATAGTGTAAAATGTTGACTCAACTGATTACGATAGCTTTCTTGTTCAACTTCAGTGAATTGTCTATCAGCACGCATAACCTCATACAGTAAAACAGCGGTCGCCAACTCAATATTCAGTGCCTGATCGGTTTGGGCATTAATTTCCCATTGGCTATTGAACCAATTTTGGATTTGTTTAAACATATTTCGCTACTCATAAAATGATGATTGCAGTGTCGAACGAATGAAATAGAAATAGCTGACAACGTATGCAACCTTTCCCTAAACTACTGTGGGTATTAACCCAAATTTATCAAGCCTTCAGCAGATTTATGACCGATTAAAGAGAATAACAAACTAGCAGATTTATTCTTCTTCATACATTAAATAGTGACTTTCATGCATGCCAAGGGCTTGGTAAGTTTGCTGTGCAACCACATTTTCTTTTTCTACATAAAGTCTAAAACCACATATATTACCTTGCGTTTTAGCCAACTCCTTTACCTTGGTATAAAGTTGCGCATAGATACCTTTTCGTCGATGTTCAGGCACAATATAGACACTTTGGATCCACCAAAAAACCGCATTGCGCCAATCACTCCATTCAGTAGTGACCATTAAGCTGCCCACCACTTGGTCGGCGGTTTCTGCAACTAAGTAGTATCCTTTATTCGCATCCTTTACCAAGGCACTCACACCACTAGTCAACACCTTAGTATTTAAACGTTTTTGTTCTGTCTCAAAAGCCATGTTTAGATTAAATTCAACGAGGGATGGAATATCATTTTCGTCGGCAACACGTATATTTAACTGCATGAGTTTCCTATATTTTAAAAACAACTTTCACGGTAGAACCGCCATTTGAATGCTCAATCGATTGGCATAGTTCACTTAGCATGGGAAGTCCACGGCCAAATGAATCATCATGTTCACACGTCTTTTTGAGGCTAGCGGGATCAAAGCCCTTTCCTGAATCACTAATTTGGATAACTAGCACATTATCTTGTGGCAAATATTGCACAAGAATATTAACAGTACCTGATGCCAAATTATCTAATTTCTCTTGGCGAGTCGCAAAATACTGAAAAAAACCTTCATTAGTGGCTTTTAACTTTGAGTCTAAATCCAATACACCATGATCAATGGCATTATTGTATAATTCGCTGATTACGGTAAAAAGCGCAGAATGAATACCGTACAAGCCTAATTGACTGGTTAATAATCGGATTAGCTCGGCAATAGGATCTTGAGCTTTGATTAAGTGATGATCCAAACAAAGTTCGATTTTAAAGGGTAGCTGAGAGGCAAGTTGCACGTGGCTAAAGGGCTTCAATTCTTGACAAGTATAAATAACCAATGTGATGTCATCTTTTCGCTCACTGCCGCCCTCATAAACATCAATTTTATTTAATAGGGTGTGCACATCGCTTTGAGGATCTGCCAACAGCCAAGACTCAATACCAGCATCGGTAAGCATCTTGCCTGCTAAATCACAAACTTCAACTACCCCGTCACTAAAACCAATTAATCTATCGCCGTACTGAGCGTCAAATCGGTCTATTTCACACTCAAACTCATTTGGCTCAAGTATGCCCAAGGCCATATGTTTTGAACTAAATTTTTTAACGATATGCCCCCCTTCGTTTTGCAAAATCATGTCTGGCATACCGCCGTTCCAAACATCAATTTGTTTGCCAGAACTATTAATCTCAACCAGGATTGCCGCAAAAAACATCTCATCTGGCAGTAGCTCTAGCAAGGTTGCATTCAAGGTTTCGGTCATTTCACTGATTGACAGGCCTTTATTTGACATTGTTTGAAATGCCTTTGCTACTGGCAACGCGCCAATTGCAGCCGCCAAGCCATGTCCGGTAAAATCACCAAATAAGAAATAAAAGCCGCCACTGGGACTAGTATGACATAAGAACATATCACCATTAAAACTACCTGCGGGCTGCATAACAAAATCGATGATGTCACGAAGTTCTGGTTGAACCTTCAAAGCATTAGCAAAAATATGTTCTACAATTTTATGCTCTCGCTCAACCGAGTTGCGATAAAACGACAACTGCTGATTTTGCTCAATGGTTTTCTTACTGAGAGAACGTGTTCGGGCGTGAGCTCTAATTTTTGCGGCCAAAATGATTTTATCAAAAGGCTTGGTAACAAAATCATCTCCGCCCACTTCTAAACAGCGGGCTAAGGCTTCTTCGTCTTCAATCGCACTGATAAAAATAATAGGCAGATACACATCGCCTGCTAAGGCCTTTAATAAAGGAGCAACTTCGTAGCCGTCCATCACAGGCATCACAATATCGAGTAACACTAAATCTGGCTTAATTCTTTTTGCTAGCGTCAGGGCTTCAAAGCCATTTTCAGCTTCATAACAATCAACATACCCCTGCTGTTCAAGCATATGGACTAACAAAAACCGATTTAGGGCATCGTCATCGACAACTAATATTCGCATATTTATTTACACGACTTAGAGAATTTCAAATTTTTTATCAAAACGGGCTATCTGTAATATTTTCAATACTTGAGGGCGGCATTTTACAATTTTAAACGACGTGACTTGATCACTTAAACTGCGGTGCATATTAAGCAACATACCAAGAGCCGAACTGTCCATGTATTCGGTTTTTTGTAGATTGATAACCACTGAAGTAAATTTTTTAGTTTGATCGTTATAGGCAATCCTAAAGTCCTGAACCTTACTGAAATCAAACTTCTCTTCAATAAAGATGGTCAGTTGCTTACCATCAGTAGAGAATTCTTTTTCTAAACTCATTATTTACTCCAGCTTTTTTTATAAAGAGAACGTTAGTTATTAAATAACAGTTTAATCAGTTTGCCTATAATGTTTCTGGCTTTTTTACTACAATGGCTCGGTTATTTAATTAGAGTGACTTATAGGTAGTGAGTATGAGTGACAATAGAGTAGTCTATAGTACAGACGTAGGTCGAATTCAGCCCAAGGCAGAACCCAAGCTTGTTGCTAAAAGTGATGGCATTGTGCGAATAAGGCGGGAGACTAAAGGCCGCAAAGGTAAGGGTGTTACTACTGTATCCGGTATTGCCTTGGCAGAGCCCGAATTAAAAACCTTGGCCACAAAATTGAAAAAACTGTGTGGCACAGGTGGTGCATTAAAAGATGGCATTATTGAGATCCAAGGCGACAATAGAGATAAATTAAAGGTCGAACTTGAAAAGCTCGGGCATGTTGTCAAGTTAGCTGGTGGTTAAGCGTTTACATTTTATATCGGAGTTTTAATGAGGCAGTTATCTTTAGCAGATTTAAGTATTATTTTGGTTGAGCCATCAGATACCCAAAGAAAAATTATTATCAAAAAATTAGCCGATGAAAACGTGCAACATGTCGAGGCTTACGGAACTGCGGAAGAAGCAATCTCAGCAATTCAAAAAAGTCCGCCTGACCTTATCGTCAGTGCAATGTATTTTGAAGACGGTACTGCACAAAAAATCTTGACCCCACTGAAAAATAATATTGATTTGGCCGATATTCCCTTTATGTTGGTTTCAAGTGAAAGCCGCGCAGAAAAACTGGAAGAGTTTAAACAAGCCGGCGTTGCCGCCATTTTGCCCAAGCCTTTTTCGACAGAAAATCTGAGTAAAGCGTTAAATGCCTCCCTCGATTTAATCAATGCCGACGAGCTTGAATTAGATTTATTTGATGTTGAACAACTCAGAGTTCTCTTGGTAGACGATAGTCGGCTAGCCAGAAATCATATTCGCCGAGTACTAAAGAGTTTAGGCATGCAACAAGTGATGGAAGCTGAAAATGGCGCAGAAGCCCTGACCTTGCTAAAAGATCACACGTTTGACTTGGTTTTCACCGACTACAATATGCCTGAAATGGATGGCAGAGAATTGTCTGAGTTTATCCGATTCAATCCAGAAACTGCGCACTTACCTATCATTATGGTAACGAGTGAATCGTCCAATAGCCTGCATATGGCTAATATCAGACAAACGGGTATAAACGCCCTATGTAATAAACCTTTTGAACTGAAAGAAGTGCGCAACACTATCGTTAAATTAATGAGTAAATAACAAATCTTCACCTAATACCCTGGTTATTAGCGAGTAACAAAGCCCAAAAGTAGCGTAGCTACTATTGGGCTTTTTGCTCTTTAGACCTTAAAACGTCCCAGAATGGTGTGCGTATGAGCTGCGGTTTTGGCTAAACTCTCTGATGCTTGGCTCGTATGCTGCGCACCCAGCTCCAAATCCGTTGCTAGTTCGCTGATTTTATTCACATTACTTAATACTGAATTAGTGGTTTGATGTTGCTCTTCTGTGGCCGCTGCAACAACCTCTGATAACTCAATGACTTGTCTTAAATTAACAGATAGTTCGTCAAGGGCAATGGTAACCAAGTCAACAAGATGTATTCCACCATCAGCTGCGGCTGTGGCTCGCTCCATTGATGTTACCGACTTGGTCGCTGAGATATTCATAACTTCTACTAACTTAGAAATTTCAGCTGTGCTTTGCTGTGAACGATTCGCCAAAGCCCTGACTTCATCAGCTACCACCGAGAAACCTCTTCCAGCCTCGCCTGCTCTGGCTGCTTCTATCGCTGCATTTAAGGCAAGTAAATTAGTTTGATCAGCGATACTCGTAATCACATTTAAAAACGAAGTAATTTGATTGACTTCACTTTTAAGGCCACCAATAACTTCATTTGAATCAGCCAATAATCCAACCAGTAATTTAATATTCCCCGCTGCCATATCCGCTCGTTCCATATTCTCGTTAAGGCTTTTCTGGGCTTGTAAACTCTGAACATTGGTATTGTTGGTGGATTGACTCACCTCTTCAACAGCCACGGTCAATTGATTCATGGCCGTTGCAACAAGATGAGTTTGGTCCCGCTGTTGCGCCGTTTTAGACACACTTGAATTAGTAATTACACTTAATTCTTCAGAAGCTGATGCTAGGGTATCCGCATCCAACTTAACTTGGACGACGATCTCTCTTATTTGTTTAACAAACTGATTAAATCCAAAAATAATTCTATCTATTTCAGGAATGTTGACGGGGCTGATTTTAACCGTTAAATCGCCATCACCTGATGCAAGACCATCACATATTTTGCCTAAATGATTTAATGGGCTGACTAATTTTGCTGCTAACCATAGTGTAATTAACACCGATAGAGTCAACAGCCCTAAACCGACAAGCAAAATAGAAGTTAATAACGATGAAGATAATTCTTTTGCGGGCGCGAGTGCCTCTTCTACATCAATTTCAGCCAAAACCGCGATTGTATGCTCACCGACATTAATCGGCATATAAGCAGAAAAAACATCAACTCCTCGATAATCAGTAACAATTTCAAAGCCACTTTTGCCGGCCAAAGCTTGTTGAGCAGATAATGAGCTTACTGGTTGAACACCTACAGACGTTCCTTTGGTTTGGGCCTCTTCGGCTTCCTTGGGAAATTTCGCTTTAATGGCTTTGATGTAACTACTTTGGTCTTCAATAAAAAACCGACTTTCTGTTAACAAATCGCCTTTTTTACTGACTAAATACGTTTCTCCTGATTCTCCAAATCCCCGTGACTGCCATTTTAACTGATGAGTCGCTATGCTATTTATCTTGTCCATGGGCATCTGAAAAATCAACACCGCGATAATTTTACCGTTTACATATATAGGCGCAGAGACAAAACCAGCCAGAGCATTATAAGACGGGAGATAAGGTTCAAAATAACTCACCGACACTTGATTAGGTTCAGCCTTTAACCCAGCATGAAATACTTCAGCAATCTGTGAATTAGCATAAGGTCCGCTTTTCAGGCTCGTTGCAAAATCAAGCTCTTTAAATACGCTGTATACAATATTACCGCTTGCGGCATCCGCAATAAATATATCGTAATAACCGAATTCGTTTAAGAACTGCCTGAATTCAGGGTGATATTTTTTGTGTGCATCTCCATAGGTTGAACTTTGCTTTAAATCAACTAATCCGTCTTTTTGGCCTAGTTCAAATGATGAATTGGCAATAAAATCGTGCTGCAAGGCCAAACCATTATCACTAACCTGAGATAATAAACTACTAGCAGAATTAATTTTATCTGTATTGAGGTTTTGGTACTGACGGGTGAAATCTACATCGTAGTACGACTTCAAGGTATTGAGTTCGCCGCTGCTTAGTTCACCTCGTTCTTCAGCATATTCATTGTAAGCGGGCACAAAGGCCAAAGCCGCGCTGACAGTAACAGAGCTGCTGGCTTGGATCCTGACTTGTGACTCAATAAAATCAAAATAATCAGTGATAGCCTCAGCGGTTTGCACATTTTGCGAGATTAAACGTTTTTCCGCCGCCGAAGTTAGAGAGTCTGTTGATTTATTGGCGGCAATATTAATTGACACTAGACTCACTAATCCGATCGATATCATTAAAATAACGACAATTACCCAGATCAATCGCATTTTTAATGACATTATACTTCCTCAGTTTTTAACAATTTGAATCAACCTTCAGGTTAATTTGGAGATGCTTTCGAGTGATTAATATCAAATCAGTACCAAATTATTTCTTGAAGCTTATTCACTCCACGTTCTATCGTCATCTGCTTTTAATAACAACTTTTTGCTGTCAATTAACGATTGTTTGGAATAATCGCCAAACCACGCGCCAATTTGCAAAAATTGTTTTATAAATTCACGCTTATCGTTTGCTTCTACTAAGGTCAGTGCCTGAGCAAATTGTTGCGCAAATTTACTAAGTAGCCTGACACTGTCTTTGTTATCAAAAATAATATCGGCATAAAGTGCAGGGTCTTGAGCAAACAATCGCCCTACCATCGCTAACTCCAATCGGTAAATGGGAGAGCTGAGCGAAACCAGTTGTTTTAAATCAGGGTTTTCGCTGGCTAAATGAGCACCAAAAACAAAACTACAAAAATGCCGCATTACCTGGATAAACACCATAGCATCATCATGATCCTTGGCATCGCTATGCTGTAAAATCGCTCCCCAAATCGTCATTTGTTGTAACAACCACTGGTACTTAGTTTCGTCACGACCATGACAGACCACTACAACTTGTTTAACCAAACTAGGCACATCCGGGCCAAACATGGGATGTAAACCGAGAACAGGACCACTATGGGCGTTTAACATGGCATTAAGTGGTTTTTGTTTCGTACTGGTGATATCCACCAATAAACAGTCTTTAGGCAGGTTTTGCAGACGACTAATAATTTCTTCAGTCATCTGAATCGGTACAGCAACCAAAACTAATCCAGCATCTTCAAAAATAGCATCACTGTTTTGCCAATCGGCTTTTTCAAGTACAGTGACGGAGTAGCCACTTCTTGTAAACATGTCTACAAAGATACGGCCTAAGGCACCTGCTCCACCAACTACCACTATCTTTTTGATCTCGGGATTAGTACAAAGATAATTGACATTTTGCGTATGGTAAGACTCACGCATTATGCGCCTTAGCAAGTCTTCTACTAAGGTTGGCGACACCCCCTGAGCTTCCGCTTGCTCACGTCGCTTGCTGATCAATTCAGCCTCGCGCTCAGGCACATAAATAGGCAAGCCTACACGACTTTTATACTGCCCCACTTGCGCAGTAATTTTTGCCCGTTGTGCCAATAGCTCAACCATTTGACTGTCTATTTTGTCAATTTGTATTCGCAATTCATCGAGCGAGATGCTGGGTTCCGTCATGTTACTTCCTGACCATTATTTATCGTTCATCTTATTTAAGCGCATCGGCAGCACAGTTATCAATTTATCTCTGATGTGATTGATAGTCTCGTCTGTGGAATGCCAATCAATACATCCGTCGGTAATAGAAACGCCGTACTCAAGTTCTTCAGGCTTTTTGCCCTCACTGCTTTGATTACCATGATTTAAATGGCTTTCTAACATTATACCTATTACCGATTGGTTACCCTCTAAGATTTGATTTACCACATTTTGTGCAACCAGCGGCTGACGTCGAAAATCTTTACTTGAGTTGGCATGACTGCAATCGATTACTAAACCGGCGCTTAGCTTCGCTTTTGCCATTTCAGTTTCACAATCGGCCACACATACTGAGTCAAAATTGGGCTGTTTACCACCACGTAAAATAATGTGACCGTCTGGGTTGCCTTGCGTTTGAATTATACTCACTTGTCCATCGCCATTAATGCCCATGAAACTATGACCAGAAGCGGCTGATTGCAGCGCATTAATTGCAATACCTAAACTACCATCCGTGCCATTTTTAAACCCAACGGGCATAGACAAACCACTAGCCATTTCTCGATGGGTTTGTGACTCAGAAGTGCGAGCGCCTATCGCAGACCAACTGAACAATTCAGCGAGATATTGAGGACTAATCGGGTCAAGTGCCTCTGTTGCTACAGGCAGTTCAAGTTCTGCTAACCAAATTAACAGTTCACGTGCTTTACGCAAGCCAGTTTCAATATCAAAGGTGCCATTAATATGCGGGTCGTTGATTAAGCCTTTCCAGCCTACTGTGGTACGAGGTTTTTCAAAATACACTCGCATGACAATATATAAGGTGTCTTTGCATGATTCATGTAACTCTTTCAATTTTAGGGCATATTCTTTTGCCGCCTCGATATCGTGAATTGAACAAGGGCCGCAAATCACTAAAAATCGATGGTCACGACGATGAATAATGTCGCTAATGACTTTACGAGAAGACTGAATAATTTCCAGGGAATGCTGGCTCACAGGAAGCTCAGACTTTAAAACAGAGGGTGTAACTAATACTTGCTCTGAAGTGATGTTTATATTGTTAATACTATCGCGGAACATAAATTACTCTTTACTTTGACTTAGCAATGACTGGGAATTATAGATGAGATACTTGTAAATACTGAGGAAAATCTAACTAACACTAGACCGTACAAAATAATTTACACAATAGAAAAATCTATATCTAAAAACAGGGTTGACTTTTTAACAGGGCAGAGTTTTACATGCAAGCGATTATTCAAATCAGCTGTAAAAAAGCCTTCAGCCGATTGATTTTCGTACAAATTAACACAATCATTTTGATTCTCTACCTTACTCATTCAGTTAGCTCTACTCAAATTTGATAGTGTGCATTGATATCTGGTTATACCAGTAATTCTAAGGCTGGCTTAAGTAGGTTTTTAGTAGGTTAAAGTTAGCTTCAGTTTGTTGGGCTTTTTGTGTTTCGCCGCCTTTGTCTGGATGATGTAAATGCTGATATTTGCGATACACTGTTTTGACTTGCCGTAAATCACTATCAACATCAAGCTCAAAATACTGAAAAGCCGCTTTAACTTCATCAAGAGCAATGGAAACACTTCCCTTTCCCATCGCAGTCCAAAATTGAGTTAATAGTTGTTCTACATCATGACCTGAGGTAGTACTAAAGTTACGCCAATCTAAATAATAGGCTTGCAGACTATCTAATTCGGTCAATCCTTCCTTTTGACTCTGATAAGGCTGCAATTTGATAAGAGTAGAATGGATTTCAATATCGGCGATTTGCTCGTTCAAATATAGACTTCTCAGCTGATATAAACTGTGAAACAAAACAAAGTGACTTTGAAATAATAGTAAAGGCTCTGACAAGCAGTTTTTATCGAACAAAGCAAAAGGTGCTTGTTGCAACAAACCAAACAACTCATATTCGCTCTTACCTTCTGGATATTGCGATAAGATGCTGGCTAGGGCATTTTCTAAATTAGCGTGGCGCAAATCTAGCTCCTTTAATACTTTTTGTTGCTAAGCAAAACGATACAGTCTTGAAATTATTACATAAATTCACCAGCATGTTGGGGAAGGTAAGTAACTAATTCGGATTTAATGCGACGTAGCTAAAAATGAATCATCGAGTGAGGCGCATCGTGTTAAGTTCATTATTTAGCCTCAACATTATTTTGCTCGTAGTACTCGTGTTTTTATCTACATGTTTGGCGTTTGTTTAATCAACGCTAAGGGATAAAATAGGCCTGCACTTTTTTACTTAGCTTAAGTCTGCTGTTGGCTTTTATTGAGGGTGTGTTAAACAGCATCGGGCTATTGGCGGAGCAATTCTTTGATGCTAAGGTGCCAAACATAACTCAACCTATCCATACCTGTCGCCAGCTAAAGTAAAAGACTTTCACAGTGAGCGCAATAATCTTGCTGGAACCCCGCCCACCAAACTATTGGCTGGCACGTTTTTAGTCACCACAGCGCCGGCGGCAATCACTGAATTGTCTCCAATAATCACACCATCGAGTATTTTTACCCCAGCGCCCAACCAAACGTTATTGCCTATCGTAATTTGTCTGGCGCTTTCAATACCTTTTCTACGTTCTAGTGCATCAAGAGGGTGGGTTGCGGTAGAAATAATAACGCCCGGCGCAATCATCACATCATCGCCAATAGTGACGGGGGCGGCATCTAAAATGACCAAACCATGGTTAGCATAAAAATTGTTTCCTACCCGAATATTATAACCATAGTCACAATAAAACGGCGGCTCTATCCAAGCGCTTCCTACTGCACCAAACAAATCTTTAATGATACGGCGCGCGCCTTTTCGATCATCGATATCGTGTTGATTAAAAAGCTGACACTGTTTTTTTGCCTGAGCACGCTCTTGTTGGAGCTGCTTATTGCTCGGAAAATAAGCCAGACCTTGTAACATTTTTTGCTTTTCACTCAATTCGTTTTCAGACATTAGCTAAGTCACCTACCATGGCTAAGGCGAGGGCTTCTGCCACTCTGATACCATCAATGCCTGCCGACCAAATGCCTCCAGCATAACCTGCGCCCTCTCCTGCTGGATACAAGCCTCTTGTATTTATACTTTGATAGTCATCGCCTCGTTTAATACAAATCGGCGAAGACGTACGGGTTTCTACCCCTGTCAACAAACCGTCTTTTTTGGCAAACCCTTTAATTTGCCGATCAAAGGCAGGGATCGCTTCTTGGATTGCTTTTGTCACATAGTCAGGCACAACCTTACTCAGATCAGTTAGGGTAATACCTGGGGTATAAGAGGGTTTAACATCGCCCAACTCACTACTGGCTTTGCCTGTTAAAAAATCACCAATCAATTGAGCAGGCGCATGGTAATTTTCGCCCCCTACTTGATACGCTAATGCTTCTAATTGGCGCTGCAAAGCAATACCTGCCAGAGGATGGCCTGGGTAATCTTCTTCAGGGGTAATGCCCACCACGATAGCACTATTGGCATTGCGTTCATGCCGCGAGTACTGGCTCATACCATTAGTGACCACTCTGCCCTCTTCAGAGGCCGCAGCAACAACGGTACCACCGGGGCACATACAAAAGCTGTAGACAGTACGGCCATTATGACAATGATGAACCAATTTATAATCAGCCGCCCCCAATATTGGATTACCGGCGTTGTCACCAAAGCGGCAACTATCAATCATTGATTGTTCGTGCTCAATTCTAAATCCGATAGAAAAAGGCTTAGCTTCAATATAAACACCTTGCTCATACAACGTTTCAAAGGTATCTCGCGCACTATGGCCAATGGCTAAAACCACATGCTTGCTGGCTAAGTAATCTCCTGTTGATAAGTGCAAACCTTTTAACTGTCCTGCCTGAATGTCCAGTTTTTCAACTCGAGTACTAAACCGGATTTCACCACCTAAGGCAATAATGTTGGCTCGCATTTTTTCGACCATATTAACCAGCTTAAAGGTACCTATATGGGGCTTACTGACATACATGATTTCTTCTGGTGCACCGGCGGCAACAAACTCGTGCAGCACCTTACGGCCATAATGTTTACGATCTTTAACCTGACTGTACAATTTTCCGTCTGAAAATGTACCTGCCCCACCTTCACCAAACTGCACATTAGATTCAGGATTTAAAGGCTGTTTACGCCAGAATCCAAAGGTATCTTTAGTGCGTTCACGGACAGCTTTTCCTCTTTCTAACACAATAGGTTTAAAACCCATTTGGGCTAATATTAATGCAGCAAACAAACCACAAGGCCCTAATCCTACTACTACAGGTCTGGCGCTTAATGTTGCGGGCGCTTGTGCGACAAATTTATAACTCATGTCAGGCGTGACACGTACGTGCTGATCTTTAACAAATTGTCGAAGTAACGCGTCTTGTTCCCTCACTTCAACATCAAAAGTGTAAATCAATTGAATGTCTTTTTTATTGCGAGCGTCGTAGGCCCGTTTAAAGACATCAAAGGAAAGTAATTGCGCCTTACTAATTTTTAATTTATCTAAAATGGCCTGTTCAAGCGCAGCTTGATCATGATTTAAAGGTAATTTAACTTCAGTAAGACGTAACATAAAAAATCCAAATAGAAAGGCCGGACAGCCTATCTGTCAGGGCATCACTATTTTAAGCCAGCTTGAGCGTATAAGGTAGGCTAAATGATCATCTTAGGCATATTTAAGCTAAAGTGCCTTGTGTTTTCACATAGCTACTTTATGATCTTAGGCATAGTAACTGAGCAACACATTTCGTATTCTAATTATGACCTTTGTAGTGACCGACAATTGTATAAAATGTAAATACACTGACTGCGTGGCAGTATGCCCTGTAGACGCTTTTTTTGAAGGAGAAAACTTTTTAGTTATTGATCCAGATATATGCATTGATTGCGCATTATGTGTACCAGAGTGTCCTGCAGATGCTATTTTTCAAGATACTCACCTAAATGAAGAACACCTGCCCTATCTGAGTATCAACGCTGAATTATCAAAAGTTTGGCCAAACATAATTGAATTGAAAGCGCCGCCTGAAGATGCGGACGAATGGAATGGTGTGAAAAACAAATTATCTATGTTGCTACCATAAACAACACAGTAAAACTCATAAAGCAAAAACCCGCCAATGGCGGGTTTTTTTATAAGTTAACGGTAACGCGAAATTAATTTTAGTTAAGCTTTTCTTTGATACGTGCAGAACGACCAGAACGGTCACGCAAGTAATAAAGTTTAGCACGACGAACATCGCCACGACGTTTCACTTCAATAGAACTGATTGCCGGGCTGTGTGTTTGAAATATACGCTCAACACCTTCGCCGTCAGAAATCTTACGAACTGTAAAAGCAGAGTGTAGGCCACGGTTACGCTTAGCGATTACAACGCCTTCGTAGGCCTGAAGACGCTCTTTTTCGCCTTCTTTTACGCGTACTTGCACAACTACTGTGTCACCAGCGCCAAACGCAGGAACATCAGTTTTAAGCTGAGCTTCTTCAATTTTCTTGATGATATCTTGATTAACTTTACTCATCATATCCTCTCATCCTAGATTAACTGTCGTTTTGCTGCAGAACTTGTCGCTGGTATTCAGCTAACAAACGTTGCTGCTCCTCAGTCAGAGCTAGGTCGTTTAATAATTCAGGGCGTCGTAGCCAGGTTCTACCTAACGACTGTTGTAAACGCCACTGCCTGATTTTGTCGTGATCACCACTTAACAACACCTTAGGAACCAGCTTTCCGTCGAGATTTTCAGGCCGAGTATAATGGGGACAATCGAGCAAACCGTCGCTAAACGAATCTTGCTGAGCCGATTGTTCATGCCCAAGTACACCTGGCACCAACCTCGATATCGCATCCATTAAGATCATTGCTGGTAATTCGCCACCACTTAACACGTAATCACCAATTGACCATTCCTCGTCAACTTGGCTTTGGATTACCCGTTCATCAATACCCTCGTATCGACCGGCAACTAGTATCAAACTTGTATTTTCAGCAAGCTCTCTTACACCAGCTTGATCCAGCTTTTTCCCTTGTGGAGAAAGATAAATCACTTTCGTTTTTTCTCCTGCAGCAGTTTTTGCTGCAAGAATTGCGTCTTTTAAAGGCTGAACCATCATCAGCATGCCAGGTCCGCCACCATAAGGCCGGTCATCTACAGTTCGGTGTTTGTCATGAGTAAAATCACGAGGATTAAAACACTCAACTTGCACCTTGCCGTTTTTCACGGCTCGCCCTGTAACACCTTGCTGGGTAAACATCTGCAACATTTCTGGAAACAGCGTGACTACCGCAAACTTACGTTGTTCGTCCTGAGATTGTGACTGCATTAAAACGCAGGATCCCAATCAACTTTGATGGTTTTCGCCTCACGATCCACTTGTTTGACAACTTGGTCAAGCAAGTAAGGGACCATGCGTTCTTTTTGACCAAAAGCATCATTTAAATTGGCTTTAATCAACATTACGTCGTTTGCGCCCGTTTCAAATAATTCTTTTACCACACCCAAGCTGTAACCTTGTTCCGTTACGACTTGCATGCCGACTAACTCACGCCAATAAAAATCATCATCCGCCAATTGAGGTAGCTGTTGTGCTTTAATTGAAATTTCAAGATTTTTGATGCTTTCCGCATCATCTCGAGTTTCAACCCCAACCAGCTTGGCAACTAGACCTTTATTGTGGGTTCGCCACTGGTCAACAACATATTCTTTTAGCTCTTGCCCTTGACCTAAAAGCCAAGGAGAGTAAGCAAACACGCCGTCTTGTTCATGGGTATAAGTGGTAATCTTGACCCAACCTTTAACACCATAAGGTGCACCGATTTTGCCAACAACCAATGTGTCAGACGAGTGACTCATTTAACCCTCTATCTTGTTTTGCAACAGCAATTAAGCTGCTACTTTTTGAGCGTCTTTTACCAAGCGAGATACGCGCTCAGATAAGCTTGCGCCTACCCCAACCCAGTACTCAACACGGCCAAGGTCTAAGCGTAAACGCTCTTCAGAACCTTGTGCAGTAGGATTGAAAAAGCCTACTTTTTCAATGAAACGACCATCGCGTGAACGACGGCTGTCTGCCACTACCACTTGATAAAATGGACTCTTTTTTGCACCACCACGCTGTAAACGAATAGTAACCATATTTGCCTCAAACTCGTTGTAGCGTTAACGTTAACTTAATGTACCTTTTAAACAGGCATTTATTGCCAGATAAAAGGACGCGGTATTGTACGGATCTGAGCATCTAATGCAAGCCTTTCTCACGCTTCAGGCTTCAGTAAATTAGAAATTTAATGGGAAGATACTTAACATTTTAAATTTAAGCAGGAATAACGCAGAGCTCACTACTGAAAAATCTGAACGAGGGGCGGTAAAAGTAAAAATCGAATCCTCAAATTAACTCAGTCACTGTTTAGCATTCAGAGCTAAAAGTAATGTTATGAATCAATTTTACAAAATGAAAAAGGGCCGCAACGTATTACCGTTACAGCCCTTCATTTATATGGTGCGGATGGAGGGACTCGAACCCTCACAAGCTATGCTCACCACCCCCTCAAGATGGCGTGTCTACCAATTCCACCACATCCGCGTATAAAAACTTTTAGTTTGGAACGTCTGCTGCTTCGTTTTGTTCTGCTGCGATTGGCACATCGCTTGTTGACTCAGTTACTGTCGCTGGTACATCAGAATCGATTGCAGGTTCAACTACTGCAGGAACATCGATATTTTGCCAATCATCCAAACTTTTTTCTTTGTCTGCTGTTTGGCTACCTAAGATAAGGCTGATAACAAAAAACAAAGTGGCCAATATTGCCGTTGTGCGCGTTAAGAAATTTCCAGATCCGGTTGAACCGAATACCGTATTTGAGCCGCCACTACCGAATGAAGCGCCCATATCTGCGCCTTTACCTTGTTGGATTAAAACAAATCCAATCAACATGATGGCTACGATTACATACACAACGATTAAAATTTCGTAAAACATTTTTTGCCTCTATTGCTTTGCTGCTAAGCAAATACTTAAAAAATCTTCTGGATCTAAACTAGCACCGCCAATTAATCCACCATCTACGTCTTGCTGACTAAATAACTCTTTGGCATTACTGCCTTTGACACTACCGCCATATAAAATTCTAATTTTTTCGGCGATATCGCTGTTCTTTTTGGCTAGATGCTCACGTAAAAAATGATGAACTTCTTGCGCTTGTGCTGGACTGGCCGTTTTACCCGTACCTATTGCCCAAATTGGTTCATACGCTAAAACAAGCTTTGAAAATTCATTAACGCCGATTTCTTGCACAACTGCGTCAATTTGTTCTGCTAAAAAAGCAAAAAGATTGCCACTGTCTCTAATTTCTTCCGTTTCACCCACACACAAAATGGGCGTTAAATCAGCTTCTAGCGCTTTTTTAACTTTCGATGCAACAACATCATTTGTTTCAGCATGTCCGGCCCGTCTTTCTGAATGACCAACAATGACATACTGGCAACCACACTCTTTCAGCATGGATGCGGCGATCTCTCCAGTATGAGCACCACCATCAAACTGGCTCATATTTTGAGCCCCTAGTGCGTTCAGACCACCAAACATACCTAAATATGGAAAGGGCGGACAGATAACAACCTCAAGGTGTGCCAAATCAGCAGTCGCTAGACTATCTTCAAGTAGTTGGATTAACGGTTTGTTTCCGTTCATTTTCCAGTTACCAGCAACGATGGGTTTACGCGTTGAATTTTGCACTATCATTCCTTAGGCCGCTTATAAAAAAGCGCGCGAGATATTAACCAACAGAACCTAAATATACAAGCACCAAGCTTGATATTTAAGTTCTAAAACGCTTATTCGATTACTTTACGTACAGCATCGGCTATATATTCAGCCCATTGACTGGACGCACCTGCATCATGTGCTTCAACCATGACACGAATTAACGGCTCTGTACCACTTTTTCTGAGTAGAACTCGGCCTTTGTCTCCAAGATTTTTTTCAGCCTCGGCGGCAGCTTGTTGAACTAGTACATGTTCAAGAGGATCTTGACCGTCAGTAAATCTGATATTAAGCAACGTTTGCGGATATTTTTCCATTCCTCTTGCTAACTCGTTCAAGGTCATGTGTGCCCGTAACATTGCAGCCAATACTTGCAAACCAGCTATAATACCATCGCCTGTTGATGCAGCAGCCAAATTAAGAACATGCCCGGAACTCTCTCCGCCAATAGACCATCCTTTTTGTTGCAGTAGTTCCATCACATATCTGTCACCCACTTTACTACGTACAAACGGCACACCTAGCGTAGCCAGAGCCACTTCTAGGCCTAGGTTACTCATTACCGTCCCAACCACCCCGCCTTTTAATTGCCCTGATTTGAGCACATCACGGGCAATCATGTATACAATTTGATCACCGTCGAGCACGTTCCCTTTGTGATCTACCAACATTAAACGGTCACCATCACCATCTAAAGCAAAACCAAGATCCGCTTGATGCTCAAGTACACTTTCAGTGACAGCTTTCATTGAGGTCGCACCAACCTTCTTATTAATATTGAGTCCGTTTGGCTCAGTACCGATTTCGATAACTTCAGCGCCTAATTCACTCAACACATTTGGTGCAATGTGATACGTGGCACCATGGGCGCAATCAACCACTATTTTCAAGCCTTTTAGTGACAACTCAGAGGGAAAGTTACCCTTACAAAATTCTATGTAACGGCCTGCTGCATCATTGATTCGACTGGCTTTACCCAACTTATCAGAGGCTACGCATTCCATCGGTTTTTCCATTTGGGCTTCGATGGCTAACTCGATATCGTCGTCCAGCTTCATGCCATCAGCCGAAAAAAACTTAATACCGTTATCATAATAAGGATTATGTGAAGCGCTGATCACGATGCCTGCTTCACATCTAAATGTTTTGGTTAGATACGCGATTGCTGGGGTAGGCATCGGACCTAATAAACCAATACTGATCCCTGCAGCAGATAAACCTGCTTCTAATGCTGATTCCAACATGTAACCAGAAATACGGGTATCCTTACCAATAAGTACTTTATTAGTGCCCTGCCCGGCCAATACCTTACCGGCAGCCCACCCTAACTTCATAACAAATTCAGGGTTAATTAAACTTTCGCCCACTTTGCCCCGAATTCCATCAGTGCCAAAATACTTTCTATCGCTCATCACGATTATCCTTATAGGTGTTCATTGTTGTTAAAATTTTAATCGCATCGACTGTTTCTCGAACATCATGGACTCGAATTATTTGTGCCCCTTGCTGCACGGCTAACAATGCTCCGCTGATACTGCCCGCTAAACGCTCATGCACAGGTCTATTAATAACCTCACCGATCATGGTCTTTCTTGACAAACCAATCAGCATACCCGCCCCCAGATGCTTTAACTTAGCTAAGTTGGCTAATAGCTGGTAGTTGTGCGCAAGTGTTTTACCAAAGCCAAAACCTGGATCTATCAATATATCTTGATGCGCAATACCCGCCTCTATACATTGACTTATCCTTTTTTGTAGAAAGTCAGTGACATCACTGACCACATTCTGATAATTCGGAGACATTTGCATAGAGCGAGGTTGACCTTGCATATGCATTAAACAGACAGGAATTTGGGCGTGGGCAGCGGCCTTTAATGCCTCATCTTCTTGCAGAGCCCTTACATCGTTAATCAATCCAGCTCCTGCCTTTACCGCTGCTTTCATGACTTCAGCTTTGCTGGTATCAACAGAGACAACAGTATCAAAACGCTGCTTAAGCGCTTCAATAATAGGTACAACGCGGTCGAGCTCTTCTTGCACAGAAACAGGTTTAGCGCCAGGACGAGTAGACTCTCCCCCAACATCAATAAAACTAGCCCCTGATTCAATCATTCGCTGAGCTTGGCGTATCGCCTCATCGGCCAGAACAAAGGCACCACCGTCGGAAAAGGAGTCAGGTGTAACGTTGAGAATACCCATCACTTTGGGGCTAGATAAATCTACAAATTTATCGTTAAACTGCATCGATAATGTATGTCCATTGTCTAAATATTTTGAGTTTCAGTTAATAAAAAACGCTTTGAGGGTATAACCCTCAAAGCGTTTAATTAATCCATTTAAAGCGATTAACTCGTTGCATCACCTGGCTTGCCAACTGGCGTTGATGGTTTATCTTGTTTCTTTTCACCATCCACTACAGTCGCACCACCTGTGGGCTTGTTACTGTCGTTTTTCTTTTCGTCCTTTACCCAATCAGCAGGAGGACGCACTTCACGTCGAGCCATCAAATCTTCAATCTGCAATGCATCAATCGTTTCGTATTTCATTAAGCAATCTTTCATCGCTTCCAAAACGTCTCGGTTTTCGGTGAGAATTTTTTCAGCACGTGCATAGTTGCGGTTGATGATGTCTTTCACTTCTTCATCAATGGCTAACGCTGTTTGGTTAGACATTCTTAATGATTTTGAAGAAGAACGGCCTAAGAATACTTCACCCTCTTCTTCCGCGTACAATAATGGACCCATTTTTTCAGACAAGCCCCATTGCGTCACCATTTTGCGAGCTAAATCACTTGCACGTTCAATATCATTTGATGCACCAGTGGTAACACCTTCATTGCCAAGTGTCATTGCTTCGGCGATTCGACCACCAAACAAACTTGAGATCATACTCTCCAAATGACGTTTGCTGTGGGAATACCTATCTTGCTCAGGTAAATACATGGTCACACCCAGTGCTCTGCCGCGAGGTATGATTGATACTTTATAAACAGGATCATGCTCAGGTACTAATTTGCCTACGATAGCGTGGCCCGCTTCATGATAAGCCGTATTAGTTTTCTCTTCCTCAGACATCACCATGTTTTTTCGCTCAGAGCCCATCATGATTTTATCTTTGGCTTTATCAAACTCTTCCATCGAAACAACACGCTTACCAGTACGAGCAGCAAATAGAGCAGCTTCGTTGACTAAGTTTGCTAAGTCAGCACCAGAGAAACCAGGAGTTCCACGAGCGATGACGGCCGGTTCAACATTATCGCCACAAGGCACTTTACGGATATGCACTTTTAATATTTGCTCACGACCACGAATATCGGGCAAGCCTACGATTACTTGACGGTCAAAACGACCAGGACGCAGTAATGCAGGATCTAATACGTCTGGACGGTTAGTCGCTGCTATGACGATGATCCCTTCGTGACCTTCAAAACCATCCATCTCAACCAACATTTGATTCAATGTTTGCTCACGCTCGTCATGACCGCCGCCTAAACCGGCACCACGTTGACGACCAACCGCATCAATTTCGTCGATGAAAATGATACAAGGTGCAGACTTTTTAGCTTGCTCGAACATGTCACGAACACGAGATGCACCGACACCCACAAACATTTCAACGAAATCTGAACCAGAAATAGTAAAGAAAGGGACTTTTGCTTCACCAGCAATGGCTTTAGCCAACAAGGTTTTACCTGTTCCAGGAGGACCAACCATCAAAACACCTTTAGGGATCTTACCGCCAAGTTTTTGAAATTTACTTGGGTCGCGCAAGAAATCTACCAGTTCTGATACGTCTTCTTTGGCTTCGTCACAACCAGCTACATCAGCAAACGTTGTTTTTATTTGATCTTCACCCAGTAAGCGCGCTTTACTCTTACCAAAAGACATTGCACCACGGCCACCGCCGCCTTGCATTTGACGCATGAAGAATATCCACACCCCGATGAGTAAGATCATGGGGAACCACGAAATAAAGATAGTCGTTAGGATTGATGATTCTTCAGGTGGCTTACCGAAAACCGCAACATTGTTTTCAACCAAGTCATCCATCAGTTTCATATCAAGATAAGGAATATAGGTAACAAACTCTTCGCCGTTACGCTTTACACCACTTATTGCACCTGAATCTTTGTCAATGGTGGCACTGTTAATATTGCCAGACTTAACCTCACTTAAAAAACGTGTGTAATCTGTCTGTACCTTGCTTGTTTCATTGCCTGAAAAATTTTGGAATACAGACATCAGTACTACCGCAATTACCAGCCATAAAATTAAGTTCTTCGCCATATCGCTCAAGTTAATTAACCTCTATTGTTTCAATTCTGCTGAGTCTGAACACAGACCATCAGGTTACTATAATTTATAGCCCGTCGCTACCAGATAAACTTCTCGTGAGCGTGCTCTTGAAGACTCAGGCTTACGAGTTTTGACCACAGTAAACGCTTGTTTAACCGCTTTGAAATATTCATCAAAGCCTTCACCCATAAACACTTTTACGATAAAACTGCCGTTACGTTTCAATACTTGATGACACATGTCCAACGCAAGTTCGACCAAATACATTGACTTAGCTTGATCAGCTGCGTCGTTGCCACTCATATTGGGCGCCATGTCAGACATAAGGACATCTACGTTTTTACCGCCAATTTTGTTCAATAATTCGTTTAATACCGCTTCTTCTCTAAAATCACCTTGTAAAAACTCAACGCCAGCCAGTGAATCCATCGCCAAAATATCACAGGCGACAACAATACCGTCGTCCCCAACAAGGTTAGCGGCATACTGAGACCAACCGCCAGGCGCCGCACCTAAATCGACTACGGTCATACCCTCTCTGATCAAATTGTCTTTCTGATGAATTTCTTCAATCTTAAACACAGCTCTAGAGCGTAAACCTTGCTTTTTGGCTTGTTGTACGTATTTGTCTGCAAAATGTTCTTGCAGCCAACGACTACTGCTAGCCGATTGTTTTTTCTTTGTCATTGATTTGCGTTGATATTAGGAATAACCGAGTTATGGCGTTAGAATAGCGCTTTTCAACCATTCGTATTGAATAATTTTGTAAGAAATATTACACCATGACTTTATCAAATAAACAAAAGCAACATTTAAAAGGCTTAGCGCATTCGCTAAAACCTGTAGTGCAATTAGGACAACATGGCCTGACAGAAGGTGTGTTAGCCGAAATCGAAGGCGCCTTAGCTCATCACGAGTTAATAAAAGTTAAAGTACCAACAGATGACAGAGAAGAAAAAAAATTGATTATGGATACTATCGTTCGCGAAACTAAATCGATCAAACTTCAGGTGATTGGTCACATCTTGATTATTTATCGACAAAGCGATGATAGGAAAATTGAGTTACCTAAAAAGTAGTCTCACAAACTTACGACGCCAAAAGTTAAATTGGATACTGAGATAAAAACCTCAGTATCCATTCGTTTTTAGTGCTGATGCCCACCGTCACCGTGAGCGTGACCATGTTCCAGTTCTTCTTCAGTTGCGGCTCGAACGTTTACGACTTCTAATTCAAATTGTAAGGTTTTGCCCGCCAGTGGATGGTTTGTATCGACGGTTGCCATAAACTTACCCACTTTGACAATCGTGACTTGTCTTTGGCCTTGATCGGTGTTCACAACCGCTGACATTCCAGCAGACCATTTCTTAGCACCTTGTAGGTGTTTAACCGAAACCCGTTGTTCACTATTTTCCAGTAATTCACCAAAGGTCTCACTGGCAGGTAATTCAACAGAAAGCTTATCTCCTGCCTGCTTGCCTTCTAAGCTTTTTTCAATGCCTGGCATCATGCCGTTATGACCATGTAAGTAGGCTACTGCTGCTTGCTCACCGTTACTTTCTACTTCCGTCCCATCAAGCTCTTTGATGACATAATTAAATTGAACAACACTGTCTTTGGTAATTTGCATGATTCTACACTTTGCGATTGAGTTAAGGTTTTAAAACGCAGAATAGTAGCAGATCCGGCTTAAAAAGCAGTAAGCAGACGTAAGTAATTTCTTATTCAAACAGAATATATTTTTAATTGTCTACCCGACATTTGCATTTAAGGCGGCTGGCAGCTCTTATCAATCCTCGCCGCCACTGACAATATTGGCGATATTCAATAAATTGAGCACCGCAGTGTAATTAATCGAACCTTTGGGATAACGGCCTTTACTATTAAGTTGACCTGCTTCTTTATTCATTAACAATTCTAAGGCTTGTTCCACCGTTTCCACAGCATATATATGAAACTTACCGCTTTTTACCGCCGCGATAATTTCTTTATCTAACATCAAATTTATCTGATTTGATTTGGGAATAATCACGCCCTGCTTGCCACTTAACTCTCGGTGTTGGCAGAGCTTAAAAAAACCTTCAATTTTCTCATTTACGCCGCCCACTGATTGCACCTGGCCGTATTGATTAATTGAACCTGTAATGGCTAAATCTTGCCGAGCAGGTATTTTGGTTAAGGCAGAAATTAAAGCAATCAGTTCAGCAAGCGAGGCGCTGTCGCCGTCGATATGGCCATAGGATTGTTCAATGGCAATATTAGCCGATAACGTTAAGGGAAATAATTGCGCATACTTATGACCTAAATACCCCGTTAGTAAAAGAACCCCTTTTGAGTGAATTGGCTGACCAAGTTCAACTTCGCGTTCAATATCTACTACGCCACTTGAGCCCGCATAAACAGTTGAGGTGATACGAGCGGGGGTACCAAACATGCAATCACCCACTTCTAATACGGTCAATCCATTGACTTTACCTACATCAACACCGTCGGTGGCAATCAGTATTTGCCCTTGTTTGATATCATCTAACACAGCTTCACTGACTCTGCCAGTTCGATAGGTTTTCGCTGCCAGCGCAGATTCTATATGCGTCACATCAAGTTGGGTAACGCCAGCCTTGCGACAAAAATAAGCGGCTTCATGTAACAACTCAATGACTTCAGAAAAGCGGGCGGAAAGCCTATTTTGGTGCTCAGCCAAGCGAAGACTAAATTCAACTAAGCGATACATCGCTTTGGCAGATATATCACTCAGGCCTAATGTTGTAACTTGGTTGCGTACTCGACCAACAAAATCAAATAGATTTTTCTTTTCAAGGGGTATTTCATGGTCAAAATCGACCAATACCCTAAAGAGTTCGTAAAACTCATCATCGTATTCTTGCAAGGTATAATACAAATCTCTTGAGCCCAACAATACTACTTTAACGTTGATGGGTATTTGTTGTGGATTTAAGGTGATTGAATTAACCATACCTGTATCATGTTGCGGTATATCCATTTTTAACATGCCTGATTTCAGCACCAGTTTTAAGGTTTCCCAAGCAAATGGCTGTTCTATGAGCTTATCAACGTCTAACAATAAATAACCTCCGTTGGCCTTGTGCAACGCACCGGGGCGTATCATACGGTAGTTAGTGTAAACCGAACCTTGAACGTTGGTGTACTCAATACGCCCAAAGAGATTTTGGTGTGATGGATTGGGCTCGTATATCAGTGGAGCGCCATCATTTATAGCATGAGACACCAAAATATTCGGGAGGTATTGCTCTTCCAGTACGGTGCGCCTATCAAAATCATCACTGCGCTCGTCGGACTTTTCATCTTTTTTTTCCTCAGCAAGTAATTCAACAATGGTTTCTACCAAGTGCGGCTTTAGTTGGCGGAGGAATTTAAGAATGGCAAGATCAGCCGCATATTTATGTTCTAACTTTTTTAATAGGGGCTTTATTCCCTGCTCTGCTGTGGCGTTTTTTAAGGCTCTTAACTTTTCAGATGATGCACGCTTCCATTTTGGCAGCTCTATTAATGCCTCACTTAAACTGTCTTCTAACTCATCGATAAGTTTGTAAAAGTGAAGGCGTTGCTCTTCGCCCAACTCGGCAAAATCTTTGTCAGTCAGAATGTTGCCATCAACCACAGGTGAAAAAGTGATCACTCCACCTTCTTCGAATAAGCTCACTCCTTTACGCTGAGCAAGTGACTCTACCTCATCTATGGCTTTGTCATAGCCTTGTTCAAATTCACGGGCAATAGCCGCTTTTTTGCGTTGATAACCTGGGTTATCAAATGCCGCCGGAAAAGTATCAAGCAATTCATCGAGTAAGGTATTGAGCTCTTTATATAAGCGCTTACTTTCGCCAGCAGGGAGCCTTAGGGCAAAAGGTTCACGCTCATCTTCAAAATTATTGATATAACACCAATCGTCTGGGGTTTCGGTATTGGTAACGTACTTATCAATATATTCGCGCACTAAAGTAAAGCGACCGGTTGCTTGCTCCCCCATTACATATAGATTGTAACCTCTGGCATTAATGTCCAAACCAAAAGCAAGTGCATCGCGAGCCCGATCTTGTCCTATAAAAGTAGAGTTGAGCGCATTATTATCTTTTAAGGCTTGATTGATAAGACGACGACTAGGTTTAGCCGACAACTGCTGCAAAGTTAACGCATGTTGGTTAAGCATAATGTCCATTTACTACAAAATTTTGCGTAGTGAAACGCGGATTAAAGGAGGTGTCAAACACAAAGCAAGTATTGTAACTCGATTTTTAAAACATTTAAAAAATACCTGCTTTAAAATAATGTAGAACAAAAACTGAAAACTAATTAATCTGCACAAAACCGCACAAAATTTGCGCAGTTAAACACGAATAGCTGACTCATGACCAAAAACATCGAATTAAGCGCTCCTAAACCTGCTTAAGCTATTGTTTATGTTAGTAGCGCTAAGGTATTCTAACAGGCTAAATTTTCATTTTTATCAACGCCGCGGAAGTCTTTTTTAATGGCACAAAAACAATACCAACCTCAACAAATTGAAAAAGAGGTACAAGCATTCTGGGAAAGCAATAACACTTTTAAGGCTGTTGAACAGCCAGAAAAAGAAAAGTTTTATTGTTTATCTATGTTTCCATACCCTAGTGGTCGCTTGCACATGGGCCATGTGCGTAATTATACCATCGGTGATGTCATTAGCCGTTTTCAGCGCATGCAAGGTAAAAATGTATTACAACCTATGGGTTGGGATGCCTTTGGTTTACCCGCTGAAAACGCCGCAGTAAACAATAATACCGCGCCAGCCAAATGGACCTATGCCAACATCGAATATATGAAAACCCAGCTCAAGTCTTTGGGCTTTGGTTATGATTGGGATAGAGAAGTCGCTACTTGCAAACCTGATTACTATCGTTGGGAACAGTGGTTTTTTACTCGCCTGTATGAAAAAGGCTTGGTTTATAAAAAAAATTCTACGGTAAATTGGGATCCCATCGACCAGACGGTTCTTGCTAACGAGCAAGTGATCGACGGTCGAGGCTGGCGCTCTGGTGCCCTAGTTGAACAAAAAGAAATTCCGCAGTGGTTTATCAAAATCACTGATTACGCTGAAGAGCTGGTGAATGACCTTGAACAGCTAACTGAATGGCCTGACCAAGTACGTACCATGCAAAAAAATTGGATTGGTCGTTCCGAAGGTGTGGAAATTACTTTTGACTTAGTTAACGCCGTTGCCGGAGCCACCTCGTTTGATGTTTATACAACTCGCCCAGATACCCTTTATGGTGTGACCTATGTGGCAGTAGCGGCCCAGCACCCTATCGCCCTCGAAGCAGCCAAAGACAACATTGAATTGGCGCATTTTATTGACGAGTGTAAAAACACCAAGGTTGCTGAGGCAGAATTAGCCACCATGGAGAAAAAAGGCTGCGCGACAGGTTACTACGCAATTCACCCTCTTACCGGTGAAAACGTGCCAATTTGGGTCGCAAACTTTGTGTTGATGGGATATGGCTCAGGTGCAGTGATGGCAGTTCCTGGTCATGATCAACGAGATTGGGAATTTGCGACTAAATACCATCTTACTATCAAACAAGTCATTACCTCACTCGAGACTGACACCATTATAGATTTAGGCAAAGCAGCCTTCACTGAAAAAGGCTTATTGGTTAATTCACAAGAATATGATGGACTCAACTCGGCTGAAGCTTTTGAACAGATTGCGACTAAGCTCACAGAGTTAGGCAAAGGTAAAAAAACAGTTAACTATCGTTTACGTGATTGGGGCGTTTCAAGACAACGCTATTGGGGCACACCCATCCCAATGTTAAATCTTGAAGACGGCCAAGCGGTACCTGTACCTGCTGAGCAATTACCGGTTGTGCTGCCTGAAGATGTGCAAATGAATGGGGTTATCTCCCCTATTAAGGCCGATCCACAATGGGCGAAAACGCAATACCAAGGCCAAAACGCCTTACGAGAAACCGACACCTTTGACACCTTTATGGAATCATCTTGGTACTACGCTCGTTATGCGTGTGCTCAAAATGACCAAGCTATGTTAGATCCAAGTCAAGCCAACTATTGGTTACCTGTTGATCAATACGTGGGTGGTATTGAACATGCGATTTTACACTTATTGTATTCACGGTTTTTTCACAAATTATTACGTGATGAAGGACTAGTAGAATCAGACGAGCCGTTTAAACGCTTACTGTGTCAAGGCATGGTATTAGCTGATTCGTTTTATCGTGAGGACGAAACTGGCAAACAAGTCTGGTACTCACCTGCTGATGTGATCAGTGAAAAAGATGACAAAGGTCGTATTGTACGTTCAGTATTGGCCGCTGACGGTCAAGAAGTCAAACACGGCGGCATGACCAAAATGTCGAAGTCAAAAAATAATGGTATCGACCCTCAGCAAGTTATTGATGTTTATGGCGCGGACACCATTCGTGTATTTACTATGTTTGCCGCACCACCGGAACAAACCCTCGAATGGATTGATTCTGGGGTTGATGGCTCACATCGTTTCGTTAAGCGTCTATGGAACCTAACACAAGAGCATCTTGAATTAGGTGAGGTAGCCACTTTAGATGTAGCGTTACTCACAGCAGAACAAAAAAATCTGCGCCGCTTAGTGCATAAAACCATTGAGAAAGTGACCGATGACGTAGGCCGTCGTCAAACCTTTAACACCGCAGTGGCTGCAATTATGGAATTGCTCAATCATTTGCAAAAGGCGCCACAGGTTGAAGCCCAAGATAAAGCGGTAGTACGTGAAGGTATCAATGCCATCGTATTGTTACTTGCCCCTATCGCCCCACATATTTGTCATGTTTTGTACAAAGAGCTTGGGTTTGATGGCGATATTGAGACAGCAGCTTGGCCAGTAGTTGATGCCGCTGCCTTAGTTGAAGACGAAAAATTGGTGGTTGTGCAAGTTAACGGTAAAGTAAGAGCTAAAATTACCATTGCCGCCGATGCGACGCAGGAACAAGTGGAGGCTTTGGGTTTACAAGAACACAATGTGGTTCCTTTTGTTGAAGGTAAGACGATACGTAAAGTGATCTATATACCTGGCAAATTACTTAACATCGTCGCAAATTAAATAAAGGTAAATATTCGGTGCTAGTTACGCTTTTTAAAGGTTTTATCGCCGGGGGATTGTTAATTGCCCTGACCGGTTGTGGTTTCAGCCTGCGCGGAGCGTTCCATTTGCCCGCAGAGATCCAGACTGTGCAGTTAAGCTCAGTGGCGCACAATGCGTCGCTCGAGCGCGCCTTGGCCAAACGATTAAAACCCTATAGGTTGCAGATGGTAGATAATAGTGGCGCGACTGCAGACTTAACTATCACCTTGTTGCCCGATGAATTAGATCGCCGTTTACTCTCGCTGTTTCAAACAGGTCAAGTTGCCGAATACGAGTTAGTCTATACCGTGAAATATCAGCTGCAATTTGCCCACAGTGAGATGCAAGCAATTGAGTTTACGGTTACCCGCGAATATCAGGATGATCCTGACGCAGTATTGGCTAAATCTCGAGAATTAGATCTGGTTTTAGGCGAAATGCGTCAACAAGCAGCCGATCGCATTATTCGCCAAATATCGACCAGTTACCCACACCGCAACGCTAACTCGCCGTTGTAATGCAAGTTTATCCCAACCGATTAAAAGCGGCTTTAGCGCAGCGTTTAACGCCATTTTATATGGTGTTTGGTGATGAACCCCAGCAAAAAATGGAAACGCTACAAGCCATTCGTGAAGTGGCGTTACGACAAGGCTTTGATGAGCGACAATCGCTTACGGTTGATAGCCAATTTAATTGGAATAACTTAGTTGAAGCCACACAGACCCTGTCCCTGTTTTCGAGTAAGCAATTTATTGAGCTTGAATTGCCCACAGGCAAACCCGGTACTGAAGGCAGTAAAATACTCAGCATGCTTGCCACGCAAAGTAGTGACGATTTACTCGTTGTGATCCATGGCGCTAAAATTGGTAAGGATGTGCAATCGAGTAAGTGGTTTAAGCTACTAGATAAAAATGGGGTATATGTCCCCTGTTACCCACTTGAAGGTAACTCGCTGCAGCAATGGCTAAGCCAGCAGATGCATACAGAAGGCTTGCAGGCGTCAAAAGAAATATGTCAGTTATTGGCAGACTATTGTGAGGGAAACCTACTCGCTGCTAAACAAGAGGTGCAAAAACTCGCTTTGTTGTATCCCGCCGGTAATCCTTCCTTAGAACAAGTCGAACAAGCCGTGGTGGACCAAAGTCGCTTTACCGTGTTTCATCTAATTGATGTATTGTTAGCGGGCGATGCTCAAAAAGCCTTAAAAATGCTCTATCGACTGGAAAGTGAAGGCATCGAGCCTACGATTATTTTGTGGGCTCTGACTCGTGAATGGCAAACCATACAAGCCTTGTTGTTTGCTCAACAAACTGGCCAAGCATTAAATTGGAATCAACATCGTATATGGGGTAATCGTCAGGCCTTGTACTTATCAGCACTTCAACGTCTAGATTTAGCGCAAATGCACGCCTTACAGAAAAAACTGACTACCCTTGATTTTGCCATCAAGCAGTCGCAAATTTTGAGGCCTTACGTCGAACTGTGCCATTTATGCCTTATGTTTATTCCGTTTAATCTTGAGGCCTTTCCTCTTGATTATGGATTGAGTGATTGATGTCACTCGCTCCCGCTATTGGCTTATTTGGCGGTACGTTTGACCCCATTCATAACGGCCATATAGAGCCTGTTATGGCGGCGGCCAAGCAGGTCAATTTGCAAACAGTTGCTCTAATGCCAAACTACTTACCAGCCCATAAAGCGCAAGCCATGAGCAGCAGCGCCCAGCGCCTAGACATGATAAAACGGGTGTGTGATACCTACCCTTTATTTTATCCAGAGCCTTGGGAAATAGAACAAGCTCGTGTCACTTATAGCGTTGACACTCTAAGCGCATTTAGAGACCGCCATCCTAATTCCCCTATCTGTTTTTTTATCGGCACAGATTCACTTAATTCATTACCAACGTGGCATCGCTGGGAAACGCTATTGAACTTATGCCACTTTATTGTGTGTAAACGAAACAGTGAGACAACAAAAAAACCGACAACTGAGCAGCAGAAAATTGTCGCTGATTTATTACGCAAACATCAAACGACTGAGCCTGCTTCACTGCATCGAACATTGGCTGGCCACATTTACTTAGCCGATACGCCAGAAGTGAACGTATCCTCTACCAAAATAAGAGCCTTAATCGCCCAAGGATACCGTCCTCACGAAATGCTGCCTGAGTCGATTTTACAGTACATCGAATACACTAAGTTATATCAGCCTAAGAGCAATATCTGATAAACTACCCACTTAATTTAAATTTGTAAGGAATATCTTTGGACCATCAACAATTAAAAGCATTTGTCATCGAGAAAATAGAAGACCTTAAAGGTCGAGACATAGTTGATCTTGATGTCGCAGAAAAATCATCGGTCACTGAAACTATGGTAGTGTGCTCAGGTAACTCTAAACGTCATGTTGTTTCTATCGCCGAAAATATTATCGTTGAAGCAAAATTGGCCGGAAACCCTCCACTAGGTATTGAAGGTCGTGATACCGGTGATTGGGTGTTGGTTGATTTAGGGGATGTCATTGTGCATGTTATGCAAGACGAGGCCCGTGATTTTTATCAATTAGAAAAACTCTGGGGTTAAAAAACCTTGGTGAATATTTTCGTTAGTCTGCAGTCGTAATGCGAATTCAGCTTATTGCCGTTGGTCAAAAAATGCCTGCTTGGGTAGAACAAGGGTTTCAGGAATATCTGCGACGTTTTCCCAGTGATATGCCACTTGGACTAACAGAAATACCAGCAGGAAAACGAGGCAAAAATGCAGATATTAAACGCATTTTGCAAAAAGAAGGCGAACTGACCTTAGCCGCTATCCCTAAAGGCAACCGGATTGTCACATTGGAAGTCAATGGTGCAAGTTGGGACACCCCTAAACTGGCCAGCCAGATGGAAAAGTGGCAAATGGACGGGCGGGACGTTAGTCTTCTTATTGGAGGTCCAGAGGGGCTTGCACCAGAATGTATTCAAGCCGCGGAACAAAAGTGGTCATTGTCGAGTCTGACCTTACCTCACCCACTTGTTCGAATTGTAGTGGCAGAGAGTTTATATCGAGCTTGGTCAATCAATAATAATCATCCCTATCATAGAGAATAGTTTTGCCTACACCGCGTATTATCATTAAAGACCATACGGCTGAGGCCAACTTATTTGCCAGACGCAGCGTGATCGCCATTTTGGTTATTTTTGTCATGATCGCAATCGTTTTGACTAATCTACATTACCTGCAGGTCACCCGATTTGAAGACTACCAAACCCGGTCAAATGGTAATCGCATTAAGGTGCTGCCTGTCGCCCCTAATAGGGGCTTAATCTACGATCGCAACGGCATTCTCTTGGCTGAAAATTTACCCGTATATAGCATTGAAGTGATTCCAGAAGAAATCACTAATTTAGACGCAACCCTGGCTGAATTGCAGCAGCTTCTCGCACTAGAAGATGACGAAATAGCAGATTTTAAACAGGATTTGAAACGCCAACGTCGTTTCAAACCCGTCACCTTGCGAAATCGATTATCACCAGAAGAAGTCGCGTTGTTTTCTGCCCATCAACATAAGTATCCCGGTGTATCAGTCGAAGCACGGTTAGCCCGTCACTATCCCTTTGGTGAAGCCCTAACCCATGCTCTGGGCTATGTAGCTAAAATTAACAAAGCTGATTTACAAAAATTATCTGAAGCAGGACAAGAAGCCAACTATGCAGCGACTTACGATATCGGCAAGTTGGGCATAGAAAAATACCATGAAGAACTCTTGCATGGTCAAGTGGGTTATCAAGAAGTTGAAGTAAACAGTAAGGGCCGAATTATTAGGACCTTAGATTTTGAACCGCCTATTCCAGGCAAAGATCTAGTGCTGAATATTGATATAAATTTGCAGCTAGAAGCCATGCGCGTGTTTGCAGGTGAACGAGGCTCCGTTGTTGCCATCGATCCTCGTGATGGAGGCGTGTTAGCCCTTTACAGTAGCCCAAGCTACGACCCCAATTTATTTGTCCACGGAATAAGCAGCAAAGAATATAAAAAGCTCCTTTCTTCGAAAGACCGTCCTCTTATCAACCGTGCCACACAAGGTCAATATCCACCGGCCTCTACGGTAAAACCGATGCTTGGTTTACTCGGTTTAGAGGAGAAACTCATCACACCTGATTACAAAATACACGATTTGGGTCGTTACAAATTAAACAACGTTGAGCGAATATGGCGTGACCACAATAAGTGGGGGCATGGTTGGGTGAATATCACAAAAGCGATTGAAGTTTCCTGTGATACCTATTTTTACGACTTAGCCTACCGCTTAGGAATTGATCGCATCAGTGAAAGTATGAATGAATTCGGTTTTGGTGATTATACCGGCGTTGATCTACACGAAGAATCTGATGGACTGATGCCAAGTAGAGGTATCGTTAAAGCCATGTTTAACCGCCCCTGGTACATAGGCGATACCATTAATGTCGGTATCGGACAAAGTTATTGGACCGCCACGCCTATTCAGTTAACTCAGGCAATTACTGACCTAGCAAATAGAGGCCGCAGACTGATACCACAAATATTGCGAGGCAACATGGTGGATAACCAACTTGAGCTAGAGCCGCTTAAGGAACGCCGCCCCATAGAAGTAAAAAACAAACAAAATTGGGATGTTATTCTAGATGCGATGTACGGCACGGTAAATCGGGCAGGCAGTGCATTTAAGGCATTTGCGAATACTCATTATACCTCAGCCGGTAAAACCGGAACTGCACAATTAGTTACCATAGGCCAAAACGAAAAATACGATGCCAGTAAGTTATCGGAAGAGAACCGCGACAATGCTATGTATGTGGGCTATGCCCCCTATGATAAACCGCAAATTGTGATGACCATAGTGCTTGAAAACGCAGGACACGGCGGAGCACAGGCTGCGCCTATAGCCCGCGCTATGATGGATTATTATTTCAAAGATCAAGTTTTCCCTGAACATACTGTCATTGATTATCCACCTGTTACTAAGGTTTCTGAGCAATCATCTACAGCAACAAGAGCGGCGGATTAATCAGTGTTACGAACTAAATTTACCACGAATAACGACAGTTTTTTAAGACGCATTCATTGTGATGGACCGCTGCTCCTAGGTCTTTTTGTACTGATGTCTGTGGGGCTGGTGACAATATATTCTGCCGGTGGCCAAGATATTGATCTTATTCAGCGCCAAGTTACTCGACTAGGCCTCGCCTTAGCAGTCATGTTAGTTATTGCTCAAGTTCCCATTGCCGCCTTTCGTAAATTATCGCTGTATTTTTATCTCGTTGGCGTACTGATGTTAGTCGGTGTTCTTGTGTTTGGTGTAGTGGGTAAAGGGGCGCAACGTTGGCTTGATTTAGGTGTGTTTCGTTTTCAGCCTTCTGAAATCTTGAAACTCGCCGTACCGATGATGATTGCTTGGTACATTAGTCGTTTCAATCTACCACCTAAAATGATTCACGTTCTTGGTGGTTTTGTGCTGGTTGGCATACCCACCCTGCTGATTGCCAAACAGCCCGATTTGGGTACCGCTTTGTTGATTGCTAGCTCAGGTATTTTTGGCTTATTTTTGGCTGGCATGAGTTGGCGTTTCATTAGCGGCGTAGTGGTGTGCGCATCCGCGTTTACCCCCATCATGTGGATATTTCTGATGAAGGAATATCAAAAGCAACGGGTACTTACCTTCCTCAACCCCGAAACTGATCCGCTGGGCTCCGGCTATCATATCATTCAATCGCAAATTGCTATTGGCTCGGGTGGACTCGACGGCAAAGGGTGGTTACATGGCACGCAATCCCAATTAGAGTTTTTACCAGAACGTCATACCGATTTTATCTTTGCCGTTTTCAGTGAAGAGTTCGGTTTTTGGGGCGTGGTAGGCCTGTTGGTAATCTATGCATTTATTGTGGTGCGCGGGATGATTATCGCAGTAAACGCCCAAGATGCTTACAGCAAAATATTAGCCGGGAGTATCACGCTGACGTTTTTTGTTTATGTGTTCGTTAATATGGGCATGGTTTCGGGCATTTTACCTGTTGTTGGCGTCCCGCTCCCCCTAGTGAGTTATGGCGGCACGTCAATGGTGACTCTGCTGGCGGGTTTCGGCATATTGATGTCCATCAGTACCCAAAAACGTTTACTTTCTCGTTAATTTCAATGCCTTATCAAAGGAGCTTTAATGGTGTCGATGGTTCAAATATTAATTGAAAATTGCAATGTTCAGCGCTCCTCATGCACTCGGGTATTACGAAGCACCTATGCATTATTTAGTTTGCTGTTTATAGCAAGCTTTGTCAGTAATTGTGCAATAGCCTCAAGTCTAAGTGCGGACAAACAGGCTGCTTTTATTGAAAAAATGGTTAGCAAACATCAATTTAATGAACACTATCTCACCGAATTATTTAGCCAGGCGACGCCGAATCAAGCCATATTAGAGTCGATTGCAAAACCATGGGAGGCGAAGCCATGGTTTAAGTACTACCCCATATTTTTAACCGAAAAACGCCTTAATAAAGGGCTCGAATTTTGGCAGCAATACCAAACTGAACTGGCTGAAGTAGAAAAACAAACGGGCGTGCCTGCCCAAATTATTGTATCCATTATTGGCGTTGAAACGTTTTATGGCAGCTACTTAGGTAAATATACGGTTTTTGATGCTTTGCAAACGCTGGCGTTTAATTATCCACCTCGCTCCACGTTTTTTACCAGTGAATTGGAACATTTGTTTTTACTCGCCCGTGAAGAGCAATTCGATATCACCTCACTCATGGGCTCTTACGCAGGGGCCATGGGCTGGGGGCAATTTATTCCCTCAAGTTATAGAGCCTATGCCGTTGATTTTGATAAAGATGGTCAAAGAGATTTATTGAATAATCCTCTTGATGCCATCGCCAGTATTGCCAATTATTTCAAACGTCATGGCTGGCAAGCGGGAAAACCCATCGCGTATCCGGCAAGCGTAAAAGGAAGTCAATATAACTCCCTTTTAAGCACAAGCTTAAAATTAAAGCATACATGGCAGCAGGTACAAGATGCTGGGGTAGGATTAAGCACAGAATCAAGCCCAGAGTTCCCAGCGGATACCAGCGTAAAACTCATTGAATTTGAACTAGAGCAAGGTAAGGAGTACTGGCTTGTTTTTGGCAATTTTTATAGTATTACTCGTTATAATCATAGCCCGCTTTATGCCATGGTAGTGTATCAATTAAGTGAACAGCTATTAGCGGCAAAACAACCTAATACTAAGGACAACGCTGTTAATTAATATGCGATCGAGCTTCCGCCACTGTGTTTATTGTCTGATCTTAATTACTATGGTAATGGGGTGTGCGCAACAGCCAAGCCGTTATCAACTAAAGCATGACTCAGCGCCCCATGCATTGCCTGAAACGGTTCATATGCATGATGCTGAACCCAAATATGAACCCTACGCCCCAGCTAATCAACGTCCTTATACGATTCGTGGAGTGCATTATACGCCCCTACCAACTGGCAAGGGCTACAGTGCAGAAGGTTTGGCGTCGTGGTATGGGCAAAAATTCCATGGTCATTTAACCTCTAATGGTGAAATTTACGATATGTTTACCATGACCGCGGCCCATAAAACCTTGCCGCTGCCTTCTTTTGCTCGTGTTACTAATTTAGCTAATGGTAATCAAGCCGTCGTTAGAATAAATGATAGGGGCCCGTTTCACTCCGAAAGATTAATTGACCTTTCATATGCGGCTGCATTAAAGCTAGGCATGCTAAGCAACGGAGTCGCAAAAGTAAAACTAGACGTGATACATATTGATGAACTTGGCCACATGACTATTGGAAATAGTCCAACCATTGCCCCGATAGCGCCCCCCCTTACTACCTCGCCGGTAAAAAACACCACTAATTCACCTCAGATGGTCTATCTTCAAGTCGCCGCTTTACAAGACAAAAGCAAAATAGAGATGATAGGCAATGCATTAACCAACTTATATCAAATACCTTACCGGGTTCCTTTTGACGGTAGTATTTATCGTTTACAATTAGGGCCTTTAACCGATGAACGAGCCATCGAACATTTACTAAACGAACTTAAATCCAATGGCTACCCCGGCGCCTACAAAGTATACCAACCTTGATATAAGCCTAATAAAAATAAACTTTTAAGACATTATTTGGTCGTAATTTGTGGTTTGCAAATTCTTACAAATTGCCTGAATTTATTGTTCCATGAGCAGTTTTTTGAGTGCAAAAGTGCTATATTAGTGGCCGAATTTAAAGAGCTATAAACATACCTTAGCTCTCTGACTCTTAACTCAAATCATAAAACGGTTGATTAATGCGAAAACTCTATTCTTTCAGTGCTGTTATTTTCAGCAGTCTTAGCCTTGTATTTATTAGTAGCGCCTCATTGGCTGCAGTTGTCATTCCCCCTGCCCCATCGGTTGCGGCAAAAGGATTTATTCTGCTTGATTATCAAACAGGTAAGGTCATCGCAGAACAAAATGCCGATATTTTATTACCTCCTGCCAGTTTAACTAAAATGATGACCAGTTATGTTATCGGCAAAGAAATTGTTAATGGCAACATTCAAGAGAATGACATGGTCACTATTTCTGAGAATGCGTGGGCTAAGAACTTTCCAGATTCATCGGTTATGTTTATTGAAGTTGGCAAACAAATATCAGTGGGTGATCTTAACCGCGGCATTATCGTGCAATCTGGTAACGATGCCTGTGTTGCAATGGCAGAACACATTGCCGGTAGCGAAGATGCCTTTGCTAGCATGATGAATATGCATGCAGAAAAGCTGGGCATGTCTTCAACGCACTTTATTAACAGTCACGGTTTACATGATGCTGATCACTATACTACCCCCAGAGATATGGCGACCTTGGCTAAAGCACTGATTCGCGATGTACCAAATGAATACGCGATTTACAGTGAAAAAGAATTTACCTTCAATGGCATAAAACAATACAACCGTAACGGTTTGTTGTGGGATAAAAGCTTAAACGTTGATGGCATCAAAACGGGCCACACTTCTGATGCAGGTTACAGTTTGGTGACCTCAGCAACCCAAGATGGGATGCGTTTAATTTCTGTGGTAATGGGTACTGAAAGCGACCGAGCCCGTAAAGAAGAAAACAAAAAGCTACTTAAATACGGGTTTAGGTTTTTTGAAACTATTACCCCTTATAAAGCAGGCAGTAGCTTTGTAACGCAGCGTATATTTATGGGTGACAAGGAAACGGTCGATCTTGGTATTTTACAAGATACCCCCATTACCATTCCCCGCGGACAAAGTAAGAAGTTAGAAGCGAATTTTAAACTAGATAAAAATCTGCAAGCCCCTTTAGCCAAAGGCGAAGTTGTAGGTACCTTATATTTGCAAATAGAAGGCGAAGATATTGCTGAGTATCCATTGGTTACTTTGCAAGAAGTCAATGAAGGTGGATTTTTTGATCGCATGGTCGATTTCGTAAAATTGAAACTTGGGTTTGACAGTTAAACTTCTATTCAACTGAGATTGAGAGCGTAATGGATACTAATTTTGACAAACTGTTAGATTTTCCTTGTCAACAAACATTTAAAATCATGGGTGTGGCACACGAGCGTCTGCCTGATGATGTTGTTAGCTGTTTACAGGTGCATGCTCCGGGTGATTACACCCCAAAGGTCAAACCAAGCTCAAAAGGCAACTATCACTCTATTTCCTTAAGTGTGACAGTCGTCAGCAAAGAGCATATGGAAACCCTTTACGTCGAATTGGCCAAATTAGAATTAGTTCGAGTTGTTCTGTAACAAGCTAAAGAGTGAGTTATGTCACATCAGCACCATGTCATTATTAGGCAGCTTGGCCAACAGGCCTACTTGCCTATTTGGCAAGCCATGCAAGACTTTACCGATAAGCGCGATGAGCATACACCTGATGAATTATGGTTAGTCGAACACGAGCCAGTTTTTACTCAAGGTCAAGCGGGTAAAGAAGAGCATTTACTTGCGCCCGGCACCATTCCTGTGGTTAAAGTCGATCGTGGCGGTCAAGTCACTTACCATGGTCCTGGCCAACAAATGTTGTATGTACTGCTGAATTTAAAACGTAATAAACTCGGAGTAAGAACTTTAGTGACGGCGCTCGAAGAATGCATAGTCAATACCCTTAAAAAATATCAGATTGACGCTTATCCCAAAGCGGACGCCCCAGGTGTGTATGTTGAAGGTAAAAAAGTGTGCTCTATTGGCTTAAGAATACGTAAAGGGTGTTCGTTCCATGGTTTAGCATTGAACGTTAATATGGATCTAAGTCCGTTTTTACGTATTAATCCCTGTGGTTACGCAGGCTTAGAAATGGTAAATTGCGAACAACTTGGTGGCCCAGCGAATATCGATGAGGCAGGCATTAAAATAGTTAAATCATTATGTGAGTTAATTGGTATATCACCACAAGATTCATCCACATTAATTGAATACAGAGAAGGTTTTGATGAGTAAGGTGCAGGTACAAGGGCGTGTTCAAGCGGGTGTAAAACTGCGTGATGATGAGAAAGTAAAGCATATTCCCATTACCATTTTACCAACTGAAAAAACAGAAATGTTGCGTAAACCTAATTGGATTAAAATCAAATTACCCAGCAACACCAGTAATATTGATCACATCAAAAATACTCTACGCAAGAATAATTTACATTCAGTATGTGAAGAAGCAAGCTGCCCCAATTTGGCGGAATGTTTCAACCACGGTACGGCGACATTTATGATTTTAGGCGATATCTGCACCCGTCGTTGTCCCTTCTGTGACGTCGCTCACGGCAAACCGCTTCCCCCTAGCGCTGAGGAGCCAATTAAGCTTGCCAAAACCATCGCTGAAATGCGTTTAAAGTACGTGGTGATTACCTCTGTAGACCGTGATGACCTGCGTGATGGTGGCGCCCAACATTTTGTTGATTGTATTAATGCAATCCGCGAACATAGCCCGACTACTAAAATCGAAGTTTTGGTGCCTGATTTTCGTGGTCGAATGGACCGTGCCCTCGAAATTTTTAAGAACGGCGTACCCGATGTGTTCAACCACAACCTAGAAACCATTCCACGCCTCTATTTAGAATGCCGCCCTGGTGCAAACTACCAATGGTCGCTGGATCTATTGAAAAAGTTCAAAGCGCAACATCCCGGTATTCCAACCAAATCTGGCTTAATGATGGGTATGGGCGAGGATAAAGAAGAAATTGCTGAAGTATTGAAAGACCTGCGAGCCCATGACGTAGAAATGTTAACGCTTGGCCAATATTTACAACCGAGTAAACACCACTACCCACTGAAGCGCTATGTTCACCCAGATGAATTTGACGAGTTAGGTGAAATTGCCAAAGAAATTGGTTTCACCCATGCAGCCTGTGGTCCTATGGTACGCTCCAGTTATCATGCAGATAAACAAGCAGCTGGCGTTGAAGTTAAATAGATCGTCAAGCAAATTAAAAACAAAACTCGCCCTATGGCGAGTTTTTTGTTTGAATCAGAAAAAATGAGAGATACAGATGAAGTACGGCTATTTAGTTAGTTTAATATTGTTCGCCCCCCTACTGTTCGCGCAAGACGAGTGGCGAACTCCCGATCCAAACAATCTTGTTTATTTATATCTTGAAACCGGTACGGTTGTCATTGAGCTCGCTCCCACCATGGCGCCGCTCCACGTGAATCAATTCAAATCCTTAGTAGATGAAGGCTATTATGACGGCCTTGATTTCTATCGTGTTATTGATGGATTTGTGGCGCAAGCCGGTGACTTGATAAAGCAAAGAGCCAGCACCAACGATTCCCCGCTTAAAGCAGAATTTACTCGAAGTATACCTGCAAAAGACGATTTCATAGCCGTTCAGTCTCCTGATTTTATGGCCCCTGAGACTGGCTTTATTCAGGGTTTTGCAGCAGGAAGAGACCTTAAAACACAAGAAGAGTGGTTACTGCACTGTCCTGGTAATGTCGCAATGGCACGTAGCAATGAAAAAGACTCAGCCACCAGCGATTTTTATATTGTCATTGGTCAAGCTACCCGCCATTTAGACCGCAATATGAGCTCCTTTGCACGAGTCATTTACGGTATGCCGGCGATCCAAGCCTTGCAACGGGCCGATTTCAATAATGCTAGTGGCGTCATTGACGAGCCCATTAAGCGCAGTAAGATTATTCGTGCTAAATTAGCCAGTCAGCTCCCTCTTGCTCAGCAGCTTCAGCTCCAAGTGCAAGAGCCAACGTCAACAGCAGTACAACAAAGATTAGCAAAGGCAAAAACACTCGACAGTGAATTCTTTCATTTTAAGGGCAATGGCAATTTAGATCTGTGTTACTACCAATTAAAAACCCGTGTACAAGATAATTAAGCTAGTGTCTTCTACTATTTACCTGCAATATAAGACGCATATAGAACGGTGAAGAACATAGTATGAATCTAGAAAAAGCCCATAAACGCCTTAATAAGTTGCATAACCGTGGTGATCACGGTTATCCAATGATTGATATCCAATACTTTGGCGTCAGCTCAAAATGTGCAACAAAGGTAGTAATCAGTTTTACTCAAGAGGCAGGGGCTCAAAAGTTTGAGGAGTCTTTTACGGCTTTAAGCGATATTCGCCTTGATGAAGTAGTACAAACTACCCTACTGAAGATTATTGACAGAGCTGAAGCTAAAACAGTTGTCATTCAAGAACAAGTGCTCAGTGCGTAACAAAACGAGGGTGTTTTGTTACGCATAATACTGTTTAACGAGAATATTGTTGAGCTCGTTTTCCACGTAATTTCTTTTTCTTGGGTCCAGCTTCTTCAGTATTGCTGTTCTTCTTTTTCACCCTAGCTGGTTTAGCGGTGCTTTTTTCCGTCAATTGCTCAGTAGATTTAGCACGACGAGGTTTCCCTTTAGGGAGGGTGTCGGCTGATTTTTCAAAATCAATCAGGGTTTCACTCGCCCTGTTTGAGCGCCCAGATAAGACTTTACGAGAAATACTTTTTAGCAGCGAACCGCGGCTACTGACTTCAAAACCCGGTTTTACGATACGTTTAATATCCGTACCAATCAGTTTTTGAATACGTTCTAATGTTTGCTCTTCTTCGCGGCTAACAAATGAAATTGCATTACCGGCTGCTCCAGCTCGGCCTGTTCGACCAATTCGATGTACATAGTCTTCAGGTAGATACGGCAAGTTAAAGTTCACCACATAATCAAGGCCTTGAATATCAAGTCCTCGGGCAGCGACTTCAGTAGCAATCAATATTTGTAATTTTGCTGATTTAAAATCTGCAATGGCTCTGCGTCTCGAGCCTTGACTTTTATCACCGTGGCAAACGGCAGCTTCAATTTTGCTTTTTTTCAAACCAGCAAGTAATGCATCGGCTTGTTCTTTAGTACTAGTAAAAACTAAAACTTGAAACCAATTTTTTTCGGCTAGTAATTTTTCAAATAGCTCAATTTTGCGGCTTTCTTCGACGGGATAAATAGCATGCCTTACTGTATCAGCAGTGCTATTTACCTTGGTTACTCGAATTTGCTGATGGTCATGCAAAATTTTGTGTGATAACTCATTCACCGCCGGCGAAGTCGTCGCCGAAAACAAGAGGGTCTGTCGCTTTTCTGCAGTCAGCTGCATTAATTTAAGCACATCTGCAACAAAGCCCATATCTAACATGCGATCAGCTTCATCTAAAACAACAAATTCAACATTACCTAAGGCAACGTTACCCAAGGTAAGGTGCTCCATCAAACGACCAGGTGTGCTGATTACGATGTCGACGCCCGCTTTTAATTTATTGGCTTGGCCGCCCATCTTCACTCCACCATACAGTGCCGTCACACTCACAGTAATAAATTGGGCATAACTCGCAATAGCATCAGCCAATTGCTCTGCTAATTCACGGGTTGGAGTCAAAATTAAAGCACGAGGACGACCCGCAACGGTATCTTTTGGCCTATCCAACATTTGCTGCAAAATAGGAATAGAAAAGGCTGCGGTTTTGCCCGTGCCTGTTTGAGCTGTTACTTGTAAATCTTTACCCCGACGGGCCGGCACAATAGCCTGCATTTGCACGGGTGTCATATTGCTGTAGCCGCACTCATCAAGGGCGCGTTGTAGCTCCGGGGCTAAATCTAAAGATGAAAATTGCATAAGGTTCCTCTGTAGAATTGCTACAGTCAAAAAAACGAGGGCGGAATATACAGCATTTTAGCTATAAAGGTGAGGATTGATTGTGCTTTTGTGCAAATTTTATGCAGCAGCAACGCTATTCTGATTTTATTGCTTTATTAAGTCTGCATTACATATATTTCTAACTGCTACTACCAAGCCTGAAAGAACAAATTTACCTGTGTTTGGCGCCCAAGACGAAAAATGGATAGTTTAAACATTTACCCAATACAGCATCGACACTCTATGAACCAAAGAGAAATCACTAATGCTTAGTAGATAAACGCTTGTCCCAATTACCATTGTGACCAACGGCACACGCCTCTTCAGTGTCGAAAAACACGTTACGACGGACATCCTTGAGTAAAATACCCGCTTTTAACAATTGCTTTTGTACTAGTTTACGCAAATAGCCATCCTGCTTTTGTGCGCATGCTTGGCGTAACTGCTCTTGCGTAACAAAAACGCAGGTGACTGCCAAACTTTCAGGGAAGTTGCTAAAGTCAGCTCGATGAGTCAACCAAACAAAACCTTCGATGTGTCGTTTGGCCTCTTCACAGACCTTAGTGAGCGCCTTAACCACATTATCATCAAGCTTTTTGATAGTTGATTTCATCGAGCTCATATTACTTCCCGTAGGTGCACAAATAAGCGGTATCTCGTGTTACCTTTACTTGAAACTTAACATTAGCTTCAACGGTAAATACCTCATTATTACTAAAAGTTTGCCAATCAGAAGCACCAGGTAATAATACCGTTAATGCGCCGCTAACTACTGTCATGGTTTCAAACTGACTCGTGCCAAACTCATATTCACCCGGCGCCATTACACCTACGGTAGCCGGCAAGGTAGCCGTTTGAAAGGCCATCGATGTTACTTTTCCATCAAAATATTCGTTTACTTTAAACATTTTTTATTCCTATATAGAGAACGCTAATTTACTGTCTAATTTAACAGATTTACAATACTAACAAGGCAACTATTTAGCCTAAATTAGATGACAATTGACTAGTTACTAATTTTTAGTCTCATCTTTTTTCGGTTCACCATTTTCATCTTGTTGTTTTTTAGCTTCCTCTTTGCGTTGTACTATAGCTTCTATGGTTTGTTGAGCCTTGGGATCAGGTAGAAACATTTGGGTAAATATACCAAACGCTAGCGCTATACCTTTTCTTTCTCGGGCTAAAGTCACTAATTTTAAACACAGCCAAATAAAAATAAAAATAATTATCCAAGGCTTTAGCTCGGCATAAATCGCGATTAAATCACTCATAGTTACATTCTCAAATTTGCTTTATTAATGCAGGTATAAAATCCCTGCGGTAATCTTGGTTACTTAAGCAAAAATTGAATTGGGGAGGATATCTAAAGGCTCATACTGCTGATTGAATGGTTTTATGAGGCTTTGTCGCTTGATCTTATGCCACACTTGTTGTTGGTGTGACATGTAAACCTGAACACCATGTTGATAGTTTTTAAGCAGGGGAGGTGCAAAAGCGTCGCCTGCTAGACGGATAAAAAATGGTAGTAATATGACTGAGTCATTGTGGGTTTGATTATGAGTAACAGGATCGAGTGATCCTATTTGCTTGACTGAGGTACAAAGCTTTATTTTCTTGTAGTCCAATTGCATTGCTGCAAAACGCTCAACGGTAAGCGGCTGAGAATTGTTGACACTTTCTAAGCTTGGAGCGATTGAATCAGAATGGGGCACATTGGGCGATACGAGGAGCACGGAAAATACTAAACACAAGGCGCTTAAAAAAAGCATCGCCGAGGTTTTATTATTAATGTTCATCGTGTTTTATGCGCCATTGTTAAACACCTTATTTACTTTATGATGGTGACCTTATTCAGTAAACCAAGTTAAATTATTCGCATAGCAAGCTTAGAGAACATAATTATGATCATTCAACACCATCAGCAAGATATAAACACAGCCACTGGCACTATGCACATTAAGGTTTATCGTCCCGTGCAAGCTGGCACTTACAATGCCATTATTTTTTATTCTGAAATTTTTCAGCTAACCGCTCCTATTGCACGC
>NZ_JANQVQ010000085.1 GCF_030730205.1 Paraglaciecola sp.
TTAATGAAAATCTCTGGAGCGGGAATCAAGCTGGGCAATTAGGTGGCTTAAGTTTTCTAATTTTCCGGCTATGATATGGGTGACGCCACCGTCGCCCCGCTCCAAAATACCATTCACTTTTAATATTTTAGATTTTAAATACGCTTGCTTCTGGGCTCTCGCAGTAGCCAACCACACAATCACATTCATACTACCGGTATCATCTTCTAAAGTAATAAAAGTAACGCCTTTTGAGGTGCCTGGGCGTTGTCGGCCAACCACCAAGCCCACCACACTAACAACCGTTTTATGCGGCCGATTAATGAGTTGTTCAGCACTCACATGCTTAGGCAGAAGCCCTGCCTCTCTGATCAAGGCAATAGGGTGTTTGCCCAAGGTTAAACTCATTGAAGCATAGTCTTCAATTAAGGTATCACTGGCACTCGGTGTTGTAATTCCAAATGAAGCTTGCATACCGATGTCTATCGACTCAGCAACTTGATTAAATAATGGCAAGTCACTCTCGCTATCCATTAACGCCCACCGTGCGGCATAACGATTATCACTGATACAACTAAAGGCATTGGCACTGGCCAATGCCTCCAAATAGTGACGGGCTAAGCCCAATTTTTTAATTTGTTCCATCCGTTTAAAACCACTTAATGGTCTCTGTTGTAATACAGAAATTAACGCGTTTTTCTTCAAGCCTTTAATCAGGCTAAAACCTAACCTAATAGCCCAATCATTATTATAAAATTCGAATTTATGTTCGTAGTCAGAAGCGTTGATACACACAGGCAATATATGAATACGATGACGCTGCGCATCTTGTATTAATTGTGCTGGCGGATAAAAGCCCATCGGCCAACTATTTAACAATGCGACGTAAAATGCCTGTGGATAATAGTGTTTAAGCCATGAAGATACATAGGCTAATACGGCAAATGAAGCCGAATGCGACTCTGGAAAACCATATTCACCAAAGCCTTTTATTTGATTAAAAATCCGCTCGGCATAATCTAACTCATAGCCTCGTCGCAACATGCCGTTGACTAATTTATCGCGAAACTTAAGCAGCTCACCCTCTTTTTTCCAAGAGGCCATGGCCCGCCTTAACTGATCAGCTTCACCGCCAGTAAAACCTGCAGCCACCATGGCCATTTTGATCACTTGCTCTTGAAATATAGGCACGCCGTTAGTACGTTTAAGTACTGCCTCAACGGCTTTAGATGGATGATGGATTTGCTCTATTCCATCGCGCCGTTTCAGATAAGGGTGTACCATATCCCCTTGTATCGGCCCAGGCCTTACTATGGCGATTTGTACTACTAAGTCGTAATAACATCTAGGTTTGAGTCGAGGCAACATGCTCATTTGTGCACGTGACTCAATTTGAAACACGCCTACTGTGTCAGCTCGTTGAATCATCTCATACACTTGTCTGTCATCACCTAACTTAGTTATTTGCGCAATACTCCAATCATGCTGATAGTGGGTACTTACTAAATCAAAAGCTCGGCGAATCGCACTCAGCATACCTAAGGCCAGTACATCAACTTTAAGTAAACCTAAACTCTCAAGATCGTCTTTATCCCACTGAATAATAGTGCGCTCAGCCATGGCGGCATTTTCAATAGGTACTAAGTGATACATGGGTCCGGCAGAGATGATAAAGCCTCCTACGTGCTGTGATAAGTGCCGCGGAAACCCTTTAATTTCATTCACCAAATAGACAAAATGTTTGCCTTGCAATGATTCTGAAGCAAAGCCAAGCTCAGTAATTTGTGCTTGCCAATCAACTTGCACATCACGGCGGTCGATGTTTTTAATAAAAAACGCCAATTGGCTTTCATCAATACCCATGGCTTTGCCAATTTCTCGAATCGCACTTTTTTGTCGATATGTCACTACCGTGGCTGCAATGGCGGTACGTTCACGTCCGTATTTTTGATAAATGTACTGAATGATTTCTTCACGTCGATGATGTTCAAAATCCACGTCGATATCTGGTTCTTCTTGTCGTTCTTTTGAAATAAAACGCTCGAACAATACATCGATTTGCCGAGGATCCACTGCGGTGATTTCCAAGCAATAACACACTACCGAATTGGCGGCAGACCCACGACCTTGATAAAGGATGTTTTGCTTTTTAGCGAATTGTACAATGTCATAGATAGTCAAAAAGAAGTATTCATATCCCATCTCTTTGATGAGCTTCAACTCTTTGGCAATGATCCGTTTAATCGCAAACGCTAACTTACCGTCTTGGGCAAAACGCGTATGCATGCCCAGAACAACTAATTCCCGTAGGTATTGAGTCGCCGTTTTTCTTTTAGGTACTAACTCAGCGGGATATTCGTAGCGTAATTCGCCCATATCAAAGGTACAACGATCAGCAATCTCAACCGATTCCTGTAACCATTCCTGCGGATATAAACGCTGAAGTTTTTCTAATGGTCGTAAGGAACGCTCACTGTTTGATAATAAATGCCGCCCTAAACTGCTGATGCTTTTACCTTGTTTTATCGCAGTTAAAGCGTGTTGTAACATCAAACGCTCAGGATCATGCATTAACACTGCACCACATGCGGTGATCGGCAGGTGGTATAATTGCTGTAAACAACGACAATGTTCTAAATATCGGTGTTCATTGGCAGTAAGGTGGCGCTGCACAGCAATCCATAAACGCTGTTTGAAAATGCTTTGTAGCTGTTTGGCAGTTTGATGATCACTAGTGACGTCACCGGTAGGTAACCACAGGGCAAGGCAGTGCTGACAACTTTTAAGATCCCAACTATCCAGTTGATACTGACCTTTAACTGCGCGGCGCCGAGCATTGGTAATGATGCGGCATAACTCTGCATACGCCTGACGATTTGGGCACAGTAATATCACGCTAAGCTGGGCGTTGAGTTTGAATAAACTGCCCACAATCAACTTAATACTCAATTGGTGATCTTTAATAGCGGTAAAAGCTCTTACCACGCCAGCTACAGAACACTCATCCGTTATAGCAATGGCTTGATAAGCCAAAAAGTCAGCGCGCTGTACTAACTCTTGTGGATGTGAGGCGCCCTGTAAAAAAGAAAAATTACTCTGACAAAACAATTCAGCATAACTAGAACTGCGCATTAGCTAAAAACACCGTGTAAGTACCAAACCGCATCTTGCTCTTTAAAAACCCAATACCACTGACCCTGTTGATTTCGCGCAATGTAATAATCACGGACCACGGTGCGATTATCCCACCAGCCGGTATTGAGCCGTTCTGGGCCATGTACAATACTCACTTTTTCACGTAAAGGTTGCGGAGGCGTTAATAAAAAACTAGGTCGCATGGCCTGTAATATATGGCTCACATTATGATTGGATTCATCGAGCAACACCGGTGGGGCATAGTTTGCAGCATGCTCAGGACGATAATCGTCATTAACAATTGGACTCATCACTGCCTTTTCGCCTAACTTAGCTTGCAGCAGCGAAACCAATTGCAAACGCGATAACGTGCCTTGTTTGGCACTAAATAAGTCGCCTTTATCAGGACTTCTAATTTGCGTTTGCCCCGTTGTCAGATTGATAGCATAAACCGCAGAATCTAAGCGTAGCTGCTCTAGCTTGATTTTAATCAGCGCTTGCCATCGGCTCGCTAAATATTCTCCTTGTTGTGAACCAATCGTCCATTCAATAGGCTCATGTTCACGTTGATAAAATAGAATGATAAGAGTCTGTGTTAATCGGTCACGCAACTTCAAAAATTGTTCTAATGCCTGTAGTAAATGCCCTAATGGTCTGTGTAAAAACTGACTATTATCTATATCAAACAATAATTCCATGTAACGCTTAAATATCTCAGGCGGGTGATAAAATTCAATTGGATGTTTAAACTCTGCACTTAATCGTCCTAAATAATTAACTAGCCCAATATCAAAACGTTTAGCCATATCAGCAAAAGAAATGGCAAATAAATCTTGTATCGTACGCACACCTACACGTGTCAATTGCTGCTGCGTTTTAGGGCTAATATCTGTTTCATATAGTTGGCACTGAGAAATGTTGTGATGCAGTAATCTAAGATCATCGCTAATGGTATCCCATTTTTTTTTAGCTAAGATTTTAGCCGCCAATGGTGAGTGACCCGTGGCGTAATGGTAAGTCAGTTTTAAAGGGGCTAATTGGTTTTTTATCACTTGCCAATAATTCGCTAAGTCACCATACAGTCTCAGCATATGGTTAATTCTAAGCAACAAGCCCTGTGGTGCAAAAAAGCTAATATCACTGGTGCTGAGATATAATATTTCAGCAATTTCTTGTAACTTGTTGTCGTTTATTTTGGGCTCATAAGGCACCACTTGTAGGTCTTGTGCCAGTGCAGCAGCCGTTCCTAAACCCATATTTAAATTAATACCTACAGCTCTCGCCTTTGCACTCACTTGCACTATGTTATGGCTACGCTGATCTAAGATCACCAAAGGAGGCATCTTTTCGCCTTGCACTTGAGCAAGCAAAGCATCTAATTGCAAATTGGGAAAATCGAGATACAACCACAACATGATTGCGTTTTCGCTATGCGATTTGAGAATGACGATTAGGAAACTGCACGACATTTTCTGCGATAGATTGGCAATTCAACTCAGGCCATTTATTACTCATATCCACAGTGAAAGCAGAGCTAGGCCAAGCCCCTTTGCGTTTGGTTACCTCAACATGTAAGCCTTGAGGCTGCGCACGTAAACGTAAGGCTAAAGATACCGGTAAAGCAGTCTGTACCGTTTTTTGCTGGCGTAACATGGTGATGAGGGCATCCCCCTTGTCTGCCGCCAGATGCAAACGTTTCACTTGATTTATGGCTATGTCGTGCTGCCACAGCACCACGCTATAACAACAACCACTGGCTAAGCATTGCTCTGCACACCACAAAGATTGCGCGCTTGAAATAGTTTTTAGTATCAAAACACGATGTAGTTCAAAGCCAAACTCCGCTAACATTTCACTGTTTAATAGCATGGGAGGAGCGATAAAAACCAACAAACGATCACCACTTTGCTGGCGAGTCAATAAATCAGGCAACAGTAAACGAAGCTCGCCAATGCCAATGGGGCTTTCAATGTCTATTACTCCATTTTGCGGAAAACCGCCTTGTAGTTGTTGATCTAACTCACTAAAACCCGTGCTATTTGCATACGCTATTTGGCTAGTATGATTAGCTTGCCATAAGAGGTTTTTATTTTTGAGATGTTCAAGGATAGGGTTCATAAGCTCACAACATACTGTAATTATATACAGTATATTTAGGCTTTTTTGAGATGCAAGTTTTGCGTCATGGTAAAAATCTAAGTTACTAAAAAATAGACGTATTTATCTGCGGCCTAAAAACTTTTTTAATGCCGTTAATAAACTTAGCTTTTGAACATTTTCACAGTGCATCAGACAAACTTGAAACCACGACTAAATCGAGGATAATTAAGGTTATCTGCTTCATTTATCATGGCAATCCAATGCAATACTGGTTATTTAAATCTGAACCTGACGCCTTTAGTATCGATGACCTCGCTGCTAAACCCGATCAAACCGAACACTGGGACGGGATTCGTAATTACCAAGCTCGTAACTTTTTGCGCGACGAGGTTAAACAAGGTGACCAAGTATTGTTTTATCATTCCAGCTGTAAAGAAGTAGGCATTGCCGGCTTAGCTGAAGTAGTAAAAGAAGCCTACCCCGATCACAGCCAATTTAATCCCGAGTCCAAATATTTTGACCCTAAAGCCAGTCCAGACAATCCTCGCTGGGTGATGGTAGATGTGCAGTTTAAACAGAAGTTTTCTAGAGTGCTGAGTTTAGCCAAAATCAAAAGTATGCCACATATTACTGAGATAGGTTTGGTTAAAAAAGGCCACCGTTTGTCGATAATGCCGGTGAGCAAAAACGAGTTTGAGCTGCTTTTGAAAGCAACAAAGGGGTAGGTTTACTCACCAAGCAAAACGATTTCGTCACTTTGAATAGCAGGCTTATTGCGCTCAAGTTGACGAATAAAGTCCAGTAAATAGGGTTCATCCCTTCTAAAGTCTTGGCCAACAACGTTGGTATTGTTGAGGTAAAACACTGAACGATTATTATTCTGCAACATCAAAACCGTGCTGGCGAAATAATGATTGAAAAGCGCATCAAACTGACCACTTTCGGCGGCTTGTATAAGTCCATACCTTAAGCGCTGGCTTAACTTAGCTTGCTTTTTACTCACGAAAAAATACATTGGTAAATAGGTGTAAACTGCGAAATTGTCAGCAATTCTTAAACTAGGCATGTTTTTTTGATAAAGCGGCAGCTCTGCTTCAATTTCATAAATGCCACGCATCAGTAAAGAGAAGCGATTGGCCTCTAACATAGGGAAGAGTGTTTCATAAGTAGGGCCATACATCACTCTAAAACCATTGTCTTCTAGTATTTTAGCCGTTGACCACCCTCGACCCTGACCGATCATTTGCTTTTTTAGAACATCGAGCGATTCAATTTCTGCCAAAGCACTTACATGTGCTTGATCAGTAAAAAACATACGATAACTTGCAAGCCCCTTCATAATTGGAAAATGCACAACGTCGGCTTTTTCCAACCAACTGGGCAAGGGCATTGATGTAGCAACAGACAACCAATCCCCTTTTTCTAACTGAAGCAATTGTCGGCCCACTACCGTTTCAAAACGTTGGCGAATGATCTTAAAAGGTCCATATTTTTCTGTAGATAACTGCAGTGCAAGGGTTAATAAATCATCGGTATATCTACGGTGGGCAGCTGGCCTGTCCATATAAGGGATATTCACTACTGTTACGTTATCCATTAATGGTGAAACATTGGCATGGGCGACAACACCGCAGGCACTGGCTAAAAATAATAGTGTGATTAGAAAATAAGCTGAAACGCCCCGATTTATCATGTAGCAGTAATCTTTATTAGTATTGTTAGAACAGGGATAATTAAGATTAAATTTTATACACGATTGGCACGCCTAATACTAGGGTTCTGCATTTCACATACCAATAAACATAAAATACATGGGAGTATGGGGAAGCGCGCAACATCATTTACACCCCATAAATGTATTACCAGCCTTCAGAGTCTTCTAATGATGATATTTTTAAACTCTATGGGCTGGCCTTCACTTTGCAAACCAATATAACCCGATTGGAGTATCTTGCCGTGTTCTTTATATTCGGGGCTTTGCCCCACAACAATGCCATCTTTTCCATCAATCGTGGGGCGACTGTATTGCAAAACAACCTCGCCGTTGATCATATGCGTAATCGTGTTCTGCTTAACGATCAACTCTGCGTGTACCCACTGTTCTTTTGTGAGGGCTTTAAAATTCGATGGCAAACAATGTTCTGGATATATCTTTTGCGCATAAACAACATCAGTACCCGGTGAGCACATACTGCCAGTAAAACGAGAGCCATCACCCGTGTCAGCCAAAAATTGCATTTCTACTGATATAGGCCAGTTTTGGTCTAGGTTGATAGAACGAGGAGACTGGCTGTGAAACATCACGCCGCTATTGAGTCGGGCATAACTAGGGGCACCTTCTTCAAACTCACCAATAAAACGGTAATCGAGTCGCAGATGAAAATTATCAAAAGGCGTATTGTAGAAAAGGTGACCAAACTCATCATTGAATTCATATTGGTCGTACCTGACTTTAAGCAAACCGTCTTCAACTCTAAACGTATTGCCATAATTTTCCCCTACCTTGTGATGATTAATTTTGACGGTCCAATTTGTTAAATCGTTACCATTAAATAAGTTCACCCACTGCTCGGATGGCTTGTCAGTTGCACATCCACTTAGCCAAAAACATATGGATGAAAAAACAAAAAATCGCTTATGTAGCATGGCGTTCCTCATTGATTATTTTTAAATGGTACCCTCGCCCAAACGACCACCTTAACACCTAGCATACAAAATACCCTTATTGAATTAACAAATTTAGTAAACCCGGCAACCACTTACTTACCTCTATACTGCGTACTGAGTTTTCAGACGCATCTCATGTGATCTGAATGAGATAAACAATAAGGCTTAGTTATGTATTATTTTTTACGCGTTAGTTTGACCGTTATCAGCATATCACTTTTTTCTTTTGCACAGGCCTGTGAGGTACCCGCCTCGGTATGTTTGCAAAAACATAAGGGGAGCTTCGAACTAATAAAAGCGGGCCAACCAGCCACCATTTTTGTAGAAAAACAAGCTAACTCAGCCTTGCAACATGTCGCTCAAAGCTTTGCGCAAGATTTGGCTTTGGTTAGTAGCAAGAAGTCAAAAACAGTGCATGATCTCAATGAAGCCAATGGCCGAGTAGTCATTATCGCTGAAGCAGGTCAAAGTAAGATAATTGACCTGTTAGTCACTCAAGGCAAGCTCAATATCGACGACATCACAGGCAAATGGGAGGCGTATAAGCGCGTGGTGATTGATTCGCCTTTCGCGGGGATCACTCAAGCTTTAGTGGTGGTAGGCGCAGATAGACGCGGTGCGGTATTTGGTACTTACGAGTTATCAGAACAAATGGGGGTGTCACCTTGGTACTGGTTTGCTGATGTACCCATTGAACATCAAAATGATGTTTACGTGAATGCAGGTGAATATCAAGACGCCCCTAAAGTGCAATATCGCGGTTTTTTTATTAATGACGAAGCACCCAGTTTCACCACATGGTCTTATAAACATTTTGGCGGTTTAAACGCCAAAATGTACACCCATGTTTTTGAATTATTATTAAGACTAAAAGGCAATTATTTGTGGCCTGCTATGTGGCCACCCAAAGCCTTTAACGATGATGATCCGAACAACATGAAACTTGCTGACGCCATGGGTGTGGTGATGGGTACGTCCCATCATGAGCCCTTAAGCCGAGCCCACCATGAATGGCACCGCAACCAAGATAAAGGTATTACTGGTGGTAAGTGGGATTACGCCAGTAATGCAAAAAACTTACGTGAGTTTTGGCGTGGTGGCATAGAGCGCATGATGTCAAAGGGCGATGGGCAAGGCTACGAGTCCTTAATCACCGTGGGGATGCGGGGCGATGGTGATGAAGCCATGCACGAAGATACCGCAACTCAGTTGTTAGAAACAATCGTCGCAGATCAGCGCAAAATCATTGCACAAGTGACCGAAAAATCGGCAGAAAAAACCCCGCAAGTTTGGGCCTTATATAAAGAAGTTCAAGATTATTATGATCACGGCATGCAGGTACCAGATGACGTCACGTTATTATTCGCTGATGATAATTGGGGGCAAATTCGCCGTTTACCCACCACTAACCTCGAGCGTTCAGGGGGCTTTGGGGTGTACTACCACTTCGATTATGTTGGTGTGCCACGTAACTACAAATGGCTCAATACCGTGCAAATAGAAAAAACATGGCAACAAATGGATCTTGCTTACAAACGGGGTGCTCACAATATTTGGATAGTCAATGTAGGTGATATTAAACCCGTTGAGTATCCTCTAAGCGCTTTCATGGCACAAGCATGGAACCCAGAAGCCATGACTTTAGACAAGCTACATGCTTACCCTAAAGACTGGGCACAAGCCGCGTTTGGCACTAAACATGCCGATAAAATTGCCATGCTAATTACTCGCTACAGCCAATATGCCGCAAGGCGTAAACCTGAACTTATCGATGCCAACAGTTTTAACTTGGGGGAATCAACAGCCGACAGTCTAGACGGTGGTGAATTTGCCAAACTTGTGCATCAGTGGCAAGAACTTGAGCAAGAAATGCTAATGCTTAAAGAATCATTAAGCGAGCCACAACTACCTGCCTATTATCAGCTGGTAGAGTATCCAATTGCTGCTTTATCTAATCTTTATGCACTTTATTATGCAGCAGCTTGGAATAACCGCTTAGCGGCTACCAATGACAGCAGAGCGAATTTTTTTGCGGACCAAGTAGAATCGACTTTTGCGCGGGACCAACAACTTACCGATACTTATCATGGTCTGTTAAACGGCAAATGGGACGGCATGATGGCACAAGCCCACATTGGTTATACCAGCTGGCAGCAACCAGACGAGCAAGTCATGCCGGCCATTACCCGAGTCATCAACGACAAGCCCAGTAAACCTATTCAATTTACTGAGCAAAACACAGGCAAATTACAGCCTAATATCAGTGCCATTGAAGGGCCTGATTTTAGTCGAGCGGTCAACAACAAAGGCTTAACATGGAAGGTCATTAACCACCTAGGCCGCACCAAAGGGGCTGTTACAGCATTTCCTCAGGGGCAAGAGCCCACCAACAAAGACGATGCGGTACGATTAGAATATGACATCATTGTCGAACAGACTGGGGATTTGAGTGTGCAGGTGTTTTTGGTACCCACTCTCAATACCACCGGTCAAGCTACCTTACGTTTTGGTTTATCGGTAGATGATGGTCCCATGCAAGTAGTGGCAGACAAACTATTACCAGCGCCGAACGCCACAACCCTACAAGAACAACGGGATTGGAATGAAGCGGTAAAAACCAACGCACGTATGTTACAACGGGTATTTGTTGATGTTCCCAAAGGGCAGCACACCATCAAGTTATGGCGATTAGATGACAACGTAGTTGTACAAAAAATTGTTGCCAGCACCTCGCCTATTCCACTCAGTTATTTAGGTGCATCTGTTTCTAAATAACAGGCTTCGAGTGAATAACAGCGAGCTTATTCACTCGATTGCTCGATTCTGATGGTAAAAAATGACTTTAAACTACGCAGTAAAAACTCTTTTTTTTTGACTATCCACCCACCGAAATCTCAGATAGCGGCCTCTTCGATTGCAGCTTCGGGGGCTTTGGTTTTAGTCGTCAGTAAATTATTACAGGCTGCTAAATAGCCATCCAAGGTGTTTTTACTCCACGGCACCCTTACATCAACTGACTGGCGAGCGATATATTCTTGCACCGCTGCCATATCAATCGTTGCCCCCTCTAACGCCCCTTTGATTGCCTCTTCAACTGTGGCATGTTTTTCACAGCACTGCATGACAACAAACTCGACGTTTTCGACAATAAATTGCGCCACATCTAAGTCATTACCATGTAATACGCCATGACGTCGCAACGCATCTAACTTTAAGCGATAGCTATTAGTTAATTGTTTAGACATTAACATAATTGAACCCAGTGAAAACTTGGTGTTTTTCTGTAAGGTTTTAAGTTCGAATTTTGCTTTATTTAATTCTGCTTGGGCATTTTGTGCACGCAGAACCAGAAAAATCAAGGCTAAAACTAAGACCGCTATCACGCCAAAGATGATCATGGTTGGTTCGCTATATAATGTTCAATATTGGTTTCTAAAACAGACAATGGCACTGACCCATAGGCCAGCACAGCGTCGTGGAATGCCCGCAAATCAAAGCGTTCACCCAATTTTTCTTGGGCTTTTAAACGCAACTTTTTAATGCTCAGCTCGCCTATTTTGTAAGACAAGGCTTGAGCTGGCCACGAAATATACCGGTCGATTTCAGTTTTAACATTGTGTTCTGACAAAGCAGTATTTTCTAACATAAACTCAATGGCTTGCTCTCTAGACCAGCCTTTTACGTGCATGCCAGTATCAACAACCAAGCGGCACGCACGCCACATTTCGTAACTCAAACGGCCAAATTCGTCATATGGGTTAGTGTACATGCCCACCTCTTTGCCAAGGTATTCAGCATACAGTCCCCAGCCTTCACCAAAAGCCGACATGTAGCTATAGCGCCGAACATTAGGCAAGTTTTGCATCTCAGCAGCTAAGGATATTTGCAAATGATGGCCTGGTACTGCTTCATGTAAGGTTAATGCCGTCAGTGCATATAAGGGACGTTTGTCTAAGGCATAGGTATTAACCCAATAGTACCCAGGTTGATCATCGCGAGTGGGTGCAACATAACGCCCAGTCGTGTACTTAGGCGCAATAGATTCAGGCACAGGAGCTACACCATAGGGAATACGCGGTAATATATTGAATAACTGCGGTAAGCGAGCGTCCATCTTTTTCGCGATATACGACGCTTGCTTCAATAACTCTTCTGGTGTTTTTGCATAAAAACGCGGATCGCTACGTAAAAAGTTAATAAACTGATTAATATCACCTTCAAAATCGAGGCCATCTAACACAATTTGCATTTCAGCACGAATACGTTTCACTTCACTTAGGCCCAATTGATGTATATCTTCGACTGGCAAGGTGGTGGTGGTGTAGTGATTGCTGCGATTTTGATAATACTCGAGGCCTTTAGGCCAGCTGGTAGCGGCAATATTATCTTTGCTTGCAGGTAAATATTCTTGTAGCAAAAAATCGTAAAAATCCTGATAAGCAACAAAAACAGAGTCTTGGATAATTTGCTCAGCTTGAGAACGCAGACGGTTTTTTTCAACTGCACTGATCGCCACACTATCAAGTTGTAAAAAAGGCTGATAAAACTCGCTCTGTTGGGGCTTTTCAAAAATAAACGCTTTCACGGAATCTTCAAAGCCTGTGAGTACCGCTTTAGGCTGCACTATACCGGTTGCGATGCCCTGCCTCATCCAATAAATTTGCTCAGCGAAAATACGGGGAAATTGCGCCAATCGAGCAAGATAATTTTGGTAGTCTTCAACACCCTTAAAACGCGTCATCGCAGGTAAAAACGCTAAGCTACTATGAAAACCAGACTCAGAAGTAAGAGGCATAAAATGCGCATTAAAGGCATATTGGTCGATGTAGTCTTGCAAACGGTAGCGCTGAACTTGCAGTGTAATTTGCTCATTTCGGCTCAATTCAGCGCTATTGATAGTCGCTAAACGCGCTAAAAAAGAGCGGTATTGAGCATCTTCTGCCGCCAAACCTGCCGGTGATGTATCGGCGAGGCGGTCATCAAACAGATGCACTCCATAACCCGTTGCACTCACTGGCTGAACAGATAATTCGTACTGCCAGATCTCATCCAACAAGGTATTAAACGCGGTTTCAGTGTCTTCGCTAGCCTTAGCATAAGTACCCAGTGAACAACCCACCAAAACCAAAATAATACACAATCGCGATACAACTAATTTCATCAATAATCCGCATGCTTTTCAGAGCTTAAATCGCAGCATAAGAGATTTGACCCCGTATTGAAATGACCATGTGGTTATTTTGGGGTATTTTTCGGGGTGTAAATAGGACTAGGAAAAGCCATCACCTTATCGGATAGTTGACTAATTTTAGAACTTCCCTGCTTTTTTACTTCATCGATGCGCAACACACTATGCATGGGAATATAAGTACGGGTGACGTCGGCAAACTCTGATTTTAATTTTTCGTGGCTTGGGTCTAGTACCAAACTCGTATGGCTATCCCAGACAAAGTCACCTATTTCAACAAAGCCAAACATCGAGCCTTGCGAGACCTCTCGCACAAACAGTTCATAACGCTCGCCGTTACTGATAAATTGAATACGAAATAAGGGATTTTTAGTAGACATGATGACAACTCAAAAGGGGTGAATAAAGGATAAAACAAAGGCATTTGTTTTTGCTGTTATGATGGCTAAATATGGAGATGAATCGAGCTTTTCTCAAGGCTTAGAGTAAAATCTACTGACTCATTTGGTGTTCAAACGACCTAATCTATACCGGCTTGAGTGATAAGGGCCCCAATAATGCTTGAGTCGCAATTTGTAATTCATCAGTATCGCCAGCCAAAATGGCATTTACAGCAAAACCCTGCACATAACTTGTAAGCTGCAACGCTGTGGACTCTATATTAGTTTGTGGATGTAGCTGCTCTAAATTTTGTGCTTTTTCTAAGCAACCAATAAAATCAATTTGTAAACGGTCGAGGTAATGACGGCCAATTTCCCTAATTTTCGCATCGTCAAAACCAAGCTCTGCAATACAATTAATCAGTAAACATCCCTTCCCTTTGACATGTTTGACATAGGCTTCAAAAAACGCAGCAATAGAGGGCAATCCTTGGTTTGTCTCAAGGTGTTGCATGATCTTTTTAAGGTAATTTTGCTGGTAATGTGCCAACACCAAGTATAAGAAATGTTGTTTACTGCCAAACTCAAGATAAAAACCACGGCGATTGAACTCAGCACGCGCAATAATTTCATCCATGATCGTCCCGTGATATCCATGTTCGAGAAAAATATCAATGGCTTGGTTTAGTACGGCGTCAACATTGTATTGCGCTTTACGAGGCATAAAAATCAGTCAGTTTTAGAACATATGTTCTCAATAGATTAGCTGACATAATGATTCTGTCAAGATGGCATTTTGCAGCAAACTCGCTTAATGTAAGACGGTTTTATTCAACAATAATAATAGTGAGTGCTTTGATGACTTTACGCAGATACACCAGCCTTCTAGTAGGCTCAATCATATTAGCAGCCTGTCAGGCTGATGCCCCAAAAATGGAACAACATGCCGATCCAATGCGCATTAAATCCCACATCCGATTTTTAGCTGATGACTTGTTAGAGGGGCGCGATACTGGCTCACGTGGCCACGAAATAGCCTCGTTATACATCGCCGCCGAGTTTGAGAAATATGGCTTAAAACCCGCTGGCGATGATGGTACTTACATGCAACGCATTAACTTCAGACAAGCCCATGTTGACCAAGCATCAATTAACATGACGTTGAGCAGCGAAGAAGGTGATATAGAACTCTCTTACCCAAAACAGTTTTTATCTGGCGCAAACCCGGTGACTGAACACGCCTTGTTGGAAGGTAAGTTGGTTTTTGTGGGTTACGGTATTGTAGCGCCTGAACTACAGCATGACGATTATGCGGATGTTGATGTTGAGGGTAAGGTTGTAGTGGCGTTGTCTGGTAAGCCAAAATCATTCCCTAGCGAAGAAGGCGCTCATTTTGGCTCTAGCTCTGAAAAACAAAAACACGCCAGCGAAAATGGGGCGATTGGCTTTATTACTATTAGTACTCCAACTGCTGAAAAAGTGCGCCCTTACCAAAATTTACTGAACTACTTGCACACTCCAAGCGTGCGATGGTTAGATGCAAGTGGTCAGCCAGCGAATGTGTTTCCGCAACTGCTAAGTAGCGCTTATTTAAGTAAAGAAGCAGCAGAACTTGTGTTTATTAATGCCCCGCAAAATCTCGATGAGATTTACGCTATGTTAGAAGAAGATAAATCGCCAAAGGGTTTTGACATACCTCTGAGCGTAAAACTTGAATCACGTAGCGAGCACAAAACGATTTCAAGCCCTAATGTTGTCGCTATTCTGGAAGGGTCTGATCCTGAGCTGAAAAAACAATATATCGTTTACTCTGCTCATTCTGATCATATCGGTTTTGCTAAAACAGTCGCCAAAGACAAAATCAATAATGGCGCGATGGATAATGCAACAGGTACTTCGGTATTGCTTGAAACTGCGCGTTTATTTAGTCAACTCGAAAACCGCCCTAAGCGTTCGATTTTATTTGTTGCGGTAACGGGCGAAGAAAAAGGCTTGTTAGGCTCTGATTACTATGCACAAAATCCTACTGTGCCACAAAGTGCCTTGGTTGCTAACGTTAATTTAGACATGCCAATTTTGACCTATGAATTTGCTGATGTGATTGCCTTTGGTGCTGACCACAGTGATTTAAAAGCCTCAGTTGCAACAGCGGCCGAGAATATTGGCTTAATCCTTAGCCCTGATCCATGGCCAGAGCAAGCGCTATTTACTCGCTCTGATCACTACAGCTTCGTTAAACAAGGTATCCCTTCGGTATTTATTGTACCGGGCTTGCAGTCTGCGGATCCAAACATTGATGGCAGCAAACAATTTGGTAACTTTATCGCGACCAATTACCACAAACCAGGCGATGACTTTAATCAGGCCTTTAATTGGAAAGCGGCGACCAAGTTTGCCGAAGTAAACTACCAAATTGGTTTAACCTTAGCGAATCAAGCAAAACGCTCAAGCTGGAACGAAGGTGACTTTTTTGGTGATACCTTCTCGAAATAAATGCATAGCCAATTAACCCAAAAAGCCCGCTAAACTAGCGGGCTTTTGCATGGGCGTATAAAACAGCGACTAGTTAAAAAACTGCTTATTAATAAATTGCCATTGTTCAGTAAAACCTTCAGTGGGACGGCGAGTAAATTCACTACGAATAAATTGATTGATCCTACCGTCGGCATAACAAATTAGCATGTTGGCAATCAAACCTTCGTCTGCAGGTAGAGTTTTACCCTCACGTAATTTACGCTCTCGTAGTACTTGTTTCATCTGCGTCTCTAAGCGCTCAAACAATTGTGCGATACGCTCACGTAATCGGTCTTGCTCACCCATTAGGGCATCACCGTTTAAAATCCGAGTAATACCAGGATTTTTTTCTGCAAAACCTAAAATAAGATGCAAAATCAGCTGGCAGCGAGTAGCGGTGTCTTTTTCTTCGTTGAGGATTTTATTAATACGAGAAAATAAGGTTTCTTCAATAAACTCAATCAAGCCCTCAAACATCCGCGCCTTACTCGGAAAATGACGATACAACGCAGCTTCAGACACTCCCACGTGGGCGGCCAACTTTGCCGTAGTCACTTTTTGACCAGGGCTGGTTTGTAACATACTGGCTAGAGCTTGCAGTATTTGGGCACGACGATTGGGGCGTTTTGTTGCTGGCATTATTTGGTCCTAATTAGCAATGGCGTTCACTATATTGTTTTGTTTTCTATTTAAATTGTTCTGACACGAGTTGCAACAATTGCAAGGCCAGTTTCTGTTTATCGGCCATCGCTAAGGTAACTTCACCCCCCGGCCAAAATACCGATAAGGCATTTTGCTCACTGTTAAAACCAATACGACTATCTGATACATCATTGGCCGCAATCATGTTGAGCTTTTTACGGGCTAATTTTGATAGTGCGTATTCTCTAACGTTCTGTGTTTCGGCAGCAAAACCTAAGGTAAAGGGTGGATGTTGCAAATGTGCTACATCGCTAAGGATATCAGGGTTTTTAACAAAAGTAAGCGTTAACTCTTGGTCATTTTTCTTAATTTTTTGCGGGGTAGTTTGTGCGGGTCGATAATCAGCAACGGCAGCACAGCCAATAAAAATATCGCAGGTAGCAACCTGTTCCATCACACTTTGATGCATTTGCTCCGCACTTTTAACCTGCACCGTCGTCACCGCTTGCGGAGCAATAAGGTTAGTTGGGCCACTGACTAAAACCACCTCAGCGCCCATCGCTTGTGCGGCTTTTGCTAAAGCATAACCCATCTTACCCGAGCTATGATTAGAGATATAACGCACCGGATCAATAGCTTCTTGTGTTGGACCAGCCGTAATCATCACTTTTTTACCTAGTAGCACTTGCGAAGGCAAAGCTTCATTTAATAAGTGAGCAATATCTTGTGGCTCTAACATTCTTCCTAAGCCGACATCGCCACAAGCTTGCTCTCCAGCTGCGGGACCTAAAATGCGAACATGACGCTGGCGTAATACATTTACATTATGCTGGGTGGCACTAGCATGCCACATTTGCTGGTTCATGGCCGGAGCAATAACGATAGGTGCAGCCGTTGCCAGACACAGCGTCGATAATAAATCATCAGCCAAACCATGGGTCAACTTCGCCATAAAGTTAGCCGTTGCGGGCGCAATTAATAAGATATCAGCCCATTTTGCCAGCTCAATATGCCCCATTGCCGCCTCTGCATCTTTATCCAGTAAATTATCAGAGACAGGGTTTCCTGATACTGCTTGCAAGGCTAAGGGACTGACAAACTCCAGTGCAGATTGGGTTAATACCACACGCACATTGGCACCTAGAGCCACGAGTTTTCTGACCAAGTCTGGGGCTTTATAGGCAGCAATGCCGCCGGTTATACCTAACAATACATTTTTATTATTTATCGACATAACATACTTATTTACGGATTAAAGGTCTCTAACTCCCTGTAATATTGGCTGGAAAGGCATCCTTTTGCTAGGCTTATTTTACTTCACATTCCGGATTGAGTCTCAATCCAAGCAAGAAGGCAAGGAAGCATGAAAATTACTGATTGGCCCGTGGATGAAAGACCCAGAGAAAAGTTACTTAAGTTGGGTTCAGAATCACTTTCTGATGCCGAACTTCTCGCCATTTTTTTACGTACCGGTATTCAAGGTTGCAGCGCTGTTGATTTAGCCCGTTATTTATTATCGAGCTTTGGCAGTTTACGTGGTTTATGTAGCGCTTCTCAAACCGAGTTTTGTAAGGTCAAAGGTTTAGGACAAGCTAAGTTTGTACAGTTGCAAGCCAGTGTGGAGATGACTAAACGTTTTCTTGCGGAAAAAATGGATAGAGTCGATGCACTCAACTCAGTAGAACAAACTCAAACATTTTTACTCTCTAAGTTACGCGATCAACGCCAAGAAGTATTTGCCATGCTCATGCTTGATAGTCAACACCGTTTAATTAAGTATCGCCCTATGTTTTACGGCACCATCGATAGCGCCAGTGTGTACCCAAGGGTGCTTGTTAAACAAGCCTTAGATGATAACGCCGCAGCGGTTATTCTCGCGCATAACCACCCATCAGGCGTAGCTGAACCAAGCCAAGCGGATCAACATATCACTCGGCGGATTATCGACGCCATGGCTTTAGTCGACATACGAGTGCTTGACCATTTTGTTATCGGTGATGGCGTAGCGGTGTCTTTTGCCCAGCGCGGTTTACT
>NZ_JANQVQ010000086.1 GCF_030730205.1 Paraglaciecola sp.
GACGAGTTTGCTGAGCATAATCTGGATGAGCATGGCTTAGATGAAGATGAGTTAGAAAAAGCCTTAGAAGATTTCGAGCATCAGGAACTCGATGAGGTTCTGAAAGATTTGACCTCAGATCAAAAAGGCGGCTTAGACTCCTTAGATGAATTAGAGTTTGGCGCTATCGCTGATGACTATTTTCAACACAAAGCGCAGGATCCGAGCCCTAATCAAGATGAAACCGATGATTCTTTACTTGAGCAAGCATTAGCTGACCTTGATGCCGAGGCAGAAAATCTTAGCGAAGTACAGGATGAAAGTGCCTTAGATGAATTTCCAGGATTGGGTGATTGGTTATCTCAAGACAAAGAATTAGATCCAAAGGATAAAAAAGACAAGCAATTACAGAGTAATGCTGAGGATGAATCTGTACTTGATGAAATTGAAGAAGCTAATTTTGATGAATTATTAGATGCTATTGACATCAGCAACGATGACGAAAACGATGGCTTGGATATTTCAGCTCTGTTATCTGAGCCCACTGCAGAAGACGAAGTTGTGTCAAACGAATTGCTCAATAATACCGACGAAGATGACTTTTTAGACGTTGAAGCATTGTTAAACGATAGCTTCGATGAAGAAGAGGATTCTTTGGCAGCTAAGGATTTAGACTTGTCAGCACCTCTGGCTTCATTCTTTGGTGATCCTACAGAGGGCGAAGGGGTTGATGTTGACGATGACAGTGGTTTTGGCGCTAAGTTAGATCTTGCTCATGCCTATATTGAAATTGGCGAACACGACTCTGCTGTAGAACTATTACAAGACATCATTGAAAATGGCAGTGAGCAACAGGTCATCGAAGCCAAGAGTGTATTAGCGAATCTTGCTGAATAGAAGAAAATTAATACGCTTTTTGTCCAAATGGGGGATATCAGCTCTTTATCTGGCAACACAGAATCGTCTTCACTGAACAAGGTTTGCTAAGAAAAACACATTCCCAATGACGACACTAGCGAGTTATTAAGACCACTAGATACCTTACAGCCGGCTCTGAATCATTACTAAGTTCAGAGCGAAGATGCTATTTTTTGGGAAGCCAAAGGATAGTAATGGAAAGGTGCTAGTGCTAGTGGCGCTTTAGTCCAAATGCTAACTCGCAAGTAAGGATAGACCAATATGCCAACCGCAGCGTTCTGACCAGTACGTAGTCTTTTACATCAGCTTACTGTCGTCTACAACAATAGATGTTGGCGCTTGTTGAGTACTGATGGGATCCGAAGTCTATAGATACAAAAACGCCGGCTAAATTAGCCGGCGTTTTTGATGAATTTATTTCTTAAAAGAAAGTGTAAACCACGGTGACCGCAGTTTGAGTATCTAGGTTCTCTTTACCCTCAGCCACATCAGTGTTGTGATCCATTAATAACGATACTTTCAAAGACAGCGAATCATTAATCTTGGCAGATAATGAGGTCTCTGATTTAGATTTAGTATTATTACTACCTACTTCCGTAGATAGTATTTGTTTGAAAGTCGCGTTATCTGACACTTTCCATTGATAGTCTAGTGCGCCACGTACGATTAAGCCGTTTTCAGATTCGCCTTCAGAGGTTTTTGCAAATGAATAACCAGGACCGATACTGTAGCTAAATCTGCTTGAAGGGTCATCCCATAGCTTTTGTTGCCAACCCACTGCAAGTGTGGCTTGATAGTCGTAACTGCTGAACTTGTCATCAGCATACGAAGCGAAACCAAACAAACGGTGATCAGGATTTTCTAACTTATAGTTACCCTGAGCGGACATAAAGTATTTTTGCGCAGTCGTTTGCGATTCACCCGCAACGTCATCTTTTTTGTAAAGACCTTCAACTACAAAGTCATTACTCCACATTTCTAACTCTTGATGCGCAGCTAGCTTACCTTTGAAAGACGTAGTCTCTGTATTACCCGTGGTAGAGATAAAACCAAATTCGCCATCCATCGACAAAGGTTTCACTTCGTCGGCAGCGAGAGTGCCATAGGAGGCGAGAAGGCCTAAAACTAGCAGTGTTTTTTGCATGGAAAATATCCTTAATATAATTAAATCCAAAAATTGAATAGTTGAAGAGGTAAATATGGCAATATTTTACGCTAATAAATGGCTCAGAAAAACTGATAAACCAGAGTAACGGCTGTTTCTGTGTCTAATTCTTCCGTTTCTTGACTGACACCCGTATCGTGATTCACCACAAACGTCAGTTTCATGGCCAATGAGCCATTTATTTTAGTTGATAAAGACGTTTCTGATTTAGTTTTTGTCGAATCACTCGCTGCTTCGGCGCTGACAAATTGCCTGAATGTCGCTTGTTTATTGAATTTATGTTTGTACTCAAAGGCCGCCCTAACAATAATTCCTTGATCATCGGCTAAGTTTTTATTGGATTCATACTTAGATACTGAGTAACCAGGACCAATGCTGTATTTCAATTCGCTGATATCATCTCGCCATAAACGGGATGTCCAACCTGCGGCAACCGCCGTTTGATAATCAAAGCCACTAAAACGATTGTCTTCATATTCTCCATATATAAATACCCGATTGTTGGGGTCGAGTAATTTATAGTCAATTTGGCTTGATAGAAAAAGTTTTTGTGCCGAAGTGGCTGATACATTCTCACCATCAATTTCCGTAGCACTGCGCTTATACAAAAAATCACTGATGATCTGGTAACTCCAATGGGTAAGTTCTTGACTGGCATTGATTTTAGCGGTGACGGACGAGGTACTGGTATTGCCGGAAGCTTCGACTAATCCAAACTCGCCTATCATCGACATTTCGCTATCTTCGCCAATGGCGTAGCTTGGCTTCTCAGCCATATATAATGAGCGCATTATATTTAGCTGAGCATGACTGTGCCACGCGCAAAAAGTCAGTAATAGGAGGAGTTTTTTCATTAAAAATACAAATTTAACTGCCAATTAAAAAGCAGGAGGCATTGTATAAAACTAATGCAGCATTGTGCAAAGTTAATACTCAATAAAATTCGGTAATTACACTTTATTTACCTTGTTTTTTAATTCTACTTAGCCTTTGGTTGCATTAAGGTAATTATATTATCCGCTTCCATTAGCGCATATTTAACAGCCGCATTAAGATCGTAATTTTCTAAATTTAATGCGCTAATCACTGTAGGGGGCACAAGCTGATGAGGTGTATAAAGATGTTGATTGGCCAACGCAATACCTGCCCTAGCAGCACAAAAAATGACTGCGATCTCTTTATCTTTTAGGGCCTTTATTTCATCATGAATATGTTCAATAGGTAAATACAACTGAGAAGGTAAGCGCCACACTTGCATTAATTCTGCGCTGCATTTCGCAAAGTCAAAGCCCATTAATTCTTGTTGTTTGTGCCAAGGACAGATTTTAGCATCGTATTGATTGCATTTTATTACTAATTCAGGCGCTTGTACGGCAACTAAAAGCTCCCCAATATTATGCAACAAACCCAGTACAAAAAAGCGCTCACTTCCCCTAATTCGGGCAATTTTTGCTAAATGTTTGGCAACTAAGCCAGCATAAACGCTTTGTAGCCAAAACCGTTTCAAATCAATCACGTCACTACTGAAATGTTCGAAGGCCGAGCTGGCGGTTTCGGCCATAACTAAATTATATAAAGCTTCACCACCAATCACGCTAATTGCTTTTGTGAGGGTATCTACTTGTGACTCAAAACGGAATAAAGATGAATTAGCTAATTTTAATAACTTAGAGGATAGCGAAGGATCTAAGGCAATAAGCTCTCCTATCTCCTCTAAACTGCTATTGTCATTATCCAGCATCGCGCGAATTCGTATGCAAATATCAGGCAACACGAAGGACTGGCTTGCAATTTTAGCTACATCTTTGGGGGTTATTGTCAGCATTGGCACATTACGTCTTTCCACGGTTGACCTTATTATAAACAGTTAGCGCATTAATTGAGAGTTACTTTGTCAATAATGCTTAATATTTATGAACTTGCACCACGAAAAAATTTTATTTTTCTGCTTTGCAATTGTCTTTAGTTTGGACAGATATTGATATTATGAGACTGACTTTTACTGAGTAAATGAGTAAGCTAGTTGCTAACTATAAAAGAATTTTTCGACTGAAAATTGTGAAGACAAGTAATCTAGATGTACAGCACAGTAATGAAAAACAGGTTCATGCCAACGGCCTACTGATAAATTTCGACAGCTTTGGTGAGCGCAGCAATCCTGCTGTCGTCTTAATTATGGGCTTGGCTACACAAATGATTTTTTGGGATGAAGCGTTTTGCCGAGCTTTAGCCAGTAAGGGTTTTTGGGTTGTGCGTTTTGATAATCGAGATATTGGTAAAAGTAGCTGGCTAAACAAGGATAAAATTCCTAAGTCATGGGCATTTTTAATGAATGTACTATTTGCTAAGAAGTTAAAAGCAAGTTACCAACTCACTGATTTAGCCCAAGATACTGTGGGTTTAATGGATGCACTAGAAATTGAAAAGGCACACATCGTTGGGGCATCGATGGGTGGCATGATTGCACAACTAATTGCAATTGAGGCACCGCAAAGGGTGCTAAGTCTTACGTCTATTATGTCTACGACTGGAGATCGGTCTTTACCCAGAGCGAGCAATACAACTGCTTTACAACTTTTGGCAACACCCGCCAAAGAAAAAACAGCTTATCTTAAGCAAGCCACCAAGGTTTGGCGAATCCTGCACGGTACTCATTACCCCTTTGAGCAAGAAAGAATCACTCATTTATTACGTTGCTCTAGGGAGAGGGGATTTAATCCTGACGGAATAAGTCGCCAATTTGCCGCTATTTTAAGTGCAGCGGATCGGACATCTGCCTTGCGTCAATTAACTAAGCCAACATTAGTGATACATGGCGATATTGACCCTTTGGTACCGGTTGAATGTGGCGTCGCTACTGCGAACGCAATTCCACAAGCCAAACTTAAAATTTATCCTGGAATGGGCCACACTATCCCTGTTGAAGTCGCACTTGATGTTATTAATGAAATAGTTGAACTAGCAAAGAGCGCAAACTGAATCGCTTGTCATGGGTTTATCCCAAACGAGGCTTCATTATTCAAATAAGTCAGTTTGCTTTTGCTCTTCTTTACTTTGCGCTTGTTTAGACTTTGCCTGATTAGCGCGTTTTTTGCGTAAGGCACAGGCTTTAATAATTGCACTTTGCACATTCTCTTCTAGTTTAGTCCAATGTAATCTCTCATCTCGCGAGCGAAAGCAACCCAAGCAATAACCCTTCGGGCCAGATTGGCAAACGCCTATACAAGGACTGGTTATTTCAAAAATTTCAATCTGTTTCAAACCACACCTCAACAGATAAAACGCCGGGGAATATCCTGATTAGATAGTAGATAGGTACTGCGAGATAGTAAATAGCAAAGAGTCAGCGCTAGTCCTAAACGTAGCGTTGGTCGTTTTGATTTTTTACTGTGTTGCTTTGATACCATGCGGTGATCGGCGGCATCCTAAATTTGGGTTTATAAACGGATAAGCTAACTAGGCTGATGTTAATCAACACCCTAAATATACGCTAACTGCGGTTGTCTTTGAGCAGTTTTGGGCCTGGGTAGTATCATCGTCAACGCTTTTAAATGTAAAAAGCCCAAACAAGGCAGGGCTTGAATGGGCTTGTTAAGCAAAAGGTAAATTACCAGATTTTTACACGATCTTCTGGTTTAAGGTACATGCCATCACCTTCTTTTACGTCGAAGGCTTGATAAAAAGCGTCAACGTTTGGCGCGATACCATTTACCCGAAATTCGCCCGGTGAGTGGGGGTCGCTTAACAGTTGTGCTCGCAACGCATCTTCACGTGATTTGCTGCGCCACACTTGGGCATAACCCATAAAGAAACGTTGGGCGCCAGTTAAATTATCGATAACCTTTGCTTCCTCACCATTTAATGACATTTGATACGCTTTATAACCAATGGTTACGCCGGCTAGATCACCGATATTTTCACCTAAGGTCAAACTACCATTCACATTCTGACCTTCAATAGGCTCAAAAGCGTCGTACTGCGCTACTAACTTTTTACCAAGCGCATCAAAGGCTTCACGATCTGCATCAGTCCACCAACTACGAAGATTACCTTGTCCATCGTATTTAGAACCCTGATCATCAAAACCATGACCAATTTCATGACCAATCACAGCGCCTATTGCACCATAGTTAACCGCATCTTCAGCGTTCATATCAAAAAATGGCGGTTGTAAAATACCTGCTGGAAATACAATTTCATTTCTGACAGGGCTGTAATAGGCATTGATGGTTTGTGGGGTCATGCCCCAGTCTGCTTTATCGACAGGTTTGCCAATTTTTTCAACGTCTTCCATGTGGTCAAATTCAGCGTAACGTAAGTAGTTTCCGACCAAGTCATCTGCTTTTATTTCTAAGCCTGAATAATCGCGCCATTTACTTGGATAACCAATTTTAGGCGTAAAAGACGCCAGTTTTTCAAGGGCTTTTACTTTTGTTTCTTCACTCATCCAATCAAGTTGTTGAATGCTTTCACCGTAGGCTTTAATTAAATTTTGAACGAGCTCGTCCATTTTTGCCTTGGCTTCAGGTGTAAAGTAACGTTCAACATATTGTTGACCAAGCACTTCACCTAGTACACCGCTTGTGGCGTTTACTGCGCGCTTCCAACGTGGTTGTTGCTCAGGAATACCGTTTAACGTGGTTGAGTGAAAAGCAAAGTGCAAATCAACAAAGTCTTGGCTCAGACGGCTGGCGTACGCGTCGACCAAATTAAAGGTTAAGTAGTCTTTCCACGTTTGTAAGTCGTGTTTAGTCATAATGTCGCTAATATGCTCAAAATAGGGCATGTTTCGCACCACCATTTTTTCTACTGAACCGATGCCACTTGCGTCCGCGTAGGCCTGCCAATCAAATCCAGTAAATAGCACTTTAACTTCGTCTTTACTGCGATTGTTATAATTTTTTTCGGCATCACGACTCTCTACTCGAGAAATGTGTTTTGCGGCAATATCTTTTTCCAAGGCCATAATGCGTGAGGCTGCGTCTTCTGGATTTGCTGTGCCAGCCTTAGCAAGTAATTCAGCCATATATTTTTCAGCGGCAATACGAAAATCAAGGTACTTCTGATCGTCTTTGCTGTAATAATCTCTGTCAGGTAAAGTCAGACCTGCTTGATACAAATACATGGTCGTTATATTTGGATCTTTGGCATCTGGTGAGGTGTAGTAGTTGAACGGACCGCCCACGCCAAGCACATAAAGTTCGCCCATTTTTTGAGCCAGTTCAGTTGGCGTTTTGATTGCTGCAATGGCATCAATATATGACTGCAGTGGGCTTAAACCTAATTCATTTGCTTTATCAAGGTTCATGTAGCTGTTGTACATGTCACCCAGCTTCTGTGTATTTGAACCACTTTGGGCCTGTGTATTGGCGGCTTCTTGGATCAGAGATTTTAGATTTTCTTGAGTATTGTCATACAAGACATTAAACACGCCATAACGACTTTTATCAGCAGGAATGTCAGTGGTGTTTAACCAGTGGCCATTCACATGGCGAAATAAATCATTCTGCGCAGCAACGGTTTGATCAACTGCAGTCAAATCGATACCCGAAACCATAGGGACTTTTTGTTCTACGGCTCGAGGTTGCTCAGGTTCTGTTTTCGATGCTGGGCTACAAGCGGCTAAACCTAGGGCCACTGATACACTAATAGCAAGCATACTAAATTTGTTCATCTGTCTTCCTTCATGGGAGCAAGTTATAGGGGATTACACCTTCTTGCTCTTATTATTGTGAGAGTAAAAATCGCAGTGAGTCTACTGCTTGCGACTTTAGCTTGCAAAATGTTGTGTATTTAAAGTGTGAATAATTGTTACAAGTGTTGGTTAACAAACACCTTGATAGAATGGGACAAGAGGGGGATGTAAATTGAGTTATGCAAAAAAAAGGGCCCCAAATCAGGCCCTTTGTGATTGAGTGCTTAGAAAAAGTTTATTTTTTCTTCGCTTTCGGATTAGGTAAATCAGTAATGCTACCTTCGTACATTTCTGCCGCTAAACCGATAGATTCGTTTAGAGTAGGGTGAGCATGAATGGTTAATGCGATATCTTCTGCATCAGCGCCCATTTCGATCGCTAAACCTATTTCACCTAACATCTCACCCGCGTTAATACCAACAATGGCACCACCAACGATACGGTGAGTATCTTTATCGAAAATAAGCTTAGTCATCCCTTCAGTGCGGCCAGAAGCAATTGCTCGGCCAGAAGCAGCCCAAGGGAAGGTCGCACTTTCAACCTTTAAACCTTGCTCTTTGGCTTCTTTTTCAGTGACACCTACCCATGCCATTTCAGGATCGGTGTAAGCAACTGAAGGAATGCATTTAGGATCAAAGTAATGCTTGAGGCCTGAAATAACTTCAGCAGCAACATGACCTTCATGCACCGCTTTGTGAGCAAGCATTGGCTGACCAATTAAATCACCAATTGCAAAAATATGGTTTACGTTAGTACGTAACTGCTTGTCTACACTAATAAAACCGCGGTCGTCAACAGCAACGCCGGCTTTATCGGCATCCAGTAATTTACCATTTGGACGACGACCAACAGCAACCAATACTTTGTCGTAGCGTACTGCTTCGCTAGGGGCCTGCTTACCTTCAAAGCTCACATATAAACCATCATCTTTGGCTTCTACACCCGTGACCTTGGTTTCTAACATGACATTGAATTTGTCTTTAACAAATTTTTGGTAAACCTTAACGACGTCTTTATCTGCGGCGGGTACAAGTTGATCTAAAAATTCAACAACATCAATTTGAGAACCCAAAGCACGATATACCGTACCCATTTCTAAACCGATGATACCACCACCCAACACTAACATTTTTTCAGGGATGTCAGCCATTTCAAGGGCGCCGGTCGAGTCAATTACGCGAGGATCATCTTTAGGGATAAACGGTAAGCTAACCGGTTCAGAACCTGCTGCAATGATGGCGTTGTCAAACGTAATGACTGTTTTACCGTCTTTACCTTCTACTTCTAGAGTATTACTACCAGTAAACTTTCCATAACCTTGCACGTGTTTCACTTTGCGCATTTTTGACATACCAGATAGACCTTTGGTCAACTGGCTTACTACGCTGTCTTTCCAACCGCGTACTTTATCTAAATCGATTTTTGGCTCACCAAATACTACACCGTGGGAGGCCATTTCTTTGGCATCGTCGATAACTTTTGCTACGTGAAGTAGGGCTTTTGAAGGGATACAACCTACGTTTAAACAAACACCACCTAGTGTCTCTCGGGCGTCGACGATTACAGCTTCAATTCCTAAATCAGCAGCACGAAATGCCGCAGAATATCCACCAGGACCTGCGCCTAATACTACTAACTGGGTTTTAATTTCGCTCATTGTGACCTCAATCTCTTTAAAATTTTTTATTTGCTTTGTATGGGCGACGAAATTCTACCTAGTCGCCCGTGAGTTAGCAAAGAAAAGGCGTGAAAACACGCCATTTCTTTTATATTTGTTATAACAACATTTGACGAATATCACCCAGCACATTGCTCAAGTGAACGACAAATCTTGCGCCAACGGCACCATCAATAACGCGATGGTCATAAGACAATGATAAAGGCAGCATCAAACGCGGTTCGAAGTCCTTACCATTCCACTTAGGTTTCATCTCGCTCTTAGATACTCCTAAAATGGCAACATCTGGCGCATTCACAATTGGAGTAAATGCCGTACCACCAATTCCACCTAAACTTGAAATCGTAAAACAACTGCCTTGCATATCAGCGGCTTTGAGTTTTCCGTCTCGCGCTTTAATACTGATTTCAGTTAACTCACGAGATAACTCATAGATGCCTTTTTTATCAACATCGCGCACCACTGGAACCACTAATCCGCCGGGCGTTTCTACCGCAATACCAATATGGTAATACTTTTTCTGAATTAAGCTTTCACCTGATTCGGATAAAGACGTATTAAATACAGGGTAGGCTTTCATTGCATCGGCTACGGCTTTCATCATAAACACTAGAGGCGTTATTTTTACCCCTAACTTACGTTTCTCAGCGACGGCATTTTGCTCTTTACGGAAGTCTTCGAGTGCTGTGATATCTGCCTCATCAAACTGAGTAACGTGAGGGATCGTGACCCAGTTTCTGTGTAAATTAGGACCAGAAATCTTCTGAATGCGGGTTAATGGTACTTCTTCAATTTCCCCAAACTTACTAAAGTCCACTTTAGGCGCTGCAAGAACTTGTAAACCGCCTGAACCGCCGGCAGACACTGAGTTATTGGTTGCTTTGGGACGAGATAATTCATATTTAACAAAGGATTGAACGTCTTCTTTAAGAACCCGCTTTTTAGGGCCGGTACCGCTAACCTGAGTTAAATCTACGCCAAACTCACGCGCTAAACGACGCACTGATGGTGATGCATGCACTTTACCGCCTTTACCCATATCACCAGCAGAAGGATGGTGAGGTACAGGGGGCGCTTTCGGTGCAGATGATGCAGGAGCAACAGCAGGTTTAGCTGGGGCCGCATCAGCCTTAGCAGCAGGGGCCGGAGCAGGACTACTGCCAGCAACTTCTAGCAATAATACTAAGCTGCCCTGCGATACTTTGTCGCCCACTTTCACTTTCACTTCTTTGACCGTACCCGCTTTAGGCGCTGGTACGTCCATGGTTGCTTTATCAGTTTCTAAGGTAATTAAGCCTGTTTCAGCGTCAATTTTGTCGCCAGCTTTCACCAATACTTCGATAACATCGACGTCTGTGTCACCACCGATATCAGGAACGCTAACTTCGATGACTTCACTCGCTGAACTTGTTTGTGCCGGAGCTGCTTCTGCTTTTGGCGCTTCGGCCTCAGCTGCGGCCGGTGCACTGCCTGCTACTTCAAGCAAAAGCACTAAGCTGCCTTGAGACACCTTGTCGCCAACCTTAATTTTAAGTTCTTTAACCACACCAGCTTTTGGCGCAGGCACATCCATGGTTGCTTTATCGGTTTCAAGGGTAATTAAACCTGTTTCTGCATCGATTTTGTCACCGACAGAAACCAATACTTCAATAACGTCCACGTCGGTGTCGCCACCAATGTCTGGTACGGTTACTTCAATAACTTCAGCCTCAGCAGAACCTTGCGAAGCGGGAGCACTAGCAGGCTCTTCCTTAGCTTCACTTTTGCTTGGTTCAACCGCTTCTTTCGTCGGAGCAGGTTCTGATTTTTGAGAGCTGGCTTGTGCAGCCGCAGCAGTCATCTTCATGATCAATGAATCTTGACTGACTTTGTCTCCCACTTTCACCAAGATATCACTTATCTTGCCACCAAAAGGAGCAGGGATATCCATACTGGCTTTGTCACTTTCAACGGTGATAAGTGATGCTTCTGCGTCTACGTCGTCACCAACAGCGACACAGATTTCTATTACTTCAACTTCATCGCCACCGACATCTGGTACCAATACATCTCTTAACTCTGACATTTTGATCGTCTCCAATTCGGTTATGCGTAAAGCGGGTTAATCTTGTTGCCGTCAATGGCAAATTCTTTCAAAGCGTCAACCAAGACTTTTTTGTCGAGGTCACCGGCTTTCACTAGCTCGCGTATTGATGCGATAGCAATGAAGGCAGGATCCACTTCAAAGTGACGACGCAAGTTTTCGCGACTGTCCGAACGGCCGTAACCGTCAGTACCTAACACTTTATATTGGCCTGGTACAAATGCTCTAATCTGATCGGTGTAAGCTTTTACATAATCAGTCGCCGCAATCGTTGGACCTTTACTGCCTTTGTTCAATACTTGTGTCACATAAGGAATGCGCTCTGTCCCTTCTGGATTCAGCATGTTGTAATGCTCACAATCTAAGCCATCACGGCCTAATTCGTTGAACGAGGTCACGCTGTAAACTTCAGAACTAATACCAAATTTCTCGTCAAGTAAAGTCGCCGCAGCGCGCACTTGTTGCAAAATGGTGCCAGAACCCAAGAGTTTGACAGACAGTTTATTTTTGCTATTGCCCACTGAATCCAGTAGATAAATACCTTTAACGATACCCTCTGCTGAGCCTTCAGGCATAGCAGGTTGTACGTAGTTTTCATTCATGACTGTAAGGTAATAGAAGACGTTTTCTTGCTCTTCAAACATACGGCGCATACCGTCTTGCACAATAACCGCCACCTCATACCCATACGTTGGATCATATGTAATGCAATTTGGAATGAGCGATGCTTGAGTATGTGACTGACCATCTTGGTGCTGTAGACCTTCACCATTGAGTGTGGTTCGCCCTGCAGTACCACCAATTAAAAAACCTCTGGTTTGGCTGTCACCCGCGGCCCACGCCATATCGCCGACTCGTTGGAAACCAAACATTGAGTAGTAGATATACACCGGTATCATGGGTAAATCATTGGTTGAATAGGATGTACCTGCAGCCACCCAAGATGCCATAGCACCGAGCTCGTTAATGCCTTCTTGTAATACTTGGCCCTTAGTATCTTCACGATAATAAGCAACTTGGTCAGCATCTTGTGGCACGTATTTTTGCCCTTGGTTAGCGTAAATACCCACCTGACGGAATAGACCTTCCATACCAAATGTACGAGCTTCGTCAGGAATAATAGGTACAACTCGTGACCCAACTTTTTTGTCTTTCAACATCACAGTAAGTACACGTACAAAGGCCATGGTCGTAGAAATCTCACGATCACCTGAGCCTTTGGTAATGGCATCAAAGGCAGACAATGGTGGAGCTGGGAGGTTTTCAGCGCTTTTTGCTAAACGGCGTGGCATATAGCCATGCAAGGCTTCACGACGACTGCGCATATACTTCATTTCTGCGCTGTCTTCGTCAAACTTGTAATAAGGAAATTCTGACAACTCTTCGTTATTTAATGGAATATTAAAACGGTCGCGAATGTGTTGTATCGCTTCCATATCCATTTTCTTCACGTTGTGTGCAATGTTTTTACCTTCGCCTGCAGAGCCCATGCCGTAACCTTTAACCGTTTTGGCAAGAATAACTTGTGGACGGCCCTTGGTTTCAGTAGCGCGTTTATAAGCGGCATAAACTTTAACTGGATCATGGCCACCACGATTTAAACGCCAAATGTCATCGTCAGACATGTTAGCTACCATGTCTTTGGTTTCAGGGTATTTGCCAAAGAAATGCTCACGGGTATAGGCGCCGCCTTTGGCTTTGTAGTTTTGATACTCACCGTCAACGGTGTTGTTCATAATATCAAGTAGTTTACCGGAGGTATCACGGGCCAATAATGGATCCCAATAGCGACCCCAAATGACTTTAAATACTTCCCAGCCAGCGCCGCGGAAGGTGCCTTCGAGTTCTTGGATAATTTTACCGTTACCACGCACTGGGCCATCTAAACGCTGTAAATTACAGTTAACCACAAACGTTAAGTTGTCTAAACCTTCGCGAGTTGCAAGGCCGATAGCGCCCAAGCTTTCTGGCTCATCAACTTCACCGTCACCCATAAAACACCACACGCGCTGTTCAGAACAGTCTTTTAAGCCACGGTTAGTTAAGTATTTTAAGAAGCGCGCTAAGTAGATAGCTTGCATTGGTCCCAAGCCCATTGATACGGTCGGGAACTGCCAGAAATCAGGCATTAATTTAGGGTGGGGGTAGCTTGATAAACCTTTACCGTCGACTTCTTGTCTAAAGCCATCAAGTTGATCTGCGCTTAAACGGCCTTCAATAAAGGCTCGCGAATAAATACCAGGAGATACATGGCCTTGAACGAACAAAAAGTCGCCGCCATCTTTTTCGTTTGGTGCGCGGAAAAAGTGGTTGAAACCAACATCATACAACATGGCAGAAGAAGCAAAACTAGAAATGTGGCCACCAAGGTCAAGGTCTTTTTTGGAGCCGCGAACTACCATCATCATCGCATTCCAACGGATCGCGTTACGGATCTTGGTTTCGATAGTCTGGTCACCAGGCATAGTCGGTTCTTGACCTGCAGGGATAGTGTTCAAATAAGCAGTTGTTGCATCGTAAGGTAAATGTGCTCCATTGCGACGCGCTTTTTCAATCAAACTCTCTAGGAGAAAATGCGCACGTTCAACGCCTTCTTCTTCTAATACAGTTTCTAGCGAGTCTAACCACTCTTGGGTTTCTTGTGGATCCACATCCGAATGCATCATATCAGCCATGGTGCTTTCCTATTTTAGTTTGTTAATGGTGAACTTATTAAAGCCTACAAGGATAGTTTAATTTCCTATATTGGCATCTATTTTCAATAAGTTGTTTAGTATTCGTACCTTTACTTCACTTCTATACGACGCAAAGCACGTTGCATACGCATATCTTGTCGATTAATGTTCAACAAGGTTTCTTCTATAAAAGCTAAATGTTCATTACTAGCCTGACGAGCTTGCTCTGGATCACCAGACAAAATTGCCTGAACAATTTTCTCTCGTTGTCGATTGATCATCAGTTGTGCATCAGAATGAGCAGATAGTACCTCTAAGTTTCGTTGAATGTTGTCTTGCAACATTGTTTGTAAGCTGCGCATAACGTGCAATAAAACAAGGTTATGCGCCGCCCCGGCCATTGTCAGATAAAAACTAACAAGTGCCTTTGCTTCAATACTTTTGTCCGCAGAGTTAGCACCGAGAGGCAAATCGACTAAGGCTTTTTTCAGAGCCGTGTAATCGTCAGGTTGTCCGCGTAAAGCGGCATAATATGCTGCCATACCCTCTAGAGCATGACGAAACTCTAATAAATCAAATTGCATCTCTGGTCTGTCAGACAGCAGCAATAATAAAGGGTCGGTAATTAACTCATTTAATTTGGGTTTAACAAATGTGCCACCACCTTGTTTACGCTCAACCAGATTTTTTGCTTCTAATTTTTGAATGGCCTCACGCACAGAGGGCCGTGATACCGCAAATTTCTCAGCAAGTTCTCGTTCAGGGGGGAGTTTTTGCCCAGCCAAAAACGTACCTTCGAGTATCATGGACTCAATCTGCTCCATAATATCGTCGGATAATTTTCTTGATTGAACTTTGCGCATTGCCACCCTAGAGGTTACCGTTATCAGCATAAAGGCTGACGTAGTAACCGTGGTAAATTGGTAAGACCATTTAGCCCACTAGCTTATTAGACATTTTAAGTCGAGTAAATAGTGGTTTATAAATCTAGATGATGTTTAGCTGATATTCAGTTGCATCACCTTGATTTATATCCAATTTAGTTGAGGTTTGGCAGTGGTCTGATCAGCTAATTTATCCAGCCCGTTAAGGTTAAAAGGGCAATCGCAACTAAAATAAACTTGACGTTTCGCTTGGCTAATCGAACCAAGGTACACGGTTCTTCTGTACAATCATTTTCATCTAGTTCAATTTCTTCGGCTTGTCTTGCGACATCAAGTAGCAAGTTTTTAGCGCTGATATGAGGATTTAGTACATAACTGAGCCACGTTGGAAATGCTCGAGAAAAATGGCCGACTAACAAAAAGCCTAAAGCCGTGATCCTCACTGGCAGCCAATCCAGAATATGCATTACCTGTTGGGTCACTGATGCACCGGGCTGTTGAGTGGATTGAAGTTGTTTGTTGACTTCTCTGGCCAATACATAAAGCAGAGCGCCAGCTGCGCCAAGAGCAGTAAACCATAAAATAACGGCAGCATAATGCAGGTAGTTTTGCCAGACCAAGTTACGACCAAAAGATTCCATGCCTTCGTCGTCGTTGCTCAATTGTTCGGCGTAAAGGCTACACGCTTCTAAGTCGCCGCGATTTGCTGCTTGTAAATAACATTTATAGGTTGCACGAACGGCAGGACACCCTACGCAAACCATTAGTATTGCTGTACTGATGATAAATGCTATGAGACCTGCGGCCAGATATTGCACCAACACAAAAACAACGATGGGCGGAACGAGTATTAAGGCTAAGCCGCCATAATTGTTAGTAGAATCGGCATTTTGTTTTGTCGTTAAAGACGAAAACAAGTGATTAAAATAGAACTCAAATTGCCAATAACGCGATTTTGTTGTTACACGCTCAACCAGTAAGACCAAAAGCAAACTGATTATTGTCATAAGACATTTTCTCCGAATTAAATAAGGGCTTCAATATAACACTTATCATTGATTAAAGGGCACTAAGACCTTGGCGAAACAAAGGCCAATCAAAGGCAACTCCTGGATCGCTTTTGCGTAGTGGGGCAATGTCACAATGTCCGACGATGCGGGCTAAGGTTATGTGAGGAAAAAGAGCCATTATATAGTGGCTTAATTTAAGCAAACTTGCATATTGCGCATTGGTATAGGCAATATGATCAGCCCCTTCTAATTCAATACCAATCGAATAATCATTACAGATACTGCGCCCCTGAAAACTCGATTTGCCTGCATGCCAAGCACGATGGTTAAAGGGCACAAACTGCACAACTTCGCCATTGCGTTTTATTAAACAATGAGCAGAAACTCGCATGTCAGCAATAAGTTCAAAATACGGATGTCGACTTTTATCCAATTTTCCGCAAAAAAACGCTTCGATATCCTTGCCGCCAAATTGCTCAGGCGGCAAGGAAATATTATGAATAACCAACAAAGAAACATCCTCAGGGTCGGGTCTGTCATCATAATGACTCGTCACGCACTGTAAAGCAGCGGGGTAAAAATTCGAGTGAGATGAATGATTGATAAGCTGGCTTCTTCTAAAAGTATCTTCAGGCAGCTATCATAGCAAACAGCACGAAGTTTAAGTCAAGCGACACGCAATTTTTACATAGGAGCCCCCTTGTCTGAGCAACAAAGTAGTATGGGAAAGTGGATGATGGTTTTTGCTTGGATATCTGGTTTAGCCTTGCTGGTCTTGGTATTCGATGAGCAATTAGAAGCGCAGTTTAATCCTAATCGTCAACCAATATCAGCTAACGATAAAGGCGTAATTGAAGTAAAACTGCAGCAAAACCGCAGCGGCCATTACGTGACAAATGGTACAGTTAACCATGAGCCGGTGGTGTTTTTACTCGATACCGGTGCTACCCATGTTTCTGTACCTCAACACTTAGCCAATCGATTACAACTAAAGGCGGGGGCCTTGTATCCTGTGCAAACAGCTAATGGCGTGATAAATGTTGCCCAAACGTCTATCGCTCAGCTTGCTATCGGTGATATTCAGTTGTTTGATGTTAAAGCCAGTATCAATCCATCGGATCAAAGTGATGAGATTTTGTTAGGCATGAGCGCACTTCGGCAGCTAGAGTTTACCCAAAAAGGGCAGTGGTTAATTTTGCGTTCTTTGTAGAAGCGGCCTTAGCCGCTAAAAAGCGTTAACATAGAACGCGTCATTGCTTGATACCACCTCATCTACCAGCATCAGATGTCAATAGCAGGTAGTAACGCGTCCCACATTAAAAAGAGAAAACATGTTACAAGATCATATTAAACAAACGGTGAGTTTTGCCTTATTCGAAGATTTAGGTGGCAAGTCAATTGAGACGGGTGACATTACCGCTAACTTAATTCCAAGTACTCAAATGATAAAGGCCGAAGTGATTACAAGGGAGCCCTGCGTGCTCGCTGGCGCGCAGTGGGTAAACGAAACCTTTTTGCAAGTCGACCCCAATATAAAGGTGACATGGTTTGCCAAAGATGGTGAGCAGCTCAAGCCTAATCAAGCCATCTTTCAAGTCAGTGGTGCCGCACGGGCGATTTTGACCGCAGAACGAACGGCCTTAAACTTTTTACAAACCCTAAGCGCCACTGCTACACAAGTAGCGACCTGCGTAGCTGAACTCGCGGGCTCGAAAACGAAGTTATTAGACACCCGTAAAACCTTACCTGGTTTGCGACTCGCACAAAAATATGCCGTTACGTGCGGTGGCGGTTTTAATCATCGTATCGGTTTATACGATGCATTTTTAATTAAAGAAAATCACATAATGGCCTGTGGCTCAATCAAGCAAGCGGTGACGCAGGCTAAACTGCAACACGCTGAGCTACCTGTTGAGGTGGAAGTAGAAAACTTAGATGAGTTGACTCAAGCCATTGATGCAGGGGCCGATATTGTCATGTTAGATAATTTCAGTATCGAATTGATTGAACAAGCGGTTAACGTTAATCAAGGCCGCAGCAAACTTGAAGTATCTGGAAATGTAACTAAAGAACGCTTACGCGCCTTGTCAGCCACTGGGGTAGATTATATTTCGTCAGGTGCGCTCACTAAAAACGTGGCGGCTATTGACTTATCGTTGCGGGTTATTGCATCGCAGTAAATTGAGTTCATTTTCATACTTCAGACTTGAGTATATTTTTGCATACTTGTCAGAATGTTAAGTCGTTCTATACTGAACAGGAATTTAAAGAACGCCATTAAGCAGGGCACTGTGATTGGCACAAACTTGTAAAACCCTAATGCACTAATAAAGTGTTGGAGAAAACACCATGAACATGACTCAAATGAACAACGTAAAAAAACAAGGCGGCTTCACGTTAATCGAATTAATGATTGTTGTTGCCATCATCGGTATCTTGGCCATGATCGCATTGCCTGCTTATCAAAC
>NZ_JANQVQ010000087.1 GCF_030730205.1 Paraglaciecola sp.
TTGATATTTATAAGACGGCCTTTGCTAGACGCTTTCGTAGATCTAGTGCAACTTACTAGTGATCTGCCGCAGTCCTTCGTTAAGTATTTTTTTGAAAAACGTTGACTCTTGTTTTCCTAATAAATCAAATTTTAATACCAGTAGTATTAGAGAAAAATACACAATTATTGCAGTTATTGCAGTTGTAAAAAATATAGCAAAAGCGCCAAAGGCTAAATCTTCAATTACAAATAAAGTAACTTGATTCATGATTACAGCAACAATTAGAGGACAAAAAATACACTTAAAAATACGTTTGATAGAAATAATCCCAAGATAACTGATCCACCATAAACCTGTAAAGGTAACCAACAGAGCTATGAACACCCTAATCTGGGCCATTTCAATTAGACTGTTGATACTCGAACTAAACAAAAATAATGTTGAAAAAGCCATGAGAAGAGTAACAGTATCGAAGTAGAATAATTGTTTCACTTTTCCTACAGCCACCATCAAATCAGCAAAAAAATCACCTAATGCAAAGATAACAACTAATCCTCCCAAACTCGCAATAACAGCGGTATAGGGTATCCATTGCTCACCTAAAACCAATTCTACCAGTGGCGCCGCAATTAGCGCCCATCCGAACGATATCGGAAAACCAATAAGCGCAATTATCGCAATTGATTTTGAAATTTGAGAGCGTTGATCCTCACTGTAGTTTTGTGCTTTGGCAATCGAAGTGAATAGAACCCCCGTAATAGGTGAAATGAGTTCTCGACTTGGAAATAAAACAAGATCCTTAGCTAAATGATAACCGCCAAGACCAGCTAAACCCGAGATATTAACTGCAAACCAAGTATCGAATTTAGACTTTAAATGCCCAACCACCGCTTTAAACATTACCCATTTAGAAAAATGAAACTGTGCTCGCCAATTTAATAAACCGAATTGCGTTCTATCACTTATCATCATGTAAGAAAGTAAACAATTTGCAACTGAAGCGAAAATAGCTCCGATTAATAAGGCCCAGTAGCTATGAAAAATAAAAGCTAGTGTTATGGTAACCAAACTAGATACAAGTTTGCTGTACAAAAAAACCATCGAAAATGCTTTATACTCAAGGTCTTTCTTGTATTGAATAATCTCACCGTTCACTAAAGCGTTTATCAAAGGGAGGCATGATGCGAGAAGTAAAGCGGGTATTAACGAAGCATAGTCATAATAGTAGGCAACAAAGGGACCAAGAACAGCCAATACTATTGTCGCACCCGTTTTTGTTATCAGATTAGTAGTCCAAGCACAATTTAGGTCTTCTCGAGTTGAGTGTTCTTTTTGAATATAATATTGCTCTGCACCTACGTTAGTAAAAGTCTCAGTTAATTGGATAGCTAGCATAATAATAGCTGCTATACCAAAAGCTTCAGGGGTCAGTAAACGAGCTAAGATAACGATTGAAATAAATCCTAGTAATCGATTAATCCAATTAACGATAACAACCCATTTAATACTTTTAATTATCTTATTATTATTGTTTATAGGTGCATGCATAGGCAATTTCCCAATCGTTCTCAACCCTTCACAGCATAAATAACAATGCCGATAACGTTACAAATTTTTATCCGTTAAATAAATAAAAAAAGCTACAGCGAAAACCTGTGTCCCATTTATACAAATAAGTTAAGGCAAACGGTATTTATTACCACCTTAGTCAGGCTTGACCATAACAGTTTATATAGTAGTATCAACAAGTTTAATGTGGCATCAGAATCAGGTCGTTAATTTGCTACTTTCGACTTTAAAATACAGAGCAAGAACATTCGTAATAGCGTGATGTTTTCTCAGGCGCTTTATAATTGAAGATTGTGTGTTTATCAAACTAAACATGACAATTTTAAAGTTAACAAATAATTATTTGCAGCAAAGGTAAAGCACAAATGCAGTTGTCTATCGTGATCCATACAGAAGAAGAGTTTGATTGGAACGGTGGTTTCTTTAAGGCAAATGATAACGTTACCCACGGAGAAAAACTAACTCAGTTTTGTAAAGCGCTTATTACTGAGGGAGCAAAAATCACATTTGCCTTAGATTATGCGTTTGTGAATAGTCAAGAAGGCCAAAAAGTTATTGATTTTTTTAAAACTCAGTACAACAACGTAGAATTTGCCACGCACTTACACCCCTGGGTAAACCCTCCCTTTGCCGAAGGAGACCAAGTAACAAACTTTAACTCTTACCCCGGCAACTTAGGCGAACAACTAGAATTTGAAAAACTAAAAAGCCTAACCAACATAATCACCGAAGTATGTGGTGTAAAACCAACCACTTATTTAGCAGGGCGTTACGGCATTAGTGAACACACAGTAACTAACCTCAAAAAATTAGGGTACAAAACCGACGTTAGTATTAGTCCTTTTTGCGATTTCACTCACCAAGAAGGTCCTAATTTCAGTAGTTACAATAACGATATTTTTGTCAACAATGAAATATTATACTGGCCTCATACCACATCTGTATTGGCAATTACTCCCTCACTAGAAAGGTGGTTTAACCAAAAGCCCTCTCGTTTCGAAACCTATCAAAAGAATTTTATCAGTCGTTTACTGATGAAAGTTTTACGCGTAAAGCGCCAACGTTTATCACCTGAAGGTTTTGCACTGGCAGATTTAAAAAAAATAACGCGAGCACAGATGCGCTTAGGACAAAAGGATTTTATCTTATCGTTCCATTCACCCAGCATAAAAGCAGGTTTAACCCCTTACGTAAAAGAGCAGAAAGACGAAGACCATTTTTTAACGGTAACTATCGATTATATCAAATGGTTTCACTCACATAATTCTGGCCAATTTGTTCTTGTTAAAGAAAAAGAATACGGAGTTCGCCAGCCATGACCCAGTTAGTACAAATTTGTGTTATGGCATACAATCTTGAAAAAGAAATATATAACAGTCTAACAAGTATCATTGCGGCGTCAGATGAGTTAAATATCCGAGTGTTTGTGATGGTAAATGGCTGCAAAGACCAAACACTAAAAGAGTGTCAGCGTTTTGCAGAGCACGATAGAAGAGTTATCCCCGTTGACATTAAACTTGGTGACAAAGCCAATGCTTGGAACGAATTCGTTTATAATTTTTATCAAGCTGGTGCAATACCTGTTTTTTTAGATGGTGATTTGATTTTTGAACAAAATGCTATTAACCATATCGTTACGCACTTTAATAACCAAGCAAACGTTAATGCTGTTTCGAGCTTCCCTTGGGCAGGAGGACGTAGTGCCAAGACTTGGCGTGAAACCTTGTTAAAAAATCACGAGTTTACCGGCAACCTATATTTACTCTCACCCGTTTTTCTCACAAAAATCAAAAACCTTAATGTAAAACTACCTGTAGGGTTAATTGGCGATGACAGCATGCTAGGTTATTTATCTGCAACAGATGTTTGCGCTGGTACTGATTTACCTAAAGAACGCATTTCTGTGTGCCAAAATGCGATATTTTATTACCCCAGATTAAATTGGCGGAAATATGATGATATTCGTTTGTATCTTAGAAGACGTGTACGTTATTCAATGCGTAAATATCAACAAAATGAAATCGTTAAAAACTTAAAAGCCCATGGCTATAAAGCGATGCCGGAAAAAGCGGTAGATGCATTTATACAAAATCCGACAGCATTAACATTAAGTTTTAATGGTTTAAATACTCTTTTTGATTGGATAGCCATTTCAAAAATGAACCAAGAAATAAATAAAAAGGCATAACCGTGAAAAATCAACGCACTACCCCATTTTTTAGCGTTGTGGTACCAACACGCAACAGGCCAGTTGAATTTAAAAAAGCATTAGATTCAGTGCTTGAACAATCTTATGATTCATTTGAAGTTATTGTGGTGAACGACGGTACCAATGCGCAGCACAGAGAAGCATACGATGATTTAGAAAAAATCAGCCCTGATAATGTAAGTTACATTAACCTTATTGAGCGTACACGCGGACATGGCCACTGCTTTGCTAGAAACCAAGGGGTAGACATTGCCCAAGGAAAGTTTATTTGCTTTTTAGATGATGACGACTGGTGGATTGACCAAAATTTTTTAATGCGTGCAGCAACTGAAATAGAAAAAGCCAACGCAGACTTTTATTTTGCTAATCAAAAAGCTATGACTCATGAAAATAAACAGGTGGCAAATGTTTGGGTAGAAAATCTGCCAGCAACCTTATCCCCAAATGACCCGCGCTTATCTGAAACTGTATTTCCCGTAACGGTAAAAGAAATGTTAAAAGCCTCAGGTTTTCCACACCAAAACTGTTGGGCAATAGCTAAAAAGCTATATATCCAAATTGAGGTTATGGTCGAAAATTTAAGATATGAACC
>NZ_JANQVQ010000088.1 GCF_030730205.1 Paraglaciecola sp.
GATAAACCACAACTTTGCTATCTCAGTTAATGAAGCCAGTTCTGCAAATGTTGTATTAGTCGTTTTTGAAAATGAAGCATTGCCCCAGTGGGCTGCATGGGATTGCTGCGGGGGGTCAACCTCAAGCTTAGTGACCGATGATGCCGAGCACGATCAAGTTACTGAATTTATGATTAGTGGCGACACTGTGGTTGGATTTACCGCTCGCACCATAGATGGTGCTGTTGGGGGAAGCCCATTTAACGCATCGGGCATTGCTTCAACCGGTACCGTCAGTTTTGATCTTAAAATGACCAAAGCGCCAGACGCCGGTGTAGTTGACTGGAAATTTAAAGTTGAAAGCACTGCCGGTGCAAGCAATGCCGAGGTGAATCTATCCAGCAGTCAAGAAGGTCATTCAAGCCCTATTCTTGATACATGGCAAACTTATACATTCAATATACCCAGTTTGGTGAGTGCAGGACTTGACGCCAGTGCCATTGACTTGTTCATGGTTTTCCCTGCATGGGGTAGTGGTAACGGTGCTGAATTTTATATCGACAATTTAAAAATATTAGATGGTGGCAGCAATGTCGGTATGAACATCAGCGGTGGAAGCCTAGTAATCGATACCAGCCAAGGGATTGATTTTGAAGGAACAGAAGAAGAGCAAGGTACTTGGGAAACGTTTGAAAATGGCGACCCCTCACCCGCCTTAGAATTTGTCACTAACCCAAATATGGTAGGAAATACCTCAACAACAGTGGCAAAACTTACTCCGCGAGCTTCTGCCCCCTGCTGCGGGAAATACGCTGGTGTTGTGAGCCATACAGTGGAATCTTTCAATCTTGATGCGAGTAATGCGGTCGTTAAAATTTGGGTCTATAAAGACAAAATTAGCCCTGTGGGAATTAAATTTGAAAAATTCAATGGAGATGGTTACGGCTCTCATGGCGAATTAACGGCGACCAATACTAAAGTTAATGAATGGGAAGAACTCACTATCGACTTTAGTTCAAAAATTGGTCTGCCTGAAAACAGTGGTATAACTGGTATCGCTATTTTCCCTGATATGGTCGACGGCAGAGCCACAAACGCGGTGACTTATTTTGATAACATTACGTTTACCGGTGATTCAACTGGCGGTGGTGAGACTGGCGGTGGTGAAGAGTGGCAATTAATCAGTAACGGTGACTTTGAAAATGGCAGTACTAGCTGGATTGGTAATGCCGCAAATGCCGTAAATGAAGGTGGAAATAGTATAAACCAAGCCGATGTACAGGCAGCGGGAAACCCTTGGGATGTTAATTTAAGTCAAGTGATGACACTGACACCTAATAGTACTTACGAATTAACCTTTAAAGCAAAAGCATCAATAAATCGTAATATTCTGGCGGGCTTGGGTCTAAATGCTGATCCTTGGACCAATATCACTGAAACCGTAGCACTCACGACTGAATGGCAAACCTTCACTTATACTATTACCACTACCGGTTTTGGCGATGCCAATAGCCGAGTATTATTTGATCTTGGAGCTGAAGTGGGCATTGTGAGTATAGATGATGTTAGTGTCATGTTGTCCTCTAGTTCAGGTGGTAATACTGGAGGAGGAGAGGGCAGTGGAATAGCTCCGGCTACCGTTGATTTTGAAGTTGATGGGTCAGGAAACAACGGTTTTACTTGGACTGTTTTCGAAAACGATGACAACCCTGCTGTGGAATTTGTTAACAACCCAGATAATAGCGGAATAAATGGATCATCTACGGTGGCAAAGTTTACTGCACGCCAAACCGGACAAGCTTGGGCTGGCGCAGAAACCGCCCATGGCGATATCACTACATTTACTTTAGATAGTAGCAATAACACGGTAAAAGTGATGGTGTATAAGTCTGTGATCAGTGATGTAGGTATTAAGTTTGCAATTAATAGTGGCGGCGCCCAAGGTGAAATAAAAGTGGCTAACACTGTGACAAATCAATGGGAAGAGTTGACCTTTGATTTTTCAGGTTACATAGGTTTAACCGAAGCGATTAATATTGACCAATTGATCATCTTTCCTGATTTCAATCTAAGTGGGCGAACCTCAGATACCGTATCGTATTTTGACAATATTAGCTTTGGTAACTAGTTAAACCGTTAACATAGGATTGACTATTAGAGAGTCACCTAAAGGGTTTGCAACACCGCGTTGTAAGCCCTTTTTAATATAGGGAGAAATACATGTTTTATACTCTTACAGCGTTCAGCTCATTAATTACTTTGTCGAGTAGACACTTGGTTGGTTTCTGCGTTTTTTTACTAGTCGGTATGAGTTACCCAGCTAACGCTGGCTGGCAAGTGCAGTGGATGGATGATTTTACAGGAATAGGCGTTAATTGGGACAAATGGACTGCGCAAATACAAGCCAATTATAACAATGAAATTCAGTGTTATACCGACGATGATAGCTCTGAAAATAGGAATTATGAGGTGTCAAACGGTACACTCAAGATTATTGCGCGTCGCCAAAATACTGCTTGTGTTGGTTTGGGCGGTCAACAAAAAAGTTGGACGTCGGGTCGTTTAAATAGCAAAGATAAAGCTGAGTTTTTATATGGTCGTGTTGAAGCGCGCATTCGATTTTTGAATCAAGAGAAAGGTACCTGGCCTGCGTTTTGGATGTTAGAAAACAGAATTGCTGAAGATCCAAAGAAAAACGACAACGATTTTATTAATTGGCCAAATCCTGGCGCCGGTGAAATAGATGTGTGGGAGTGGTTTTCTAATCGACCGGATAGCTATATCACCAATTTTTTTAATACCAGTGGTTGTGGTGCGGAAGTCTTATACAACTATCCAGGCGGTGGCGGTGATGTAAGTCAGTGGCATAATTACGCCATTGAACGCTCTGCTACTAAAATTGCATTTTATATCGATGATATATTAGTGACTCAGCATGATGTGACAAATTGTGCGCAATACAAAGAACCTATGTTTGTATTATTAAACGTTGCCATAGGCGGTAGTCTTGGCGGAAATGTTGATCCATCGTTAAATCAAGCCACCATGGAAGTTGATTATGTAGGTTATTGTACGGCCACTGAAAGCAATGATTTTGCCTACTGCAATGAGTCAACAATCACTGATCTTGACGACGATGCTGATGGAGTGCTAAATGCCAGTGATTTATGTCCCGAAACACCCATTGGAGCAAGTGTCGATGATATAGGGTGTTCAAGTGTTCAAGAAGTGAATGTTGCACCGAGTGTTAGTCTGCAACTTCAGCAAAACAATGTTAGTGTGACAGAGGTTGACGACTCTGGTGGCCCTGTATCCATTAACGCCCAAGTCAATGATGCGAATGAGCAAGATAGTTTTGTACTGACATGGCAAACAGCAGCTATCGTAGAACCTCAAATTAGCGATGTAAGTTTAGTGTTTGACCCGCTTAATTTAAGCGCAGGGAGCTACACGGTTAGTGTTGAAGTTCGTGATGATGGTAATCCAAGCTTGGCGTCAAACGCCTCAATTACTTTTGATATAATAGCCAATCAAGCACCCACAGCTAGGATTAGTCGAGGCACGGGAACGACATATGAGGGTGACACGGTGGCGCTTTCTGCCTCTGGCTCAACGGATCCTGAGCAAGACACTCTAAGTTATGTGTGGACTCAGACGGCAGGGCCCGTCGTTACACTTTTGAATGCCAATAGTGCCAATGTTTCTTTTGTTGTTCCACAGCTTAGTGCCGACCGTGAGGCGACATTTTCAGTCGAGGTCTCAGATGGTCAAGCAAGGAACTATGCCACGGTAACTGTGTTGTTAAAAAGAGCGCAAGTGACTGAAATGCCAACGCAACAAAGCAGTGGAGGAAGCATGGGACTTAGCTTGCTTTTCGTGTTATTGGTTTATGTTGCACTTAAAAGCTTTGTATTGGACAAAATGTGTAAAACAAACATCGCTAAACGTTCACCATCTCGCGCACATGAAGTGTCAAAATAGCTCCCTTTGATCTTGCCCAATTATGCTTTATTCAAGCTCGGGTAGGGGGAGTTAAAGGAAAAGTCACGTTTAAATCCTTGATAAATTTTGGGGCTAACCATGGCGCATCTTTGTTGTTAGCCATATGGAAAAATACATGAGTCTTTTTTTATGCTTAGAAATCAGATACTAGTGTTAAGAATTTTAATACTTGTATTGCTTGTTGAGACCTACATGTAACGATTTGAGCTCATAGTAAATCACCAATACATATATATTTCGGTTGTTTTAATTGCCGCAATAGGGTGTGAAAAGTACTTGTTTCGCTGTAAGAGGGAACAAGTACTAATACGTCTTAATTTACTTTTCTGACAGAGTCTCTGACCACTAACTCTGGAGTGAATAGATGC
>NZ_JANQVQ010000089.1 GCF_030730205.1 Paraglaciecola sp.
GCTGACTGCACCATGGCGATAGGGGTTGTTGTGGGCAAGCCATGTTTGACCAACTCCTCACAAATAATCGCTAATCCTGTTAAGCCCATATAAAACACAATGGTTTGATCAGCTTGGGCTAATCCTTTCCAATTTAAGTTAATGGTGTTGTCGCGCAAATGACCTGTCGCAAATACCACTGATTTAGCATGGTCACGATGAGTCAGTGGTATGCCTGCATAGCTAGCCGCCCCGCTTGCGGCCGTGATGCCGGGCACAACTTGAAAGCTGATCCCTTTTTCAACAAGGGTTTCGATTTCTTCGCCGCCGCGACCAAAGATAAAAGGATCGCCGCCTTTCAAACGCACGACTCGCTTACCCGCTAAGGCTTCGCTGGCAAGTAACTCATTGATTTCTTCTTGCGGCACCGTATGTTTGCTTTTTGCTTTTCCCACATAGATTTTTTCTGCGTCACGGCGCACCAACTCGAGTATTTCAGACGAGACTAAACGGTCATAAACCACCACATCGGCTTTTTGCATTAATCGCAGGGCGCGAAATGTGAGTAGATCGGGGTCACCCGGTCCTGCACCCACTAGATACACTTCGCCTTTGATTTTCGAATCATCTGAATCTAGTTTGCTAAGCAACTTGCGCTCAGCTTGCTCGCTATTGCCCACCAACACATCTTCGGCGATATCCCCATCTAATACATCTTCCCAAAAGAAGCGTCGTGCGGTCACCGAGGATAATTTCTGTTTAACTAGCTCACGAAATTTTTCAGAAAACTGGCCTAATAAACTGACTTTCTGTGGAATGAGCGATTCTAGTTTTTGGCGCAAGTATCTGAGCAATACTGGTGCAACGCCGCCACTACTTATGGCAATAACGATAGGTGAGCGGTCGACAATTGAAGGTGTAATAAATTGGCATAAGGGAATATTATCGACCACGTTAACCAAAATATTCTGCGCTTTTGCTTGAGCATGCACTTGGGCATTGACGAGGCTGTCATCAGTGGCCACAAAGACTAACTGTTTTTGACTTAGATCTTGGGTTTCATACAGGCGTTTCTCAAATTTCACTTTGCCTTCTTCGACTAAACGAAGCACTGTGTCGCAGGCCCAAGGGGCAACCACATTGATGGTGGCGTGGGTTTTAAGCAGTAATTCGATTTTACGTGCGGCAACTTCACCGGCACCTACCACTAAGCAATTTAAATCAGTGGTATCCAAGAAAATCGGGAAATATTGCATGTTTTGAATCCACCTAATTTAAAAGAGCGAATATTTTGCCTTTTCTTTTATCACCAAGGAACAATTGATAAGGCTGTTGTTATGCTATTTGGTTATTAAAAAAAGGATGTTTTTAGGAAGCCAAAAGCGCTATTAATAGATCTTACTGCAATTAGTTGGCCAAAGGTGATGTTTTGTATATTCCACGAAATATGATGATGAACGAGCTTATTCAGCAACAGCAATTTATTGCTCAGTTTGGTTTTGCGCTACTGATAAGCGAAGATTTGCAAATAACGCACTTACCACTATGTTTGGTTGCGGATGAGGGGCGGTACGGCACTCTTTATGGACACGTAGCAAAAGCAAACCCTCACTGGAAAGTGCTCAATAATGCCGTGGTCAAGGCTGTTTTTAATGGTCCGCATAGTTATATATCACCTTCGTGGTATGCGAATGGCCCCGCGGTGCCTACCTGGAATTATGCGGCGGTACATAGCAAAGGTAGGGCGAGTTTGCTAGATGAAGCAGGGCTTATTCACAGTATTCACTTACTGGTAAGCCAATACGAACCCGCTTTGCTTGCCAACCAAGAACTAATGCCGCTGGATTATCAGCAAAAACTAGCGAGCGCCATTGTGGGTTTTAAAATAGAAATTGACCATATCGAGGGTAAACATAAGTTAGGTCAACACAAAAGCACTGCTGATCAACAAGGTACGGCCGCCGGTTTAGCACGCAGCCAACATCCAGACGCAAAAGCCTTGTTGGCATATATGCGACAGACTGGATTGGGTTTAGGGCAGTAAGACAGTGCGCATTATTGCTTAAAAAGCCTAATGCGCACTTGTCAGCCTGTTACTGTGATAGTGAGTAAAACAGGCTAAAAGTCGTCCTCGTCGTTATTTAACGATATGACTTGGGTTTTGCTAATTTTATGACGATAAATCTCGCGTAAATATTTAATCGCTTTTTTAACGTTATTTCGACTTAATCTTATATCGTTGATAGAGACAAACTTTTCCTTTTCACGTATCAGCTCGCGATATTTTTTCTCATACATGGGTTTGATGGCATACCAATTGGTGTCCAGAATCTTAGCCGGATTCTCATACTCTTCGAGCATTGAATCTAAGGCGTTTTCATCAAACTCTTCAGCCCGGATAAAATCTACCATTGCTTGGTCTAGTTTCTCGTCGAAACGGTAGTTATTTTTGGCAAAACATCGCTTGATGTAAGCCACAATCAAAGTAAGAAAATCATCACTCAAACAAGGACTTTTTACAATTAGGGTGGTTAACGACACATTAGCCGAAGCGCCAATGACTAAGGCATAACGCTTTAACGTGGTATTGGGGAACAAGGTATTAAGGTTTGACTTTAAACGATTTAAATCCATGTAAGACAATTTGTAATCTTTGGGCAAAGAGATAATAGAGACAATCGACGAGCAATTTTTGAAAAAATGTAGGTCTTTGAGATGCTTGGCGTCGTAGCCACTTTTTAAATATTCTTTTAGTCTTTTTCTGTAGCGGCTTGATTCAATGGGTAAGAGGCTGATGCCTTCAATCGCCTGTGTGACTTTATTAAAGTGGGGTAAGTCGATTGAGCGGAAGAACAAATCATTGATATCTAATTCGTTAGCGCCTTTGTCGAATAATTTGATTTTATCCACCCCAGATAGATTTTCAGTGTTAACAACTGACTCAGCATAGGCTAATGCGACGGGCCCCGCTAAGCTCATAAATAAGTCGTTAGCATCGAGCCGTATGGTTTCACCAATATCAATGCCTGCTCGCCTAAAGTAGTTTTCGTCGTAATCAGTTGTAACGGCCTGTGCGGTTAAAATATTGAATATTTGCTGCGAGATATATTGATTGGCGTGTTTCTCCATGGCGTTGACATCAATAGATTGAATGCCATCATCGTCTGTTTCTTCGGCATAGCGCATGATGTCATTCGATATCAACATCATGGCATTCCATGGCCTAATGCGATGCATTGCACTGGTGTTATTGCTGTCTTCTTTGTCAAAGTTATAAGAAAAATCCCATTCTTCAGCCATATATTTGCATAACAAACGGCCAGCATTGATATGCAAAGCTTCAGACATTTCTACGCCGTGGTCAGAAATATTTGGCAGTATGCAAATGCCACTGGTAAATATAGGTTCAAATACAAAAGAGTGCCCGCGGTTATCGTCGCTTTCACTCAGCGGCCTGGTTTCGAATGTTTTACTCATGTAGGCATATTGTTGCGCTAAACCAAATTCAGATGCCATGCCAGAACCCGTGCCACCGCCTGCGCTGAAGATGTAAAAATATAATCGGGATTGATTGGCTTTAATGCCGCAAGAATCAATAAGGTAGGAATGAATGTTTTTCCATTCTTTGTTGGCAAAACGTTGGGTATCTTTGTTGAGGATGATTCTGGCTAGATATTGTCCAAGAATGGGTGCATTGCCTGCACCTCCGGCATGAACTTCAGATAAATCCATGATTTTCATCTTAGTATATTCTTTTAAAAAGCTGTTTTTTTCTCCTTTATTAGAAAACCGCACCCGTCCTTCGATATCTTTGTCTAAGTCACCTAACATCACCAAGGGCTCAATCAAAAACACGGGTTTTACGTTCTCGTTATTTGATAAATGTAGACTGCGTTTTATCCAACGTAAGGGGCGATGCTCCTGTTCGCGGTTCTCTCGTTCTTCATTCTCAAATTCGTTGAGGTAAAAATTGCGTGCATTGTAAACTAGGGAGGCAACATCTAGGGCAATGTTTGAACCACACCTGCCCAGACCGATAAGGCATACTGAAGGGAAATTTTGTTGTCTTCGAGCGGCAATTTCGTTTTCAGCATTGACGATGGGAAAGACGCTACTACGAAGCGCATCAACATTTTCTAAAATTTTTGTTAAGTCGCGCTCGGTAAAATACAGGTAGCGTTCTTCAGGTACAGTATTGGGGATCGGATTATCCATTTTACTCATTGCTGACTCTATGGTTGAGAGGCTTTCAATAGAGTGCGCGTCCTTTTTTCTATCTCCGGTCATAACACGTTTCCTGTTTTGTAAGACTATGTGGTCTTGAGTTAAGGTTAAAATACGAGTACTTACCGCTTTATCAATAG
>NZ_JANQVQ010000090.1 GCF_030730205.1 Paraglaciecola sp.
CAATATCGCCGTTCGATTTATGTAGCCCAAGATATTAAAGCCGGTGATGTATTAAATAGTGAAAACCTACGCATAGTTAGACCAGCTTTTGGTCTTCAGCCAAAACATTGGGGTGAAGTACTCGGAAAAAAAGCCAAGCTCAATCTGAGCAAAGGCACGGCACTGAAATGGCATTTTTTTGAGTAATGTCAGGTGAAAGTTTTATTTAGGGTAGAGGCTTACCTAGAAATTGGTTTAGGCCATATTATGCGGTGTAGTGCACTCGCCCAAACTTTGCGTGTTGAGGGCCATGAAGTCTGTTTTGTTTTATCTGAGCGCACACTTAAATTATATCAATCAAGACTCGCTAGCTTAGGTGAGGTATTCATTTTTCCAAGTGCAAATATAGCAACTGAGCCGCAACGTTTGGTGAACAAATGTGAGAGCCTTAATGTGGATTGGTTGATAGTCGATGGTTACGAGTTTGCGCAAGATTATCGTTATGCCCTGCACAAAAAAGAATTCAAATTAGGTATATTTGATGATGTAAATGACAGTGGTGCGCTATACGCAGACTTGGTGATTAATGGGGCTATTAAGGCAGATGTGCTGAATTATCATCAAACAGCACCAAACGCCTCACTAGCCCTTGGTGATTATTATCGAATATTGAGACCTGAATTTCTGCAGTTGGCAGATAGAAGTTGGTCAGTTCGAACACACTTGAGCATCATGTTTGGTGGCAGTGATCCGCAAAATTTAACATTGTCATTTTTAAAGGTTATTGAAAAGTACGCGCCTGACATACCCATAGTACTCATTACGGGCTTAGCATATGCGCACCTCCCGGAGTTAGAAAAATGGTTAAAATTAAGTTGTTTGGCCATTAAACACCTGCATGATTGTCAGTATATGGCTGATGTTTTGGTTAATACGCGTTTAGCCGTCTCGGCCGCTGGTGGAACACAATTTGAGTTATTAGCGTGCGCCACGCCAGCACTTTTACTTGTCACTGCCAAAAACCAGATCTTTGCGAGTCAACAGGCTGCAGAGCAAGGCTGGTGTGAGGTTATTTCATTGAATGATATGAACATTAGCCAATTAGTTGAACATTGTGTGTCTGCTTGGCAGCAAACTGCTCAGTTAAAAAAAATGCATGAACAAGCAAAAAGATTTGTAACGCACGACGGTGCTAAGCATATTGTAGAGCTTATGTCACAGGGGCTTACAGATGGAAAATAGCAAAAATGAACGGATGCAGTCGAGGTTGCCAACCCACCGTTTTGAACCCTTGGTTGAAGCACAACTAGAATTGGTGTGGAAATGGCGCAATAGTGATAGGGTGAGGAAAAATATGCATGACCTAAACCTTATTGCCTGGCAGGAGCATTTAAATTGGTTTTCTGCATTAAAGTGCGATGCAAGTCGTCATTTTTTTATCATGTGGCAAAATGATAGGCCCATAGGCATATTAAACTTTTCAAAACTCGACACATCGTCGCCCGAATGGGGGTGTTATTTAGGCGAAACGGATGTGTGGCCCGGAAGTGGTATCATATTGGAGTTGGCTGCACTGGATTACGCGAGTCACAATCCAATTTTTACTCATTTGGATGCGCAAGTACTTTCATTTAACAATGCAGCGAACAAATTACATCAAGTCTTTGAATATGAAAGAATTAAGAGTGTGCCAGCTGGACAGCGAAATGGTCAATCTTTTGATATATTACATTACCGATATCCCCTTGATCTTTGGTCTCAGAAGCGGGATAAAGTTCTGGCGAAGCTACCCAAAAATATAAAGTTAGTGGCAGCTTCTATTCAATTTGGAAATTAGGAACTAACGTGAACATAGAACACCAAATCAGGCACGCAATGCAGCAAGTTGCTGAGCTTAATGATTGTCAACTTATAGAGCCAATTGAAGCTGATACCCTACTACTCGAATGTGGGTTAGACTCACTTTCCTACGCTATGCTGGTTGCCCAGCTTGAAGAAGATTTAGGCTTTGACCCGTTTACTGACTTAGTAATCGACACTTATCCTAGCTCCTTTGCTGAATTTTTAGCTATCTACCAATTATGCGCTGACAAACAATAATTCTGCCATGCAAAACTTGTTTAATGAACTAACTGCATTAAAAATTACAGGCAATGTAAGTGATAATTGTGAGTCTAAAACCGTCCTAGAAATAAATCGACAAGCTTTAGCACTCAGACGAGCCAATCCACAGCTTAGGCAACAAAAAATAGCCTTACCCTATGATAACATTATAAATTTTGTCACTGAACTCGTTGCATTTGACGGTTGGTGTTCTGCTATTTATTTATGCCCACCTTTAGTCAAAATTCCTGAAAATGTACTATTGTGGTCTAAAAACGATCAAATAGGCGCCGACTATTGTGAGGAAACAACTGGTTCATTTTCTTATGCTCTGACTCAGACAAGCTGGTATCTAGCAACGTCTGGGACGACGGGAGAGCCGAAATGGTGCGAACATAGTTTTGCATCTTTAAGTGTAGGCATTAAACAGAGTGATAAGCTTCAAAAATTGTGCTGGGGGCTACTGTATCAGCCTTTTCGTTTTGCGGGTTTACAAGTTGTTTTACAAGCATTACTCAGTGGTGCGGAATTGATAGATGCTTCAAAAGGTGAGCCGCGCGCTAAGCTAAATATTTTGCAGGGTAAAAGTGTAAGTGCTATTTCTGCTACGCCTAGCTTGTGGCGTCAACTTCTAATGACTAAGCAACTAGGAAGCTTGACTCTGAAAAACTTAACCTTAGGGGGAGAAATCGTTGACCAAGTCTTGTTGGATAATCTGAAAAAGTTATTTCCACAAGCGAAATTACGCCATATATATGCCTCGACCGAAGCCGGTCTCGGTTTTGTGGTGAGTGACGGTCAAGCAGGTTTTCCTAGAAAATGGCTAGAGCAGTCAACGCATTTGCCTGTTAAATTGAAAGTAGCAGACAATAAACACCTTTTAATAAAACCACGTCACGGCAACGCTCAGACAATGTTGCAAATCGCGGATGGGCAAGGTTTTATTGATACCTTTGACGAAGTCCAAGTTACCGATGAGAGAGTGTTCTTTTTAGGAAGAGCGACAGGCGTCATAAATGTGGGTGGCAACAAGGTCTATCCAGAGAAAGTGGAGCAAGTGTTATTGCAATGCCCCTTTATTGGTCAAGCGAAAGTCTATGCTAAAAAAAGTGCTTTAATGGGAGAATTAGTGGTGGCAGATGTCACGGTGATTGAAGATGCTAACCACTACAGTGTTAAACAAGAGCTTTTAAAAATATGCAAAACTCAATTACTCCGTTTTGAAATACCAACCAAAATTAGCATAGTGGATAATATTATCTGTGAGCCAACCGGTAAAGTGAATAGGAAGCTACAACATGGTTGATTACGTGATTGTTACGGGAGCCAGCAGAGGTTTAGGCTTAGCGATTTGTCAACAAGCCGCGCTTGAAGGTTATGGAATAATTGCCCTTGCACGCCAGTTTTCAGAGCCCTTAAAACTATTGCAGCAACGCTATCCTGATTTAGTCAACTACCATGCTGCTGACTTAGCCGATACGGATAGTTTAGCTGCGCTGTGTAAGCAATTAATAAAACAGTATGGAAGACCTTACGCATTAATCAATAACGCGGCTGCAGGTCATGATGGCGTGTTGGCCACCATGCCTAACTCTGCCATCGAGCATTTAATGCAGCTGAATATTCAAGCGCCTATTTTACTGTGCAAGTACTTAGTGCGCTCCATGTTGTTAAATCGCAGAGGCCGGGTGATTAATATCTCGTCTATTATTGCTCAAACCGGATTTAACGGTCTGAGCGTTTATGCTGCCAGTAAGGCCGCATTAGAGGGCTTTAGTCGGTCCTTAGCTCGTGAAGTAGGGAAGGCCGGTATAACCGTCAACTGTGTTGCTCCCGGTTATATGCAAACTGACATGACCAGCAGTTTACAGGGCTCCAAGTTAGACAGTGTTAAAAGACGCAGCCCATTGGGGAAATTAGCCACGGTGGATGATGCCGCAGCCATGGTTGTGTATTTACTCAGTGAACGTGCTTCGGCTATTACTGGCACCGTCATGACTGTGGATGCAGGCAGTACGGCATAATTCAAGCTAAAGCTGTGGGTTGAAATGCCGATACATTGTTGATTTCTATTAAATTTTGATTGGTGGTATATGAAGTTATCGGTATTAGTGCCAGCGTACAACTTACAAGACTACATTGTACCTTGTCTGTTGTCGGTACTAGAGCAAGAAACCAACTTTGACTATGAAGTCATTGTTTGTGATGACGCATCAACCGACGATACCGCCGCTAAAATTGCGCAGATAGCCTGGTTATTTCCACTCAAACTGCGCTGCATATACAAAACAAGTAACGCCGGTCTGGCGGCCAATATGCAAACCTTATTGGCGGCTTGTAGAGGTGATTATATTGCTTATATGGATGGCGATGACTTAGCCTTACCCAACAAGTTACAGACTCAAGTTGATTACCTAGATGCCCATGGCGATTGCCACATGGTTTATCACGAATCAGATATGTTTGATTCTGTGAGTGATAAAACCATTAAATTGTATTCTCAAGAATTCTATAACTGGTCTTATATTCCAGCGCGTTCAAACATTGAACATATGATTAAATTTGGCAGTTACATGCAAGCCAGCAGTGCGATGTTCAGACGCCACAACCATTTGCTCGATACGGTAGCTGGCGATTGTAAAATTATTTTTGATTACGCTTTTTACATTCTTAATGCGGGTTTTCTAAAGGCTAATATCGATTTTATTCCGCAAGTATTAGGCCGCTATCGAATTCATGAAAACAGCTTTGGCCAGCAAACCAGTCGCTCATTTACCCGTCGTGAACAGTCCTTACAAGACATTGAGTTGGCGTGTCATTTAGCAAAGCAATTTGATGTATCTGATATGGTTATTGCGCAGGGCATTGCCCATCACCAATTTGCCGCGGCCTTATATTTCTTAGCCCGTAACGAGCAAGCTTTATTTTTGAAATACATTGAACTGTCTGCTGCACAGCAGTGGTTTTTTAATGACAAACATCAACTGGCTTATGAGTTAAGGCTTCAGCCTAAGCAACTTTTGCAGGATAAGCTCTAATGGAACACTTTGATATTGTTGTGATTGGCGCAGGTTTTTCAGGCGCGGTAATGGCGGAGCGTTTTGCCAGTCAGATGAATAAAACTGTATTAGTGCTTGAGCAGCGGCCGCATGTTGCCGGTAATTGTTACGATTATCGTAATGAGGCAGGCATTCTGGTTCATCATTATGGCCCGCACTTATTTCATACCAGTCAACAGCAAGTTTGGGATTATCTTAGTCAGTTTACTCAGTGGACGCCATACGAACACAAGGTGTTGGGTTCGGTCGATGGTAAATTAATTCCTATTCCCTTTAATCTTAATAGCCTGGCTGTCTTATATGCAAAAGAGCAGGCTGAGAAAATTGAAGCACTACTTATCAGTACCTATGGTTTTGATACTAAAGTACCGATATTAGAGTTACGTAAAAGCGCAGAGCCACTACTGCAAGAACTGGCCGAATTTGTTTATCAAAAAGTATTTGTAAACTATACCGCCAAACAATGGGGCTGCTCGCCAGAAGATATCTCCCCTACTGTTACGGCTCGAGTGCCGGTGGTTATTTCACGGGACGATCGATATTTTCATGATACTTATCAGGCGATACCTTCTGCAGGCTACACTAGCCTTATCACTAAGATGCTCAGTCACAAAAATATTACGGTCAAAACATCCGTAGAGGCTAAGTCTTTTATCCGCTTAGAGCCGCAGAGTAAGAGCGTATTGTTTGTAGGCGAGGTGTTTAAAGGGCAAGTTGTGTTTACCGGTATGTTAGATCAATTATTTGATTATGTAGACGGCGAATTACCTTATCGTTCATTGCAGTTTGACTTTCAAACCTTGGAGCAAAGTCAGTTTCAACCAGCGACTACCGTCAATTATCCCAACGAACACGCCTTTACACGTATTACTGAGTTTAAACATATTCTACAAGATAAGTCGGCTAGTACCACCATAGTCAAAGAGTATCCGCAGGACTATGATCGCCATGATCCGAGCAAGAATGTACCTTACTACCCAGTATTTACTGAGATAAATCAGCAAAAATTTGCAGCATATAAAAGCTTAGTTGCCACGTTTCCACAGATTATCCCAACGGGGAGACTTGCTGATTACCAGTATTACAATATGGATGATGCAGTGGCGAATGCCTTATTGAACTTTGAAAAAGTAAAGATGACGGACACGCTTAATGCATAACGTTGAACTAACAATTGTCATATGTAATTTTAATAAGAAGGCGTTTTTGCAGGGGTGCCTAGACAGTATTTTTTCATCAACGCTGAATTCCGATTCCTGCTCAGTCATCGTAGTTGATAATGCATCGACTGATGGCTCTGTTGACATGATAAAGACGGAATACACCAATCGTGTACGTTTGATTTCTATGCCAAAGAATACGGGAGGGGCTGGGGGGTTTTCTCATGGTATTGAAGCGGCAATGCAAACACAAACGGACTTTATTGCGCTGTTAGACAATGATATTTTGTTAGACAGCTCAACATTATTAACCCTGCTGAACTACCTCAAGGATAAGCCTGAAGTGGGCGTTGTAGGTGCCAAAATATGTGTAATGGATAAGCCCAACACGCTACAGGAATTAGGCTCTTTTATTGACTGGAAAAGTTTCAATGTTAGCACACCATTAAAAGGATATTTAGATACTGAAACACTGCCAGAGATAGTGGAATGTGACTACGTTCCAGCCTGCTGTTTTATTACTAGACGCACGGTAGTTGAAAAAGTAGGGAGCTTTGATAAACGACATTTTATTTACTGGGATGATATGGATTGGTGCACGCGCGTTAAAGCTGCTGGATTTGCTGTTCATGCTATGCGGGATGCTCGGGTATTACACAAAATGGGAGCAGTGAATACCAGCAATACGTTTAGTAATTACTACTTTGAGCGCAATCGTATTCTGTATTTTATTAAGCACAGCAGTCTAGAGACATTTAATAGATTTTGCAGGAAGTTTGTATCTCAGCTTCAGCAACAGTGCTTTTTTGCACATCGAAAAGGACTGAGTAACAACGTTATTAGCACCTTGTTAGGTATGATCGATATCGTTGCAGGACAATTATTTGAGCAGCCAAAACATATACTAGATAAGCAAGATGTTGAGCCACTCGCTGCACTTAAAGTAGAAGAGCACGACTCGGTATGTGTGATCCTCTGCGACGACGTGTTAACTAATAAAAGAGTGATAAATGCAATTTTACACTCATCGACATTACTCGTTTATGTTGTTGCACATGGTCCAAGTGATATACAAGTTGTTGACGAAAGGCTAAGATTTTTAGACCAGAAAGCGCAATCTACTGCGCTCACTGTGCACATAGTTCCTCATATAATAGAGACTAAGCTATCTGCGTCTAATAAGGGCGAATTTGCTATCGATGGTTTTTTAAATATATGCCAAGTAGATAGTTTAGCTGAGCTTCAGCGGGATTATACTAATTATCAACAGTTTTTCGGTAGTATTTTACGGCCTGTGTTTGAGCGTCAGTTACTGAATGCCTATGAGCGTTATCATGCTGAACGATGGGCATGAAAAAAAGGAAATAAGCAATGATTGATAAATACCAGCAGTTACTTGCTTACGTTGTCAAACATAACATCACCCATGTTTCTTTTGATATATTCGATACCCTAGTATTCAGGCATGTGCATTCACCCACTGAGTTATTTACTTCCATATCGACCATCAGTGGCCACAGTGATATGGCTTTATCTGCATCAGAGTTTGCGACCCTGCGTGAACAAGCAGAGCGGGTTGCAAGAAAAAAAGAACATGTAAAAGAAGACATAACTTTAATACAAATTTATGCCGAGCTTCCTTTTGATAATGCCTACAAAATTAAGTTGATGGAGGCCGAGTTACTCACTGAGAAACAGTGTTATGTATTAAACGAAAAGTTAATAAGAGTGATTGACCAATTATCTAAAAGTGGCGTGACTCTGTGTCTGATTTCTGACATGTATCTTTCATCTGAGCAAATTAGGCAAACGTATTTACAGAATACAATATTGCAGAATTTACCTTTATACGTATCGTCTGAGCAAGGACTGACCAAATTTAGTGGTAAACTTTTTAGTTATGTAGCGACTGAACTAGGGCTTGATTATGCTCAGTGGCTCCATGTTGGGGACAATATCGATACCGATGTGCGCTCTGCACAGGCAGCAGGTTTGCATGCCATACACTTTCATCCGACTTTAAATGTCAGGGAAATTTGTGATGCTGAAAAACGCCAATTTCAGGTTGAAGGCTTGTCGAGTGCGGATAGGTTATTAGCAGCTCTAGACTCCCAAGCATCATCAGAACATGAAAAAGCCGCCTATGAATTGGGAGCTTTTGTTTGGGGTCCAATACTAACTGCTTTTAGTCACTGGGTGATTAAAAAAGCTGACAAAACTGGTTGTTCGACAATTATATGTTTAATGAGGGAGGCTTATGTATTTGCGCCCCTTATAAAGCTGCATCTCAATAAAATTGGTCGAAATGACCTAACAGTCGTTTATTTTTACGTTTCTAGAAAATCCGCATTTTGGCCTTCAGTTGATATTAATAAAGCTAGGTGGCTAGAAGATTTGATGGATACTCTTATGACTTACAGAGGGTATACTCTTGAGAATTTTGTTAAAGATTTTGGTGTGTCATCTGAATTACTGAATCAATTTGATCCTCGCTTAGAACTAAAAAACATCGAGGGGGTATATGTTGAAGGTGAAGCTCTTTATGCAAGATTATTTCGTGATGTTGATAGTAATCGTGAGTATTTAGTGAGCAAAATACATCAACAAAAAGCCTATTTAAGCCAATATTTCACGCAAGTGTGTGACGCACCTTTTAGCCAGTGTGCAGTAGTTGATTTTGGTAATGGTGGCACCATTCAACATAGTTTAGAAAAGATATTTAAACAGCCTGCTGGAGCTAACCTATTATTTTACTCTTCACGAAGAATTTACCGATTTATCAATGACACTATTTTCCATGCTTTTATTCCGTTTGGTAATGATAGATTTAAGATAAGTGAAACCTTGTCAAGGTCGCCAGAATGTATAGAAGCCTTGTTACTAGGCGATGAAGGTTCAACTTTAGAATATAAAGAGAAACAGGGTATTATAAACCCCGTGACCGCAGCAGGTTTAGTTAATAACCATTTGTTATGTAAGCAGTTTCTTGCCGGTGCTGAGGTTTTTATGCAATATGCTGTAGGCCCTCATCGCCCTGCGATTTCTAAAAATAATGCAATGGGACTGTTAGCGAGATATGTGGTTATGCCCACCCCCATTGAAGCCAGTATATTCCGTGAGTTGCTCCACCAAGATAATTTTGGTACCAGAGGAGAATATCCAGTTATCAGCGTGGAGCAATGTGAGCAAGTAAAAAATTTAGGTTTGGACCAGACGTTTCTCAATTTTTTACGAAACAAAGAATGGGAACGAGGTAATATTCACTGGCCTAACGGAGTGCTTAGTTTGTCTGATAGCACATTCTTGCCAAAATATTTGGGTCTAGCTGTTAATGATAATTTGTATTACATACAAATACTGATTAAAAAAATACAAGCAGCAGGATGGAAACGCATCACTGTTTATGGCGCAGGTGATTTTTATTTACAAATGTGCCCCTATTTTCAACAACATCAAATCGATGTTGATTGTTTGGTGGATCGACGAGCAGAAGTCAGTGGGCAATATGAATTAATGGGAAAACCAGTCGTCAGCTTACAAAGCGCTCTAAGTCAAGGAAAAACTATTTTTGTAGTTTGTTCAATGGCCTTTCGAACTGAAATTACTAATCGAATAAATGAACAAGCGACCTCAATGGGACGGGGATCAATACAACTTATCTGTGCTTAATCCTTAAGGCTGCTTGGACATATTGATGTTTTTTGTTGCTCTTCTGCTATGAAGGAATTATTTTTTTGTGTTAGAAATTACTAGTCAAAAAACGCCAATGTTAAGCGTCATTATACCTGTTTATAACGCTGAAAAATTCTTATTGAGGGCCGTGTACTCGGTCTACAAACATGCACCAGAAGACACTGAAATTATCATAGTAGACGACGCATCTGAAGGGAGTTGTCAACAAATTGTTAGCCAACTTCCACGAGTGACCTATATTAGTCACACTGTCAACAAAGGGTTGTTAGCAGCTAGGTGTACTGGTATCAATGCAGCCAGTGGTGATTATATTGTTCATTTAGATCCCGATGATTGGATAATAAATGATATGTATTCCCAAGGTTTGGAGACTATCATTAATCATGACCTTGATGTTTTTATATTTGGTGTCGAAGAATGCGATTCTAATAATAAAAAATGGATTGAAAATAATAATGTATTAAGTGATAAATTAGATTTACAAGGAAACGATATTATTGAACGGATCTTTCTGATTAATAGTGCATGGATTTGGCACGTCGGCGTAAATAAAATTGTAAAAAGAGAATGTTGGTTAGAGGCTTTGAAAAAAATCAAGGACCTACCTAGGATAAATATGTTCGAAGATTTGCTTTTTTCTATTTTGTTGTACACGAATTTTCCAGATAACAGAAAAATTGGCGTTACAAAAGATATAGGCTATCAGTATTATAGGCATGAAAATACCTTGACCCTCTCAAAAGATAATCGTGCAAATTTTCTACGGGTCAAAGATATATTCAGAGTAAGAAAGTTAGTGATCGAAATTATGGGGATTAAGTGGAATTTTCTACGCCCATTTATTAACTTGAAATTTAATAATACTTTGAAGAAGTCGACTTATTTAATGAGTCTTAATTTCAAGTTTAAACATCCACTAATTTACTTGAAATCTTTTTTTTACTTACATTATTTTGAACGCATTAAAAATAATCCAGAACAAGAAATGATCATATTTATGAAGATAATAAAACATATTCCTTTTGATAAAAAAAGATATTATGTTTTTGGGGATGGCTCTTTGGCAAAGCGATTAGGTGATTATATCATAGAGAGAAAATTAAATTTAAAATTTTTTATAGTTTCAATATCTTCTGATAAAAACTTGTTGGGATTTCCCGTTTTAGGACTGAATAAGTTAAATAGAATGGATCAAGATGATGTGATTTTAATTGGTTCTGGTGGTTCTATAAATAGTATTTATGCTTTATTGATTGAACATTCAAAAAATGTGAATATTGTCAGCGCTTTTGGTTACCAAAAAAATGCTGCCGCGTAATGTTTTTCTTGTAATTCAAACTATGAGCGATTTATGAAATGAATATTTTCTTTAGTTATGACTTTTTAACAACTCAGAGTCATGTTGGTAAAAGGGGGTTAGAAAGGTTTGACTTTCTTTTCAATATATTAAAGAAGCTCAATATTGATGTTAGACTTGATACAAACTTAAGTCACAATTTCCCGATAAAAAGATTTTACGAACTTCATCATAAAATTTATCAAGATCAGATACTAAATTATATTGAGCCTAATCGTAATTGTGTCGAGTCGAGACATTTAGTTGAAGACTATTTGTCAGGGTGTGATATTTTTATTGGTTACGAACTTTCTGAAAAAACTCGTACTTACTTTGATAGAATCGGAGTTTGCTATATTGATATTTGGTTATCTCCTTTAAGATTTTGTAAGGATGTGTTATTTTCTTTTTTTTCAAATAATCATGATATTCAAAATAAATTTATTTCTTATAAAACTAAAAAGGAATTTTTCCACAATGAAGTTAAAATTCTTAAGAGAAATTTTAACTTTTTAAGTAATGATTCTATGGATTTGATAGATGATAGCGCCTTACTGATTTCTCAACTATTTGTAGATAAAGCTTGTCAGAGAGGGGATCAGTTTTTAAGCTTTTTGGATTTTAAATCGGAATTGACGGAAATCTCATCTTCTTTTCCTACATTATATCTACTAAAGCATCCATTAATGCCGGATGAAGATTTTGTTAAAGTAATTGAAGGATTAAAATATTTAAAAAATGTTGTGTACCTACAAAATAAAAATGTATACGAACTTTTATCTAATTCTAAAATAAAATCCGTTATTGCTGTTTCTTCTTCCGTTTTAAAAGAAGCAAGCTACTTTGGGAAAAAGACAATTTGTCTATATAGACCAACACTCCATAATGGTTATTGTGATATTTATCAAAGTTTTTTCAATTCAGAATTTTGGACTGAATTATTAGATTTGAAATTCTGTCGAGAACATTGGATTTATTTTAATTGTGATAATTATTTACGACAAAAATTTAATGCGTTTTATGCTTACAGGCCGTTCGTTGAAGACCTTTTTTCTACGCCAAGACTTCAAAAATCTGATGTCGCATACAATAATCTTGTTACCATTAGTGCTCTCGTAGACAGCTTGACATTAGGTCCTCCTTTTATCTTATGGGGCTTTGGCTCTGTCGGTCGTCTCATCTTTCCAAGTCTGAAATCAAAAATAAAGGGGGTCATTGATCATCAATTAACTATAAGTAATATCAGTGTAGTAGAAGGTATACCGGTGATTAATATCGATGATTTAGAAGATAGCGATTTAATAGTTCTTTCTGCGTTTAAATATATTCATGAAGTAAAAACACTACTTTCAAATAAGGATATTTCCTGTGAAGTTATTCCTCTATTTTGACCAGATAAATCTGAATCTTTGCTAATTATAATAAATAAGTAAACTTTTTACTAACTCAGTCGATAGAGTAAATTGAACTAACATAAAGAGTACATCATGATCTGTTCTAAAACTGTGTCAAAACTATACCTAAAACCGCTTAGGGAGGAGTTTTTGTCCTTAGTTAATAACTCAACTGCAGGTCAAGGGCTCCAAAAGTTAATTGATAGTTATAGCTTTCATACCGTTTTAGATATTGGCGCAGGCGAAGGTCTACACAGCAAAATTTTAAATAAATATGGGAAGAAAGTAACAGCTATAGATTATGGAAACTCTATATATTACAAAAAGAATCAAAACCCGTTAGAAGTAGATTATTTTTATGGCGACTTTATGGACTTTCCTGAAGATAGTTTATTTGATTGTGCTTGGTGTTCTCATGTCTTAGAACACCAACTCAATTGTAATTTATTTTTGCAAAAAATTGGTCGGTTAGTCAAAGAAGGTGGCGTTCTAGCAATTACGGTCCCACCACTAAAAAATGATGTGGTTGGTGGACACTTTACATTATGGAATGCCGGTATATTACTATACAACTTGGTGATGGCTGGCTATGACTGTTCAGAGCCTGCAATTTTAAAGTATGGTTACAACATTAGTGTCATTATAAAAAAGAAGAGTATAATTTTGCCCCAAAATATGAGTTTTGACTCTGGAGATTTGGAATTATTAACTCCCTTCTTTCCACCTTTTGTTAAACAAGGCTTTAATGGGGATATTTTAGAGTATAACTGGTATGAATGAAGACTCAGGGCTTTTCAACTGGAATGTCTTTGATGATCTACCAAGTGACAAATTCATTTACATCAGGTGGATAGAGAAGACATGCGATAGTCTTATTCGGGAAATTGACGACAAAAGACACGTTATTCACCCGATCAGCTTTTTTATTGGTTCAAATGAACCAGATAATAGAATCAGAATCCATAATTTTGTTAGAGAAAATCCATCATACTATCGAAAAATGTTAGAAAAAATTATCCATACTGATATTAAAGGATTTATTTTTACTTTTGATTGGTATTTTGTGTTTCGAGATATTGTTGAAATCGCAAATGCTAAAGGTATTTCAACTATTTTAATCCCACATGAAGGGGTATTCTCCTCAGAAGAACAATATTATAAAGATAGAGTATACGGTTACAATTTTCCGATATGTAATTTTTGTTTGTTGTGGGGTGACTTGCAGAGAAAAATTTTTATTCGTCGTGGTCACGCTGGAAGTGGTTTGATGCTTGTTGGTGCCCCAAAGTTCGAAAAAATTTTCAAGTTACAATTAGATAAAAAAGTAAGTAAAGGAGATAGCTATCTATTGGTTTTGCAAAATATGGACTGCCAAATTTTACAAAAAGAAGCTGTAGAATTTCAAAACAAACTAATTCAGTTTATGTGCCTCTATACTATTGCCAAAAATAAAAGACTAATAATTAGAAATCCACCTAATAATATTAACATGATCCCAAATTCCATCAAAAAAGATTACATTGATATAAATGAATGCGTAAATGATTTTAATAATGATAATGCAATCGATGCAATAATGGCTTCTTCGGTTGTTATATCTATTAATAGTACGATGCTCTTAGAAGCAAAGTTGTGTAGTAAAATTGCAATCTCAGTGACTAATGAAAATATTGACAATATTTGGTCTGACTATGATATTGAAACACTTTTTTCACTTTCAGAATTAGAAATAAGGTTAAATAGTATTGATAAAGTTCATGTTGAGCATAGTTTAACCTCTGAACTATTAAAAATTGATTTTGGTTTAAATTTTGAATCGCCTAGAGCAAGTATTCGAAAATTCTTAATTGGAATGTTAAATGATACTCACAGTAATTACGACGATTAATGGCCTAACTAAAGGCATAGAAAAATTTCTCCAATATCCTAAAACTAAAAATATGATCGTTATTGGTGACAAAGGAAGTAAGAACATAAATGAAATAAGAAAAGGTTTACAGTACTATTCGTTTGAACAACAACTTTCTTTTAAAGAGCTAAAGTCAAGTATGATGCCTGAGAGGCATTATAGTAGAAAAAATATTGGGTATTTATTAGCGATTAAAAAGGGTGCTAATATTATTTATGAGACTGACGACGACAATATCCCTCATTCTGAAAATTTTTTAGACGATTTATCTAAAGGTTTTGTTATTGACATCCGTTCTGAAAATAACGTTGTGTTTAATTGCTATAAGTTATTTACAGACCAGTTCATTTGGCCAAGAGGCTTTCCTCTATCCGAAATAAATAGTGATGTCGAGTACAACATTAATAAAGAAAAATTGATCGAAGCATCAATAGTACAAGGCCTTGCTGATAGTGACCCTGATGTGGATGCCATTTTTAGGCTAAGTAGAAAATACATGCCTATTAATTTCTCTCGAAAAGACCATAGTTTTTTGTTACCTACTCAATGTTACTGTCCATTTAATTCACAAAACACGCTTTGGAAAAAAGAAGCATTTGCGCTTCTATATTTACCAGTTACAGTGAGCTTCAGGTTCACGGATATTTTAAGAAGTTTTGTAGCAAAACGATGTTTAGATCATTTTAACTTATATTTAGCATTTGCAAACGCTACCGTTTATCAAGAACGTAATCAACATGATTTGTTCAAAGACTTTCAAGATGAGATAGAATGCTATATTAACACTCCAGCAGTAATTCAGTGTTTGATTGATACGGTATTTCATCAATCAGATTCTTTAACAGATTGTCTGCTGAAAATTTATTCGAATCTAGTCCTAGCTAAACTTGTTAAAAAAGATGAGTTGTTACACTTAAACAACTGGATTACAGACTTTAAGTTCGTGAGTAGAAGCAATGAAGTTTGATTTTTTGATTATCGGTCACACGATCGAAGTGACTGATTGCAATAATCCCCTATCAAATGTGATTGGTAATGCCATTAGAGCGGTAGGTGTTGCGAAGGAGTTAGCAATATTAAATTTGAGTGTGGCTCTTGTCGTAGATTATAGGATATCTTTACCCACGGGGCTTAGTCATGAAAACATAACACTAATAGACAGAAGCCGGTACAAGAGCGTAGCTAGCTCGGCAAGTCTGGTTCTTATCTCTACGACTAAGCCTAGTGTCTTAATAAGTGAGCATGGAATTGATTTGCTTGCCTTATCAAATTGTAATTTAGTTTTACTGTCTTGTTTTAACGATAATGCCATTAGTAGAGACGGGCAAGATTTGTACAACATCTTTAAGTTAATTACAGTGAATAACTATGAGCAAAAATTAATTATTGAGCAGAGAGGAGTTGTTCCAAAGGTCTTGAATCTTGATTTTGGAGTAAATGAATTAGCGCAAAGTCTTAGTCATACTGAACCAGGGAAAATCAAGGCTCTTTGGGTTGGTTGTATAAGGAGTCGAGAGGTGCTGAAAAAGATAGTTAAATTTGCAAACGTATTTTCTGATGTAGAAGTCAATATAGTAAGCAGGTTAGTGTTTGATAAACATACTGTAAGCACTGCACCTGGTAACAAAGTTTTTGGAACAGTAATTAATTTGTTAGAAGAGAGCTTAAGTTCGCCCGAAGCCTTAAAAAAATTATCAGATTGGATTGGTCATGAACTCCCTTTAAACATTAATTTTCTGGGGGCCGCGGAATCTAACTATCAAGAAATTTTACTATCACATGATATTGGTTTAGATTTTTGCGAAAGTGTGTATCAACAGCACGACAATACTAAGATTTTAGATTATTTATCTTCAGGAATGTTCGTTTTTACAGAAAATTATGCCCCAAGTTTTCGTTATGTAGAGGAGTTTGATTCAGGATATTGTCTGCCTGACTTTGAAGAGAACAATTTGATTTATGGTTTGGAACATTATAAAAAGTGCAGTTCTAAGTATTGGCGCAATAATCTAATTGACTTAGTCTACCAAAAATATGGCTGGAAAGCGCAAACCCGAAAGCTTATTTCCGCTCTTCAAACCATAGATGAATCCAAATTTTCTTAATTCGAAAATTCTTTAAGCTTCCGATTAATTGTATTCTTTATCATTAAATAAGCACGGAGTGATTTTTAAGTATTCTTCTTGGTTTTTTAATATTTCTTCTTTGGTGCAATAAGAAAATATGTACGCACTTTCATCATCTAAGTTTGAAATTTTTATGCCTCTCTCTCCACTGAACGTGAGCAACTCCTTATCACTCTGTTCATTAAATGGGATGATGGAATAGTATTTAAAAGTAACTGTAAAAAATGGGAAATCTTCGCGTTTAAATTTCCCGAATGAAGTTTTAATTTCAGATAGATCATTTGTTCCATATTTAACTTTAGGAAAAATGATGCCAGAGAATTTGAGTTCGATACAAGATCTGATTGCAACGGTAGCATAAACAAATAAATTGTATATTTTAAAATCAGTTAACTCGTTAAATTCAGGTCTAATTAATATTGAAGTTCTTTGTCTTTCTTTAGTCAAAGCCTCTAAATTTTCGTCAAAAGAACGTGATAGGATAAGTGTATGAATTTTACCACCTACGGTATAATCGCAATGTTTCCCATTTTCGTTGTTTAAATAGAAACGAGAGTCAATATAGTAAATTACAAAATCATATTCAACATTCTCTTTCACATCTTTAATAAGACATATAGTTGCCTTGAGATTAGATTCAAAAATTTTAGATAAAAACCATTCACAAGAACCTGCAAAAGTTGACGAATTGGTCACTACTAACATTGTTTTATACTGAAGGTAAGTTCGCGTCAAAAGTCTCTCTCTTTCAAAATCTCGGTAATTTGAAATATCATAAATAGTAGATTTATTGCGAATGAGTCCTTTAATTTTTGATAGTGTTAATTTCCACACGTTAAATGTATTGAGTGAATATGAATCATTAGCTCCTATTTTGCTAAATACAGCATTTGCATAATTTACTGTCCCGTATAAGTAATAAAAAAGAAGTGATTTTCCATTTTGATAGGAAGCAAAAAGCATTTCTTTTTGTTTATTTATAAGATAGTCTATTTGTTCTGTACTTATAAAAATTTGTTCTAGCAAATTCTCAAAAGCAGATAATTCTTGGATTAATAAAGGATGTGAAAATTTATTTTCGAATTTTTTAATAAAATCTTCGTTATTTTCTTCGGAAAAAACTAAATATTTTAGTCCCATTAAGGCGTTTTCTTTCTGAACGTTAGATGAAACAATTAGAAGGTTATCGATTCGGAGCGGGTTAGTGCCACTAATCTCTGCACCATCACTGCAGTTGTAGAATGTTTGTAATTTTGGTTTTTTTTGAGTGACTTGTTCAATAATCTGCCGTGAAATTTTAAATTCGTGCTTAGTATTTACGCTGGGGCGAAAATTCCCTGGGACGACTAAGGAGGTGTTATTATTTTCTGCATAATTGTAAATTTCTTGGCCATCTTCCCTATAATACCCCGAAAATTTGGAATGATGATGTTTCACATTAATAAAGCCTAGATCAACGCCCATCAAATAAATATGGTTAAAGCCAATTACACTCAATAAGTTAGTTACAAAATTACTGACGGTTGGAAAAGCGTGTTGCAACACTTCAAAG
>NZ_JANQVQ010000091.1 GCF_030730205.1 Paraglaciecola sp.
CAGCAGGCTGCACCAATGGAACCGCCAATCGACTTTGATGACGATATTCCATTCTAGGACGACACAAATTTAAAAATGTAGAAAAATATCTACAGAAGCACGCTAAAGCCAGATTTTATCTGGCTTTTTTATTTTTACAATAAAAATAAATGTTGAAATGTAGTTGCACTATCATTATATTATAAATCAACAAATAAAATTGTTGATTTATAGGTGTTCAATGAGGGTTGCTGTCCAGAAATTTAAAAGTGGTGAGCGCTATGTTTTTTTGTTGGGTGATAACGGATTGCCTGACTTTTGGGTGACTCATTTTGTAACGCAAAAGCTGCGAATGAATCATGCCGCAACGTCAATCGAGCAATACCTAAAATCCATCAAGCATTTGAAGGTTTGGGAGAAAATTAACGGCCGAAATCTGCTGGATGAAATCTACAACGGCAGCGTACCGAGCCGTGATGATATTAAAGAAATCAAAGAGCACTGCGCATATCAAGCCAAAGCCCTTATCAACAGACCCGCAAGTAATGTTGTCGACATGGGACAGTTTTATTTATCGAGGGGCGATGACAAGCCCACGGTCGGGAAGTCTCAGTACATATCGCGGATAGCACATATTGCCGAATTTCTGCATTTCATCGGGCAAGAGCGGGTTAAGCATAAGCCCACTGCGGCAGCGCTCTTTGATGCGCTCGATAACATGAAAAAGAGACTTAAAAGCGATATGCCAAAAGGGAGATTAAAAAAAGGCTCTTTAGATAAATCAGGTATTTCGGATGATGCCTTTCAGGATTTTCTCAATGTTGCCCGACCGGACTCACAACACAATCCCTTCAAAAACCCAGTGATTAAATTTAGAAACTATCTGATTGTTCAGACATTTTATGAAACCGGATTTCGCTGTTCTGAGTTGCTTGCGCTTCGTATCAGTGATATTGGCACCGACATCGATCAACCTACCTTGTCGGTGGTAAGGCGACATGACAGCAAAGAAGATCCCCGATTAAAAGAGCCCACAGCAAAGACACTTGGCCGGGAGGTTGCTATTTCAAAGCAGCTGAGAGACTTGCTGAATACCTATATTAAAGTTAACCGGAACAATACAACGGTGGCGAAAACCCATCCGTTTATATTTGTCTCTCACAAAGAGAAAAATGGTCATTATCAGTCAGGGCAACCGCTCATTCAGCGGACAATTAATCATCTCTTTAACACTATAAAGAGTGTCAATCCGGAGCGATTCTGGGGCATTTCACCACACTTCCCCCGACACTATTTTAACGATCAACTCTCCGCTCGTATTGATGAAGTAAAGCAAGCGGTTTTAGAGGAAGTGAAACGATTAGAACAGCAAGGTTTGCATCAAGCGGCAAAGCAATATGCCAGGGAAAATACCATCACCGAACAACGAGAGCTTGAAATTCGGGCGGAGCTTAACGGCCATTCGTCCCTTGAGTCAGGACGCATTTATCTGACACGAACCGCGAAAAAGCAAGCACATGAAATACGACAAAAAATGCAAGCCACGTTAACGCACACAGCAGAGAGAGGCGGTTATGTTAGCTAAAACAAACAGATCGCAAGGCGCTAAAAGGGCCAAAGCAAAAACAAAATCGGATAAGCGACGCAGCAAAGCAAACTACGAGTTTGATGTTTATGATGATGTTTGGAGATTAGATGCTAATCACTCTTTAAACTTTAAATTACTCGCTCCGCTGAATCTGGATTCAAGGTTTGAAATTAATTTCAAACTGGCCTTGGCTGACTATGCGTGTGAATTCTCATCTAATTATACAATCGGAATTTTCAAATTTACCAAGGCACTTTTCACTGCTGGCGTTAAAGACACGATTAATGAATCACACATCATCAACTACAAAGCGACGTTGACTAAAGGCACGGAGTGGAAATTGGGCTACATCCGTGCATTTTTGCTCGATTGGTTCGACAAAGAGATTAAAGGCGTAGATAAGAAGGCAGTAGAGTTACTTAATTCGCTAAAGTTATCTGGTAATGAAAAAGGCAGGGCCGTTGCATTAGGATGTCCTTACAGTGGTGCGTACACATTTGAAGAGCAAGCGGCTTTTATCAACTGGTATGTCGATGCTTACACAGAAAAACAGATATCGTTGACCGACTATGCGTTTATCATGGCGTTGCAGCAAACAGGTGCCCGTCCTGTACAGCTTACTCACCTGTATTGTGGCGATTTAATCACAAGGCATGAGGAAGGTATTGACCATTTTGACCTGCAGCTTCCCAATGCCAAAAAACGAAATGAGGGATTTAGAGGCTCGTTTCAAATCAAAAAGGATGTGAGTGAAGATTTAATGCTGGTGCTAACTGCGCAAGCCAAGGAATCCATCAAAACGATTGAAACGCACTTTGGCATTAAACTAAATTCACAGCAGAAAAGCCAAATCCCGATTTTTCTCAACGCTCGGGAAATCTCAGATTTATCAGACTTCAATGCATTTAGACAATTGCAGAAAAACACGCCTGATGCAGTTTGTATTAAGAAAGCAGATATTCGTTCTTTGGTGTCGAGAATAGCGAAACTTTGTCCTTTAAAAACAACACGGATTAAACTCGATGGTGAGTTTGGGGACTTGCATATCAATCCCAGACGATTCCGTTATACCCACGCAACCAACATGGCAATGCTGGGTGCAAGCGACTATGCCATCGCTGAAGAGTTGGGTCATTCAGATACCCAGCAAGTGAAAGTCTACACAGAGTTCAACGAAGATATGGCAGACAGAATTGATGCGGCATTGGCATCCGATTTAACGCCATTAGCGCAAGCATTTTCGGGCACGTTGATTGATAGTGAAAAAGACGCCATTCGAGCCAATGACCCACGCAGTAGGATTAATAACAACGATGGCAACCCTGTCGGGAACTGCGGAAAATTTGGGTTTTGTGCCAATGGCACCATCCATTGTTATACATGCAATAAATTCCAACCCTGGTTAAACGCACCGCATACTGAAGTCCTGAACACTCTGGTTTCCGAGGTTGATCGCAAGAGACAAATGGGCGCAAGTGAGTTTGTACTGCAAGCCAGTAATCGAACGATTAACGCTATCAAAGTGGTTATTGACAAGTGTGAGGCCAGAAAACAAGAATTGGAAAAAGAAGGCGCGCTAAATGGCTGATGCATTAGTATTTACACCAAAGCACCAACAGGATTGCCAGAAGAATTATGCGGACTTCATAGCGTTTGCCAAAAACGAATTAACGCTTTTTGCCGACCATGAATTTGAAAGCTCGGACGGCATTCAGAGAGGATGGGACTGTGATAAATGGTCTTGGGTGCCATCGAGCGGAAAGAAATTAACCATCGTATTTGGAAACAGTATAAATAGTTTCGAATATATTCCATTCAAGCAACCATTTGCTGATTTTGCTAAAGCCTATGTACGTTATGAGCAGTCGCTAAATCCTAAAAATTCAAAAAGTTGGGCTTCATCTTTAGTGTGGATCTATAAAGCGCTAGAAGAAAACGCGACTCAAAATGATAGATCTGATGTTGATATTATGCACCTCAATAATACAGTTATTAATCGTGTTGAGGAGCAGATCAAGAGTAGTGGATTAAGCGTTGGCAGCAAGAGCAATATTGGCCTTTCACTTAAAAAGGTATTGAAGTTTATAAAGAATAAGCGATTCAAACTAGACCTACAAGAGTGGTCAAACCCTTTTCCTAGATCATCTGATTCAACCATTAAACTTGATAAGGATAGTCGTAAACAAGAAGAAGACAAATGCCCCTCTGATTACCAGATGTTGCAGGTGGCAGATGCCTTTCATCAAGCTAAAACACCTCGTCAACAATATTTTTCCAGTCTTTGTGTAATGCTGATGTGTCAGCCCAGTCGCAGTGTTGAACTTAACGGCCTTACCGTTAATTCATTGCAAAAAAGTGATAAGGGCAGATGGTATTTAATGTGGCATCCGGCCAAAGGTGGCGATCCGGTTCGTAAATGGATCCCGAAATTAATGGAAGATGTGGTTCAACAGGCGTTTAAAAGGCTGGTTGACATCTCTGCGCCTGCCAGAGCTGCTGCAAAATTTGCTCATGAAAATCCAGATGTATTCTTAGTTCATGAGGAGTGCATTACATCTGCTGATTTTTCTCAAGATCAGATGTTAACGTATAACCAATTCGCCAAGGCAATGGGGCTTAAGGTTGGTGAGCAGAGTAACGGATCTCAAGAGAGTTGGGCTTACCCAAATGTGAAGTGGCTCCAT
>NZ_JANQVQ010000092.1 GCF_030730205.1 Paraglaciecola sp.
GCCCCTTCAAAGACTGCTGGTTCTTGGCCTTCAACGTCAATTTTCAACGCTATATACTTAGCATCGCTAAACCCCAGCGTTGTACTCAGTTTATCGAGGGTAGTAACCTCTGTAACGCCATCACTATCAACTTGAATATAGGCGTCGTGGTCTGAGGTGATATTTGCATCACAATGAAGTGTTGCACTTCCACAAAAATTTGAAACCGCTTTATTAACTAAATCGGCCTTTGCTTTAAAAACCGATTGATTCGCCTCTAATAGTGCAAAAGCACTGGGGTTTGGCTCGATGCAAACATATCGGGCTATATTATCGGTTCCGCTGGCAACCATCATGGAGACAGCGCCAATATCAGCACCACAATCAATCATTAGCATTTTTTCAGGGCTGTGGTTTATGGCTGCAACAAAGGGTTGTATATCTTGCGGATAATAATTAGTGGGCCCCTTTTCTAACCAAAAACACCACTCTTCTACAGGCACAAAAAAAGACTTTCCATTAATACGGTATTTTATAGAACGGCCTTTAAATACTTTGACTGACCATAAGAATAAACGGTACTTACCTGGGAAATCGTGCGTTTGCGCTTGGCAATACAACCAATTTAATAAAAAGGGAAAAGTAGCAAGGCCAGACTCATTTGTTTTCATTAATGTTGCTCAAATGGCACAGAGTCAGAAAACGCCTTTTGCAGTTCTTGAACTTTTTGAATGAATTTCTCTTTCTGCTCAGCAGTATCTTTACTTATTGTCTGTGAGATTGCCAATATAGAAGCGTCTGCAGATTTACCAATCATGATATTAATAATTTGTTGTAACTTCGCCAAACGCCTATCGATAAAGATGTCGCCATCAACTAAATACCACGATGCTAACAGTCGAATATTGCCCACTGAATCGCTTATCTCTTCGTAAAATATTGATGTATCACCTAAATATCTCTTGCTGGACGACATAATAGTCCAGTTGTCTTGATGATAAAGTCGGTTCATGGAGCTTATTAGTTCTCCTCGACCTGTTTGGTAGTATGCGACAAAAAATTCTAAAGCGTTGGGTTCTTTTGTACCAATGAAGCCCAAAGATTGCACAGTAGAGTCATTGAATTGTGGATTCCAAACAAGATATTCATCATTTGCATAGTCTGTAAACCCTGCGGGCAATCTGAGTGATGAGTCGCTACTCTCAGCAAAAATTAGACGCTTTTCGATACTTTGATACCAAACTTGCGCCACAAGCAGAACTATCAAAAGCGAGACCGTCGCTTTTAAACTGATTTGCCGTGTAGAGCCGTCTAATGCAGTTTCGGGGTTTAACTCGTTAGACGTTGGCCCTTTAGTTCTGAAAAGTTCACCGATAAACAGCAAACTGATAATAACGATTGAAAAAAACACGCCGCCGTAAATGATATGATCGGCCCCTGCGGCATATTCCATATCAGTTAAATGCGCAGTCAAAATGATTCCGTACACCCTTAGTGCATTGGCAATAATCGGATATAAAATCGATATAACAATAAAAACGATTTTCTTCGACTTTGAACGAATGTTTAGGTGAGTGTACAAGGCGCCTATGACAATACAGGCGATAAAGAAACTAATCCCACTACACGCCTCTGCAACTAAAAAGGTGCCACCGGGAATTTGAATATATAGCCCTGTTCGAAAAACCGGAATTTGAGTCAATTTCAACAACTCAACTGACATATCAGCGGTGATACTTTGCAACCACGGAATTAATTCTTCGCCAACGGGGATCGAAAACAGCATAAAGCCTAAGGGAAAAGCGATAATTCTGGCCGCTTGATTACCGATTAACATCCAAATAATCAAGGGTAAAGAACAGAAGGTAGCAACGTGCATAAACAATTGTACATCGCCAGCAAGCCCTAAGCCGTAAAGGAGCAGCAACCCTAATATTGGAACCAAAAGAAGAAAATTGGGCTTAAACCTACACGATGCGAGTCGCTTTCTTTCTAAATAAATTAAAAAAATGGCGCCGGGTATAATAAAAAAACAATGGTTGAATATCTCAGAAATCCACCAAATATTGACCGCTGACCATAGACTTGATGAAAAAAGAAAAACCCAAAATGCCACTAATAAAAATAAAAAAGGCATAACGGTTTTATTGGCACTTATAAAATTACTATTCACTGTCAGTGGCTCTACTTTATGACTTTTGAACTACGTCAATGTTATAAACGTCTTTCATCGTTCCCCACTTAAAGTCTGTCAATAACGACTCTAAACGTCCTTCCATTTTGTCTAGATTAAGATAGTGGCGAAAACGCGATTTAAAGGAAGCGCCTTGAACATGAGGCTGCTCAGGATCGATTTCCCAAGGATGAAAATAAAACGAATAGGGCTGTTGTTCTTTTTTGAGATATTGTTTGACTAATTTACGGGCTACGCTGTAGGGATATAATCTAAAATAGCCACCACCACCGATTGGCACCTGCTTACCTAGGATTTTCAGAGTAGGAATAGGTATTTCTACAATACCTTCTGGACGTTTATAAGCAAATCGTGGCCAATCAGGCGTACCATACAGATCATGCTTAACTGGATAAGTGCTTGAACTATACCCAAAACCTAATTCAGCCAACACTTCAAAAGCCCACTCATTGGTATAACCAATTGAAAAGCTGGGCGCTCGATAACCTGTTAACTTTTCACCTAGCAAGTCTTCTAAGTGATTTTTCGAACGGAGGACGTCTGCAGTAAACTCTTCTCTGGTTTGTTCAGACGCTCTTCTATGGGCATAACCATGACTTGCAATCTCGTGTCCCTGCTTACTAATTTCTTTGATCAAATCAGGATACCGTTCTGCGACCCATCCCAAAACAAAAAAAGTGGACTTAACGTCATGTTTGGCAAAGATATCAAGCAACCTACGGGTATTGCGATCAACCCTCACTTGATAGTCTTGCCATTGTTCTGGTTTGATTATTTCTTCGAAAGCGGAAACATGGAAAAAATCTTCGACATCCACGGTCATCGCATTTAGCACTGAGCTTTTCATCATTATCTTCCTTTTCCGAATAAAACAACTTCCACGGTTCGGATAAGAATTAAGATATCTAACATCAAACTTTGATGCTTAACGTAGTACAAATCAAATTTCAGTTTTTCCATAGAATCTTCAACACTAGCGCCATAGGGGTAGTTAAGCTGAGCCCATCCCGCAAGCCCAGGCTTTACGTTATGACGTTGATTATAATAAGGAATTTCACGAATTAGTTGTTCAACAAATTCAGGGCGTTCTGGTCTAGGTCCGATAAAAGACATCTCCCCTCTAAATATGTTCAGTAACTGCGGAAGCTCATCTATACGATACTTTCTAATAAAGTGCCCGATTTTAGTAACCCTTGAATCATTCGTCGTCGCCCACTTAGCACCATCTTTTTCAGCATCAGGACGCATGCTTCTGAATTTTATAATTTTGAACAATTTTCCGTTTAAACCTACCCGTTCTTGCTTGTAAAAAATAGATGCGTTTGAGTTTCTTACATCTTCAAAGAATATGATCAAGGCAGTGAGCAACATAAAGGGCCAGGTAATCGACAAGACCAATAAGGCTAAAAAGCAGTTAATGCCATAGTCTAAGGCATCTCGTAAATAGTTTTGTGAATTAAAGCCGTTTGAATAAATAACCCAGCTTGGGTACATAAGATTAACGACAATTTGCCCAGTTTCCCGCTCCATAAAATCGAGCAAATCAGTTACTTCAACACCTCGTAGTCGACAATCAAACAATATTTCAACGGGCAAGGTACCACGGCGTTGATCACACGCGATAACAACCTCATCAATATCGTTATCAGAAATGAAATTTCTGAAGTTTTCGTCCACTTTAACGTGTATCAATTTTTCGTTTTGGATGCCTTCTTCGCGGTTGTCACCAGGAATAGGAATAAATCCAATTAATTCAAAGCCTACTCTGTCGACTTCACGACGCATGCGTTTTTCAATAATTGAAGCGCGCTCTCCAGCACCAATAATAATAATTTTCGTTTGGCCTAGACCTAATATTCCAAGGCGATTTACGAAGTATCTAAAGATAACGAGAACAAGAATGGTTGACCCAGCAAAGAAAGGTAAAAAATATTGATGGATCTCTAAATTACTGATGAAGGTATTTCTAAAAACCTCCATTACAAAATAAGCTAGCGCGACACTAACAAAGATTCGTCTGATAATGCCTCGAAACGTTTCTCTGAG
>NZ_JANQVQ010000093.1 GCF_030730205.1 Paraglaciecola sp.
GCTTCGCGGCAACCTTTGCTGTTCACACTGTGCCTTTGGCGCATTCTCTATCAAGGTAATCGCTGTTGATATTAAATTGGCGTTTTAATGTGGTAAATTTTACTGCCGACACTGCTTGGCCTGTAACCTTATCTTGGAGCCATACATAACTCCTACGATCTTTATCTCGGCGCTGAATCGTCACTGTTTGGCCAGCCGTTAACGTCGCATTCAGCATTAAATAACTGCCTTTTTTAATGTTACCTCCCCACTCGGTGCGATCGCGAAGGGCAGGGAGCATATAGGCATAATCTACGACTCTAATAAAAATCTCATGCTCTGCAGGCGGTACATTTCGGTCGATCTCGATGTAAGGAGCAAGATGGCGTTTAAAACACATGAGTTGGGCGACTGAGGTGCCTTTGTCACTGTCTGCTTTAAAATTAACAATGGTGGCTGAACTCGCTTGCTCTTGCGCGCGGTCTGAGAATCCCGCACAACCTGACAGGGTAAAAAGAACTAGCAGTTGGATTAACAAGTTTCTGCTTGTCATAAGACCATCCTTGTAAACGTGATTTATATTTTGGCTTTAGGCAACTTACAGCATAGGCATTGTGAATAGCAAATTGATAAACCTAAAGTAACTTACGGGTAAAGACAAACTTGGTTTCGTGTAACTCGCCATTTTCTTCCATGACCACAAAAACATGCAATTCATTGGGGCTGACCAATCGATAGGTGTAACCGTCAAAATACGCGCTATTATCGGCCAATTTAACTAATTTAAATTCCATGTATTGGTCTTTGTCTTCCCAACCTTTTAGCTCGGCTGAAAAATGTTTTAGGCGTAAGACGAGGGTCTCGTCTTGTTCAAACAAAGTGATGATTTCATAAAAGTTCACTTCGTTATCCGCTGCAAATTTAAAACTTGCCATCATGCTACCTGCTAAAGGGCCTGACCACAGCTCTTCTGCTTGGCCTCCCCAAATTTGACCTTTCCAGTATCCTTCTAACCACTTCACATCGCTTATTTTGGCCCGAGGAGAGCCCTGTTCCGCTTGGAATGTTAGGGTGTTTTTCATGTCTGCATTTGCCCATATAGGGAAGCAAAAACACAGGTTAACAAGGGTAAAAATAGTGAGAAATAGACGTTTCATTGGCATAACCCTATTCATTTGATTTTCGTGTTGCTTGGCCGCGAACCCTATCCTAATTGATTCAGCGTAATTTCAAAACTTGATTACTAAAAATAAAACTAGCATTGTTGTTCTGATGTGTATTCAATCTTTTGTTTAACAAAACAGTAACAATTTTCAGGTGGTAAAAATAGTATGGATACCAGTGTCATTTTGACTGAGTCAAGTTATTTACTACTGGTTGCACTGGGTGCCGTAGCGGCCTTGTTGTGGCTTATTGTCTTTGTAAAAGTACATGCATTTGTGGCACTTTGTGTCGTTAGTTTAGTGACCGCTGCAGCCTCGGGTATTGCCTTAGATGCCATTGTGCCCACTTTACTGTCGAGTTTTGGTGGCACCCTTGCTTCAGTGGCACTGTTGGTGGGACTTGGCGCGATGATTGGTAAATTGCTTGAAGTGTCAGGTGGTGCGCAAGTACTAGCAGAAAGATTAGTCAGTTTATTTGGCCCATCTAAAGCGCCATTGGCCTTAGGTGTTGCGTCTTTGTGTTTTGGTTTTCCGATCTTTTTTGACGCGGGGCTAATTGTGATGATGCCCATTATCTTTAGTGTTGCGCGGCGCTTTGGCGGCTCTTTGTTACTTTATGCTCTCCCTGCGGCTGGCGCATTTGCAGTGATGCATGCTTTTGTGCCGCCTCATCCAGGTCCTGTTGCTGCCGCTGATTTTTTAGGGGCTGACATCGGCTTGTTATTGATGGTTGGGCTACTTATTGCTATTCCCACTTGGTATGTTGGGGCCTATCTTTTTGCCCTCTATGCGGGTAAAAAATTCTTGGTTGAACTTGATAATCGTTTGTTTGCGCCAAGTGTGCATGAGAGCGCTCACCCCTTGCCAGCATTTTCCAGCGTTATTATGATCTTGCTGTTACCCGTGTTACTTATATTTTTGGACACAGGCTTGAACACCTTGTTATCAGCTGGTCTTATCGAATCAAACTCTGGTTGGATTGATTTTTTACGTCTTATTGGTAAAACCCCTGTGGCCTTGCTGATCACCTTGATGTTGTGCTTATGGCTATTTCATAAACGCTTTGGTATGAAACAAATGGAATCTTGGTGCGGTGAATCCTTAGCGCCTATTTGCGGCATTATTTTAGTCACGGGTGCGGGAGGCATGTTTGGTGGTGTACTGCGGGCCAGTGGCATTGGCGAGGCATTAACCACCTTGTTAAGTGATATCGGCTTGCCGGTAATTGTTGCAGCTTTTGTTATTTCAGCTTGTTTGCGGGTGGCTCAGGGGTCAGCAACGGTTGCATTAACCACCGCGGCGGCACTTATTTCACCGATGGTGGCGGCCAGCACGGGTTTATCATCCTTAGATCTTTGTTTTATCGTGATTGCCATTGCGGGTGGCGCAACGGTGTTATCGCATTTTAATGATTCAGGGTTTTGGTTGGTTAGCCGTTTATTTAACATGGATGAAAGCACCACGCTAAAAACATGGACGGTGATGGAAACACTCTTGGGTACCATTGCCTTTATTTTAGCGTGCGTGTTAAGTCTGATCTTTTAAGTGCCTAATAAAACCCGCTACAAGAGCGGGTTGAGTAAAGAAAACTAGGCTTTGGCCAGCGCGGCTTTCACATCATTAGGTGTCATCGGTAGAGAGCGTAAGCGCACTCCCACAGCATTAAATATCGCATTGGCGATAGCGGGAGCCACTGGTGTTGTGGCTGGCTCACCCAAACCTGCTGGTGCCGCTGTGCTGGGGATAAACTCGACCTTAACCTCAGGTGTTTGACTCAGGCGTAGTGGCGTATAGGTATCAAAGTTGGCGTCTTTGATTTTACCGTTTACAAACTCGGTTCCTTCGTACAATGCCATAGATAAGCCCCACAAGGCCGCACCTTGACATTGTGCTTCGGCTCCGTCTGGATCCACGATGATGCCAGCGTCAACCGCAACATGCAGTTTTTGCACAGTCACCAAGCCATTGCTTTTATTGACATGCACTTGAACAGCAACCGCCACCCACGTTGGCATGTCGCGTTCTTGGCCAAAAGTAGAGGCAATCCCTAAACCGGTATCGGGCGCTTGGGCTTGACCCCAACCAATCATGGCAGCAGCTTTTTTCAAGACGGCCGCTTGGCGCGCTGCTCCACCGATTGATATAGGCTCAACGCCTGCATTGCGCCCTTCAGCAATAAGATGATCTAGGCGAAAAGTCAGAGGATCAGCGCCCACATGATGAGCGGCTTCATCCATAAAGCTTTCCACAGCCCAGCCCGTCCACCCCGGGCCTACTGAGCGTAGCCAACCTGGTCTAAAGGATGAATTAGCTAGCTCGTTTGAGATAGCTCGTACTTTTTGCGCTCCCACACTGTACCAATGATCGGCGCCAGAGATTGAAAAGGGATCATACGACTCGCCATTAGTGCCTTTGGGCATAAATACCGGCACCATCACTTTAGTGGGCCAACCTGCTGCTGCATGATGCTCCATGGCGCTGACTTTTTTGTCTTGGTCAAACGCCATTTTTAGAAGCTGAACGGAGGACGAACGGGGGCTGTCAAATTGTAAGTCTTCTGGGCGCATTAATACCATTTTAACCGGTTTGCCGCCTAAGGCTTTAGATGCTAACGCAGCAGGTACGGTATAATCGCCGTTTAATCGACGACCAAAACCACCGCCAAGTAAATAGCTGCGAATAATAATATCTTTTTCGGTGACGCCAAGCGCTGCAGCGAGCGAAGGCAAGGTCAGTGATTGCCATTGACAACCTGAATGCACTTCCCAGATCTTATCGCTATTTAAAAAGGCTAAGGCGTTTAAGGGCTCCATTTGCGCATGTAACACAGTATGGGTAAGGTATTCTTGCTCAAGGCTTGACGCTGCTTGGGTAAAGGCTGTGTCGGTGTCGTGACTGCCCGTGTCTAAAATAGCGCCTTGTTTGGGGTCTTGAATTAATTTTCTTCCCTCGGCCATAAAGTCTGCTTCTGACACAGAAGCCGCTGCACCAGCTTGCCATGTTACTTTAACTTTTTTAGCCGCCTTTTGGGCAGCGTAAAAACTGGAAGCGATAACCATGACCCAACCGGGTGCGGTCTCACTCGGATCGTCAAGAGCGAGTGTTTGTTGATAGCCTTTAATTGACTTGGCTGCGCTGTCATCGATGCTAGCAACTGATGAGCCATTACGAGTCGGCGGTAAGATAGGGCAGGCGTAAACCATGCCTTCGATCTTCGCATCGATACCAAATAGGGCATTACCATTGGTTTTGTTAACAATATCTAAGGAGGTGACGTGATGTCCCACAAGGCTTAGGTCTTTATTCGCTTTTAAAGGTAAGGCTTTAAGCTCATCCTCGCTAAATTGGCGGCTTAATCCTTTGGCGACTAACTCGCCATAACTCAGAGTGTTATTCCCATAAACTATCTTGCCTTTAATGGCCTGACACTTACTCGGTGATACGTTCCATTGTTTGGCGGCGGCTTCGAGTAAGGCGGTTTTACCTGCCGCACCCGCTTGACGGTACACTGACCAGCTTTGCGACACAGACCAACTGCCGCCTGTGACCATGAGCCCCCACTTTTCATTGCTGTCTACGTGAATGATTTCAATGTCTTGCCAATCGGCTTCCAGCTCCTCTGCCAATATACGGGCAATAGAGGTACCTACGTGCTGACCCATTTCAGCTCGAATGATGTTTACTTTAATTTTTCCGGCGCTATCGATGGAATACCATAACGAAGGCTCATACACTTGGGCGGCATCCGGTAGCACTGCACCGTTTGGAGTTGCTGGATCCATAGCGGCCCAAGTACGTGGAAAACCAAAACTCACGCCCGCGGCTGTCATACCAATTAAGAATCCACGGCGAGTCACGCCAGTTGCGCCGGTATGTGTGTTACCTAATTTACGCATTGTTATTCTCCTTCTCTGCCTGAGTGGTCGCGGCAGCGGCATCGTGTATGGCTTGACGAATGCGCACATAAGTCATGCAGCGACATAGATTTCCACTCATAACAGCATCAATTTCAGCATCAGTCGGGTTTGGGATATCCTTGAGCAATGAGGCCGCCTGCATGATTTGTCCAGATTGACAGTAGCCACATTGTGGCACTTGCAGCGCTTGCCAAGCGACTTGCACTGGATGGTCGCCATCTACTGATAAACCTTCGATAGTAGTGATGTTTGCCCCTTCTACCGCGACGACAGGGGTGATACATGAGCGAGTTGCTCTCCCACCCACATGCACAGTGCAGGCCCCACAAGTGCCTATACCACAGCCAAATTTAGTGCCGGTAAAGCCTAATTCATCGCGAATAACCCACAATAGCGGCGTGTCGCTTTCTACGTCTGCCGTAACTGTTTTACCGTTTAGATTAAATGTTGCCATCTTGAGTTTCCTTGCGAATTAGTGAGCAAATTGGGGCTGACGTCTGACTTCCCCCACTTTACTGATAAGATTGGGCCAAGCTTTTTCGCCTGCTGATTGACGCAAATAAGCCGCGATAGTTGCAATGTCTTCATCAGTAAAGGCTTGTCTAAACGCGGGCATTACAACGCCATGAATACCTTGGTCTGCGCGAAAGCCGTCTAAAATAACATTGATTAAATTGGTTGGTTCATCCAAATGCAGCGAAGAGCCAAGAGCCAGTAAAGGTCGACCTTTTACCATATCTTGACCACTATAATGGCAGGATTGGCAAGCGGCGGCATAGAGGTTAGCCCCCTTATCTAAACGCAAATCGGGAAGGGCTTGTTGCGCATTAATGGCACTTAATAATGCCTCGTTGTTCTCGATGTTTTGCTCACCACTGCCTGCTTTATCCGCAAAATAGAGGCTAATAGCCATAAGATCGTCACTGCTTAATGCTGATAATCCAGCGTGAACAACCGGCGCCATGGGGCCACCTGCACTGTCATGGTAAGTAGAGTTGCCCGTACTTAAATATTCATAAAAATCTTCTGCCCGCCACGGTAAGGGGGCGGGATTACTTGCAGTTAAAGATGGCGCATACCAGCCGTCTATCGCTGCACCGGCGTACATGTTGTCATAATCTTCAGCGCCAACTGCGTTGCGCGGTGTATGGCATGCTCCGCAATGCGCTAGGCCTTCAGACAAATAGGCACCGCGATTCCAATCTTCAGACTTATCACTTTGCTTGGCAAATTCAGAGGTATCGGCAAATAATAATTTCCAACCCGCTTGTAACCAGCGAATATTCAAGGGAAACGGAATACCATTTTCCTCTTTTACTTGGTTTACTGCTGGAATAGACGTCATGATGTAGGCATAAATAGCCTTAATATCTTCAGCGCTCATCTTATTAAAATGCTCGTAAGGAAAGGCAGGTAACAAATGATGTCCATCACGGCTGACACCACTTCGCATGGCTCGCTCAAAGGCTTTTAAAGACCATGAGCCAATACCGGTTTTTTCATCGGGGGTAATGTTACTTGTATATATCGTGCCAAACTCAGTATGCATTTGGTAATTGCCAGCGTATTGCTGGCCGTCAGGGGCGGTATGACACGTACCACAATAGCCTGCCGAGGCTAAGGTTTTACCGAGGGCAATTTCCTGTGGCGTAAACGCCGAGTTTTGCTGAGGGTTAATTGGCTCAATAGGTGAATGCCAGGCATAAATGCCAAACAAACCTACACCGGTGATAAGCGCTAAGCTGATGATGATACCTTTGTGCATCGTATTTACCCTTGTAGTGAAGGATGTCCTTAAAACGAAGTAAGCATGTGTTGAGCGCAAATACAGACAAGTCAGTCTTTGGTGTACAAAAAGTGACTGAAAACGCTACCTTGCTACCGTGTCTTATTACCCTAATCCCATGGCCGGTAAATATCCAGTGATTCATTTTATATCGACCAAAAAATGTGATTGAAGCTAGCGTTCTAAGGTTTCTTAATCATTAACCATACCGCCAACATCACCAAACTTAAGCCCGCAAGATGGTAATAGGTGAAAGATTCGTCTAACCACAGCACCGCAACAATAGAGGTGATCACCGGACCACAGGTGCCTACCACGCTAGTGCGCTCAGGCCCCATACGGTTAATGGCTTCTGCCACCAAAAACGAAGGAATGACAGTAGCAAATAATGCAATTGCAGCACACAGTAATAGTGCATCGTTGCCCACTTGCAGATCTTCAAATGAGTGGCTGAGCGCAAAGTGAAATAAAATAAACAGACTGGCCGATATCATGGCGATGCAGGTAAACATTAAACTGCCGACCTTGCCAATTAGAGGTTTGCTCCACAAGGTGTAAATTGCAAAACTCACGGCGCTGATGAAGACCAAGGTGGTACCAAAAAGGACTTCATTGCCAAAAGTCACCATGTCGTGGGCAAAAATCAGCAAAATACCGGCATAAGAAAGCGCTAATATACCCCAAATATGACGAGGCAATGCAGTGTTAAATACCCAGCGAGATAACAACACAACGAGGGTAGGGAAGCAAAACAGCACCACCCGCTCTAATTGTGCGCTGATGTATTGCAAGGCCCATAGGTCAAGAAAACTGGCCACATAATAACCCAGTACCCCTAACACTAAAATCATTGCTGCGTTGCTTTTGTAGGCCGGTTGCAGTTGCGGATTTTTGCGCCACAACATCGCGCCTACTGCCAAATAAATAGGCGCAGCAAAAAGCATTCGCAAGGTGATAAGTTGATTACTGTCGATGCCTAATAAATACACTTGTTTTACCAAGATCGGTTTCATCGAAAATAAAAAAGTACCCGCAAAAGCCAGTAATAATGCCGATACAAAAGAATGTCGTGCTTGCTCGGTATGCATTGTTGTTGACTCTTATTTATTAAAGGCAATAAAAAACGACCCTAGGGTCGTTTTAATAAAACACCAGTAGGTCAGTTTGACTCAGCTTTGCTGCCAATTGGGTCGACTGTTTTCAAAGGCGGTAATCTTGTCATTTAGCTCTAACGTAAGCCCTATGGCATCTAAGCCTTTCAATAAACTGGTTTTATGTTGCTCAGCGATATCAAAGTGAAAACTCAGGTTGTTGACTTTGACACTTTGCTCTTGCAAGTTGACCGTCACTTGTGCGTTGGCATCACTTTGTACCGCAGCAAAAAGTTGGTCAATTTCGTTGCTGGCTAATTGCACCGGCAGCAATTGGTTGTTAATGCAATTGCCATAAAAAATGTCAGCAAAGCTGGTGGCGATAATCACTTTAAAACCATAATCGTCTAATGACCAAGGCGCGTGTTCACGACTGGAGCCACAACCAAAGTTTTCACGAGTCAATAAAATACTGGCGCCTTGATGCTCTGGTTTATTCAAGGCGAAATCAGGATTTAATACTTGTTCGTGCTCATCTAAATAACGCCAATCATGAAACAAGTGTTTGCCATAACCACTGCGCGTAACCGCCGTTAAAAATTGTTTTGGGATGATTTGGTCTGTATCGACGTTAGCCTGATTTAATGGTGCGACACGGCCACTGTGTATGTTAATACCGGCATCTGTTGTTTGTGTTTGCATAATAATTCCTAAACTATTGGTAGTCGCGTACATCAGCGAAATGACCCGCTAATGCAGCAGCAGCTGCCATCGCAGGGCTAACTAAGTGTGTGCGAGCCCCACGCCCTTGACGGCCTTCAAAGTTACGGTTGCTGGTTGACGCACAGCGATCTCCGGCTTGTAAAATGTCATCATTCATACCCAAACACATTGAACAACCCGGTAAGCGCCACTCAAAACCTGCTTCGATAAATATTTTGTCAAGTTGTTCTGCTTCGGCTTGTTGTTTCACTGCCACAGAGCCAGGTACCACAATTGCCGTTACGCCGCTGGCCACTTTGCCGTGTTTGGCAATCGCAGCAGCTGCGCGCATATCTTCTATTCGACCATTGGTGCATGAACCTATAAACACGTTATTAACGGCTAACTCTGATAACTTTTGACCAGGGGTTAAGCCCATGTATTTTAATGCTTTATGCGCTGAATCTTGGTCGATAGGATCGCTAAAATCTTCTGGCGCAGGCACAGGATGATTCACGCCTACGACTTGGCCTGGGTTTGTGCCCCACGTTACTTGTGGGGTGATGTCTCTGGCTTCCAATACAACGACGGTATCAAATACCGCATCGTCATCAGATTTCAAACTCTGCCAATAGGCAACAGCCTGTTCCCAGTTGTCACCTTTAGGCGCGTATTCACGGTTTTGCACATAGTCAAAGGTGGTTTGATCTGGTGCAATTAAACCGGCTTTTGCGCCCGCTTCAATACTCATATTACATACCGTCATACGTTCTTCCATGCTCAAGGCTTGGATGGCTTCACCGGCGTATTCTATTACGTAGCCCGTTGCGCCTGCATGACCAATTTTACCAATAATCGCAAGTATAAGGTCTTTGGCAGTTATACCGATTGGCAGGGCGCCGTTAACTTGCACTTTCATGCTTTTCGCTTTGCTTTGTTTTAAGGTTTGTGTGGCAAATACGTGCTCAACTTGTGAAGTACCGATACCAAAAGCCAAGGCACCAAAGGCACCGTGGGTTGCTGTATGTGAATCACCACAGACCACCGTCATACCGGGTTGGATCAAACCTAACTCGGGCCCCATAACATGCACAATCCCTTGTTTTTGGTGACCCACAGGGAATAACTCAATGCCGTGTTTTGCGCAGTTATCTGCCAAAGTTTGAAGCTGTAATTTATTAGTAGGACCGCAAGCATCAATTGCCAATGAACGGGTAGATATACTGTGATCCATGGTGGCAAATGTCCGCTGCGGGCAACGGACTTTACGTCCTTTTACCTCAAGGCCGGCAAAGGCTTGCGGCGACGTCACTTCATGAATTAGGTGACGGTCGATATATATCAAGCCTTCTTCGCCGGTGGCGGAAACGTCTTGAGAATCTATGATATGGGCTTGCCATATCTTATCGTATAAGGTTGTTGCCATATTAATTTACTCTTTACTTAATGCTTAATGTCTTAGCGTTCAAAACGCAACTTACGCTAATAAACTGACAATATAATCACCAACTTCTTTGGTGGACTTAGCCAAGTGACGCTGATCAGCGGCTAATAATTCGCCGGTGAGTATGCCGTCTGCCAATGTTTGTAATACGGCTTGATCAATGGCATCTGCGGCGGCGGTTTCATTTAAACTAAAGCGCAATAACATGGCCGCTGACAAAATTTGTGCGATAGGATTGGCAATGCCTTTACCCGCGATATCAGGCGCTGAACCACCAGCAGGCTCGTACAAGCCAAAGCCCTTACCATTGATACTGGCAGAGGGAAGTAGACCCATTGAACCGGTGATCATGGCGCATTCATCAGAAATAATATCGCCAAATAGGTTAGAGCACAGCATGACGTCAAAGCTATTGGGGTAACGCAATAATTGCATGGTCGCGTTGTCGATGTAGATATGTTCAAGGGTCACATCTGGGTAGTCTAAGGCGACTTCTTCGGTCACTTCACGCCACAAACGGCTGCATACTAACACGTTTGCTTTATCAACTGAGGTGACTTTTTTGCCACGCTTACGCGCAGCTTCAAAGGCGCTAATGGCAATTCGGCGAATTTCACGACGGCTATAACGCATCGTATCAAAGGCGTTTTGTTCTTCGCCTTCACCTTCTAGTCCTTTGGGTTTCCCAAAATAAATGCCACTGGTGAGTTCGCGTATGACGAGCACATCAAAACCGCTGGCGGCGATGTCGGCGCGTAAAGGAGACAGCGCTTCAAGACCTGGATAAATTTTGGCAGGGCGTAAGTTACTGAATAAATCAAAATGACCACGCAAAGCAAGTAGGGCTGCACGCTCTGGTCGTTGTTCTAAGGGCAGGGCATCCCACTTGGGGCCGCCAATTGAGCCAAATAAAATAGCATCTGCGGCTTCACAGCCTTTGAGTGTGGCATCAGGAAGAGCATGGCCGTGGTTGTCGATGGCAATACCACCCACATCGAATTCATGTAAGTGAAACTGTAAATTGAATTTGTTACTGACCGCAGCCAATACCTTTTTGGCTTCAGTCATCACTTCTGGACCAATACCATCACCGGCTAACACTGCAATGTTGTATTCAGACATCTTGTTTTATACCCCTGCTATCTTGACTTGTTTTTTTTGCTGATCAATTTGGTCAGCCAAATGGGTGTTATTGAGTACGTAAATCAAGGCTTTAACCCCTGACTCTACGATGTCAGTGGCCAAACCAATGCCATTAAAACGACGGCCATTGTATTCAGCGATGACACTGACTTGGGCAAGTGCATTAGCACCTTCACCTTTAGAATCTAATTTAAAGTCGACAATCTCGATTTTATTATGCCCTAAGACCTTAGTGATGGCGTTATACGCGGCATCAACGGGGCCATTACCGATGGCCGTTTCAGTGACTTCTTTATCACCGACCAATAAACTGACGGTAGCACTGGGAATTATCTCTTTACCTGAAGTGGCGTGCAGATATTTTAGCTCGTAATAGGCGTGGTCATGTTTTTGTTGGCTGAAAAACAGTAACGCTTCTAAGTCATAATCAAACACTTGGCCTTTTTTGTCGGCTAATTTTAAGAAAGCTTCGTACACGCTTTCAAGGTCAAAATCGCTTTCTTTATAACCTAACTCCATAAGGCGATGTTTAATAACATGACGGCCTGAACGTGAGGTTAGATTTAAATTGTTTTTGTTAATACCCACACTTTCTGGTGTCATGATCTCATAGGTATTTTGCGCTTTTAAGACACCGTCTTGGTGAATGCCTGACGAGTGGCTAAAGGCGTTTGCCCCAACAATGGCTTTGTTAGCTTGCACGGGCATATTACACAAGTTACTGACTAACTTAGAGGTGCGTGAAATTTCCTGACTGCGGATGTTGGTTGTTAAGCCCAACATGGCCTGACGGGTTTGCAAAATCATGGCGATTTCTTCTAATGAACAGTTACCTGCGCGTTCACCCAAGCCGTTAATGGTGGCTTCAACTTGACGTGCGCCTTGCTCAACTGCGGCTAATGAGTTAGCAACAGCTAAACCCAAATCATTGTGACAATGCACCGATATGATCGCTTTATCGATATTTGGCACGCGATTGAATAAGTTTTTGATGATGCCGCCAAACTCGGTAGGGGTGGTATACCCCACGGTGTCAGGAATGTTCACCGTCGTTGCGCCAGCGTTGATGGCGGCTTCTACCATACGGCACAAGTAATCGATATTAGTTCGGCCAGCATCTTCACAGGAAAATTCAACATCATTGGTATAACGACGCGCGCGTTTAACAGCTTGTACCGCCATTTCGACTACTTCATCTTGGGATTTGCGTAATTTTGCACCCACGTGAATTTCTGAGGTAGCAATAAAGGTATGAATACGGAAATGGTCAGCGACTTTAAGCGCTTCGCCGCAAGCATCAATATCTTTGTCTAAAGCGCGAGATAAACCGCACACGGTCGCATTTTTAATTTCACGCGCGATGGTTTGCACCGATTGAAAGTCGCCGGGTGACGACACGGGAAAACCCGCTTCGATAATATCGACGCCAAGACGTTCGAGCGCCAGAGCAATTTTCAGTTTTTCTTTAACGCCTAAACTGGCGGGTAAAGCTTGTTCGCCGTCCCGCAAGGTTGTGTCGAAAATTTTGACTTGGTTTGACATACCTTCTCCTATTGCTCCATTGCTGATGTTGAATACTTGGCTTATGCCAATTTGTTTAAAATCCCAGATACAAAAAACCCGTGCTGTGCACGGGTTTTGTAAAACGTAAACTTGTTTAGTTTGCTTACAATCTACCCGTGCAGTCTTGCTGCCAGAAGGAGTAGAGTAGAGAGAAATAACGTTTTCATGACGTATTGATTCTTCATTTATGTAAGGTTGAACTAAGAGCGGTATTTGTAACCTTTCAAGGCCAGCCGGTCAATACTAAAGCAGATTTAACTTTATAACTTAATGATATAAAGCCAAACGATGATCACTGCTTGCAAAGCAAATATAGCCTTTATTTCTTTTACTTACGCCAGCTAAATTTTACTGCCGGAATAGTAAGAGCCGGTTAACATGCGTTTTAATAAGCGAGTATTAACTTTCCAATGGGTTTTAAGCTCGTTTTTAATACTTCGCCATTTCCACGTTTCAAACCCCTTTTTTTGCGATGTTAATTTGCATTGCGCGCTATGCGCTAAATTAAAGTTGTCGATCTCATGCCAGTCTACCCGCCCAAATCCCAAAAATTCGTTGACCTTATTTTCTCTGTGTATCACTGACATCCACATGGGTTTGTGCCGCACTGTGGTAACGTGTTTTATTTTGCTCCATTGGCCATGCCGATTAATAAACCACACTGTTTTAAAATCAATGCTGCTTTCAATTAAACTCAAAAAAGGGTTATGGGTATGGGCGCGTTTTGCAAAACGAACATGTGGCTCAATCTGCAAGGTATACCCATCGACAAAATCTATCGCCATAAAGCGTTGTTGTTTGAAATGACTTTGCACTTCTTTAATGTAGTCTTGATGCAAACTATCATCGTTATCTAAACGCGAAGTAATAACAAAAGGTTTATTGAGTCTTTGTCTGATTTCTCGCTTAGATTGTTCATAAAACGCATCCATTCCATCAATAAATACAGGGGTGAAATTAGCGCATTGTTGCTGCAGTTGCCTGATGATAGAGCGATATTTTTCTGGTGTGGTGATATCAAAAAACACTAGCCAAGTGAAATTTTGTGTACTTTGCTTGAGTAAAGAAGGAAAACAATAATGGGAGAACAAGGTTAAACGATTTTCCATCCATTCATCAGTTAATACTTCGTTATTGCTTTTTGAAGCAAGCCAGTCTTTTTGACGTAAATTAAAACGGGTAATGACATAATGTTGAAACATATAAATTCCATTTTATAACTGAGTTCAGATAAGGCTGTTGGAGTTATAACAAGGTAAGTAAATAACTCTCGAATTGGTTAGTAAATTATACGCAGATTGTGACGAGTTATTAAGTATTTAGTTCAGTATTAGCGGTATTTTATTTTTCAGATAATAAGGCTAAGAACGCTATCTAAAGGTTTGCCAGTTTATTGAAAAAGACAACATTAACTCTCGTAAGGTCAATAAACGAGGTTGTGAGCGGCCTTTATGATTCCAGCTATGGCCACAGCAGGCGGCGGTAAGGCAGGATTTACTGGGTTTGATTAATTGGGTTTTGCTTGTCTTTGCATCGCTTTGATCAGCTAAGGCTTGGCCATAAAAGTTAAACCAGCCAAACTTATTTAAATGCAATTTTGCTTCTTCAAGGTCAAAACGATCAATTGAATCAAGTTCAATATGCTCAACGCCGAGCTCATTAACATAGACGGCGGCGCAAACACCCAGTTCAAAGGGGCGGTTATACCACGCTAGCGTTTTGTCTTGTTCTTGTAGCTTTGCAGGACATTTTGCCGCTTGTTTGTGTTGCCAACTGGCATTATGTATATCGATGTCAAGGGGGGCTTGGTGTTGCAATAAGTTATACGCGGCACGTTTAATGTGATGTTTTAATCCGCCAATTTCACGTTGCAGTAAACCGATGTTGGTGGTGTTTTTTTGGCTTAGACGGTTGAGTTCTCGCTCATAAAGGGCGTTACACAACTCGGCAAAATGCAGCTGACGCAGATCGTCAGAAAAAATATTAACTTGGCGACCTAAATCGATGGAGTCAGAGTTCATTTAAGTTGTTAACGAGACTGTAATTTAACCGTTGAGGTCAGTGCTTAATTGCCCTGACCTCAACAATTTTCATTACTGACCTTTAATTTCTTTACGGCCGTTATAGCTTACTGCACCACCAAGGGCTTCTTCGATACGAAGTAATTGGTTGTACTTAGCAACGCGATCAGAACGACACAACGAACCGGTCTTGATTTGACCCGCTGCAGTACCTACCGCTAAATCAGCGATGGTAGCGTCTTCTGTTTCACCACTACGGTGTGAAATAACCGCAGTGAAACCCGCGTCTTTAGCCATTCGAATGGCTTCAAGCGTTTCAGTTAACGAACCGATTTGATTGAATTTGATCAGAATAGAGTTACCTACGCCGTTATCAATACCACGCTTAAGAATTTTGGTATTAGTAACAAATAAATCATCACCGACTAATTGGATTTTGCTGCCCACTTTTTTAGTTAAGTAAGCCCAGCCATCCCAATCACTTTCGTCTAAACCATCTTCAATAGAAATGATGGGGTACTTTTCACTTAGCTCAGCTAAATAATCACTGAAACCTTCAGAGCTGAAGACTTTACCTTCGCCTTTCAGATCGTATTTACCATCAACATAAAATTCAGATGCGGCGCAGTCCATCGCTAAGGTAACGTCTTTGTTCATCACATAGCCAGCTGCTTCAACGGCTTGAATGATAACGGTTAAGGCTTCTTCGTTGGAGCTTAAGTTAGGGGCAAAACCACCTTCATCACCGACAGCGGTATTAAGGCCTTTGGCACTTAATACTTTTTTCAAGCTGTGGAAGATTTCAGCACCCATACGCAGCGCTTCTTTGAAATTTGCGGCGCCAACTGGCTGCACCATAAATTCTTGGATATCAACGTTGTTGTCAGCATGCTCACCACCGTTGATGATGTTCATCATCGGTACTGGCATTGAATATTGGCCCGCTGTACCGTTTAATTCTGAGATGTGTTGATAAAGCGGGATTTTTTTATCAAGGGCAGCCGCTTTAGCCACAGCAAGTGATACTGCCAAAATAGCGTTTGCGCCGAATTTTTCTTTGTTTTCGGTACCATCTAAGGCAATCATGATACGGTCAATGGCTTCTTGTTCGTAAGCAACTTGGCCAATTAGAGCGGCTTGGATGTCATTGTTAATCGCGGCTACCGCTTTTAGTACGCCCTTACCTAAATAACGGCTTTTGTCACCATCACGTAGTTCTAATGCTTCACGGGAACCGGTAGATGCGCCAGAGGGTGCTGCTGCACGGCCCATTACACCTGATTCTAAATATACATCTGCTTCTACTGTTGGGTTACCGCGAGAATCCATGATTTCACGGCCAATAATCTTACTGATCTTTGACATTAACATTACCTTATATAGTCTGGATAAATGAGTCTAATCTTTGTAGGTGAAGTAGACCCCTTGTTATTTATATTATTTTAATTATTTTGTTTAAAATACTCACCAGCGGCTTTTACAAAGCCTTCGAACAAAGGATGTCCGTCTCGAGGAGTAGAGTTAAATTCTGGGTGAAACTGACCCGCTACAAACCAAGGATGATCGGCTAATTCAATGACCTCAACCAAGCGTTTGTCGGTTGATAAACCTGTCACTAACAAGCCTTTGGCTTCTAATTCAGCACGCAATTTATTGTTGACTTCATAGCGGTGTCTGTGACGTTCGTAAATTTCGCTTGAACCATACAGGGCATGCACTTTACTGCCGGGAATTAAGTGACACAACTGACTCCCTAAGCGCATCGTGCCGCCTAGGTTAGACGACTCGTCACGTACTTCTGTGCTGCCATCGGCTTCAAGCCATTCAGTAATTAAACCAACCACCGGGTAGGGCGTTTCAGGGTTGAATTCAGTACTGTTTGCCTCTTCCATGCCGGCCACATTGCGGGCAAACTCAATCAGGGCTACTTGCATACCTAAACAAATACCAAGATAAGGAATGTTATTTTCGCGAGCATACTTAGCCGTCGCAATTTTACCTTCAATTCCGCGTTCGCCAAAACCACCTGGGACTAAGATGGCGTCAAGGCCTTGCAGCATTTGCTCGCCTTTACTTTCAACATCTTGTGAGTCGATGTGTTTGATATTAACCGCTAAACGGTTTTTTAAACCCGCATGTTTTAGAGCTTCATTCACCGATTTATAAGCATCTGGTAATTCAACGTATTTACCTACCATACCAATGGTGACTTCACCGATGGGGTTAGATTCAGCAAATAATACCTGCTCCCATTCTGTAAGGTCTGCTTCTGGGCAGTCATAACCAAAACGGGTCACCACCAAATCATCCATGCCTTGCGCTTTTAGCGCCGCTGGAATTTTGTAAATGCTGCTCGCATCTTTTAGCGAGATAACGGCTTTGTCAGCAACGTTTGTGAATAAGGCAATTTTTGAACGTTCGTTAGAGGGTAAGGCATTAACTGAACGGCACACCAAAATATCAGGCTGAATGCCGATTGAACGCAGTTCTTTCACTGAGTGTTGAGTGGGTTTAGTTTTTACTTCACCCGACGCAGGCATATAAGGCACCAAAGTTAGATGCATATACATCGCATGTTCACGACCGACTTCTGTGCCTAATTGACGAATCGCTTCTAAGAAAGGTTGTGATTCGATATCACCTACCGTGCCGCCAATTTCAACAATGGCAATATCTACGCCTTCAGCACCTGCAATAATGCGGCGTTTAATTTCGTTGGTAATGTGCGGGATAACCTGGATGGTAGCACCTAAGTAGTCACCACGACGTTCGCGTTTAATGACTTCTTCATACACACGACCAGTGGTGAAGTTATTGCGTTTGGTCATGCGGGTACGGATAAAACGTTCATAGTGACCTAAATCGAGGTCGGTTTCAGCGCCATCGTCGGTTACAAATACTTCACCATGTTGAATAGGACTCATGGTGCCTGGGTCAACATTAATATAGGGGTCAAGTTTAAGCATGGTAACTTTTAAGCCACGTGCTTCTAAAATTGCAGCCAATGAAGCAGCAGCAATACCTTTTCCAAGTGATGAAACGACACCACCTGTGACGAAAATATAATTTGTCATGAGAACCCTAAGGCGTTGGAGTTGAAAAGATTTTTACTTTTTTGGGGCAAGGTACAGCGTAATGCCGCTACTCCTCAATAATCAGCCCCAGACGGGCAAATAGTATACTTAAAAGAGGGCTGTCTCACAATTCAAAAGCTTGTATTAATGGAATTATTTTAGCGCGCAGGGCATG
>NZ_JANQVQ010000094.1 GCF_030730205.1 Paraglaciecola sp.
TTGTCAAAACCCATCATAATTTCAAACACCCCAGGGGCGTCACTCGCTTCACCCCTTATAGCGACAGCGAAATCGATACTGTCACCACCACCACCAGGCCAAGCTTCCATATTATCATATTCAATAATAGTTAGATTTGGTCCCGCACTGGCCAAACTCACACCAACTAATGAACCAGGAGTACGATTAGGCGTTGGAATAACCATATCACGCCACAGTACAGCGATTAAACTGTTTGGATCTGACACATCTGGAATAGGAAGATTTACCCATGGATTGGAGCCTGGGGTCGAATTAAAATAAACGAATCCATCGTCGGTAAAGTTAAACCCACCAACAAATGATTCTCCGAAGAAATTAAAGTTTTGACCAGAAAACGCAGAATAAGAAACAGTGTCCCCGGTAATTGCGTCGATAGGTAAAATACCAAACTGTTCTAAATCAGTGTAAGCGCCATTATTCGCAAAAGGCATAGCACACGCAGGATCTTCCATACTTGTAACAATGTTATAACCGGGGGCTGCGTTAAGTAAAGACGCTTGTGACACACTCCATGAAATGCTATTTTCGGTTACACCTGCGGCGCCACCAACAGACTCAGGGACGAGTGAAAAGCCTGCTGGAATAGTAGCTTCAATACTATAATTTCTGTCCTCTGGGCTTAGGTTAGCAGCGACCTCAACGGTAAAAGTAAGAGTATCACCTGCAACCGCAGAATTGCCACTGACCTGATATGTTACATCGTTTGCGCCACGCGTTAGAGTAACAGGAATAACCCCGATATTATCTGGGTTAGATGAATCTGTTCCTAGCGTAACCGTACCATAATAGACGGTTCCCTCAACTGAACTCGGTAGATCCCAAATTAAGCGAAGATCGAATGGCGTGGCTTGTGAAACGACACTTGGACCAGTTGCCATCATGTTTTGACTATCGCCAGCGACTACAGCGGTGTTTAAGATTATTTCGTCAGCACCCGCACCAGAAGATTGCCAGTTTTGCACCATAACCCACCATTCGCCACTCGCTAAGTCTGAAATATCACATGACTCTTGAGCAGTTGCGGTAGCACTTGAGCAAACCACTTCGTTTGCATCGGGTAAACCGTTACCGTTTAGATCAAAACCAATAAATAAATCAACATCTGGCGATTCTGATTGTGCATCGGTTGTAAATGCTACAAGGCGAGTTGCTTCAGCAGGCACGTCAATTAAAACAAAAGCAACGCCATCACTCAGATTATCGAACGCAGAGCTATTGTTTGAATCGCCCAGCAAAGCTAAAGTACTAGCATTAGGCGACGTAAGACCGCTTATATTGACTTGTAGGTCATCGATTGCGCCAGCTTCTAAGTCTGATACCAAATAGGAGTCAGCGTCTCGGCTTGCTAAGATGATTACCTCATCGGGTAACTTGCCGCTTGCTGGATTAAAAGACACTGTTAGGTGTTGAACAGGCATATCGCCAACCGGAGTAAAGATTACTTTTTCATGCGACCAAACGCCATTATCTAAACCACGACTGTCTGCCGTTATCACTACACTTTGGCTCTCTCCTTCAAGTAAATTAAAGGTCTCTGGGTTAACCGAAATAGAAGGGTCACTGGTCGTGACACTCCAACTGCCGTCTGCTGTAGCCTCAAATGTACGAACCCATGAACAATTAATAACACAAGCGCGGGTTACTAAACCTGCAACGTTAAGATTCTTTGGGTCGCCGCCTAGGGCAGGGTTGGCAGCTTCAAAATTAGCAATACTTTCGTCAAGCAGTAATCCAGCATTTGCAGCTAAATCAACACGAATCACACCGCCGCCCACATCAAATGGGTCTGCAGGAGTAATACCATCTTCTTTAAATGCTACTGTATTGGCTGTTGTTGCAAGAGCAGACAAAATTTCTGCATCAGTCCACTGGGGTTGAACTTGTTTTAACAAAGCACTGGCACCCGCGGTATGAGGGCTCGCCATAGATGTACCACTTAGAAAACCAAATTCGGTTCCGTTAGCCAATGCTGCATATATGTCAACACCAGGGGCGCCAACAGAAACAGGCAGGTAGTCTTGGCCGAGGTGAGGACCACGAGAAGTAAAGTCACCTGCGATGCTGCCTAAAGCAGGATTACTGCCAAACTGCTCAAGATTGTCACTGATTGTCGCCATGTGGTCAGTTCCCGAAGACAACCACCCTTTTAATTGGTTACCTTCGCTCGCTTCCAAGTGAATAGCTGGAATAACATGAGCATCGTTTGAAACACCTGCCGCGCCGCCATCGATATTGGTGAGTACACAACCCGCAGCCCCACCATCACGCACATTACTACACTTCAATGTTCTTGCTATTGTCCCGCGATCACAAACAACAATTTCACCATTCGTCCATGTTCCCTCAGGAAAAGGCACCAAACATTGTGCAGGCTCAGAGTCACCGTTACTGTAATTAGCCGCATATACGATTGGGGCAGGCCCATAACCAGCAGTTATTGCACGTCCTTCTAATTCAGCCGGTGGTGTTGTGTCACCACCGCTAAAACCATTGATAACCTTAGATTGAATATCTCGGTCATGGGTAAATGCACCAGAGTTTGTCATCCAAGGGGCACCAGAACTACCTAAAGTAGATGCATCAGGTCCGTTATTGCCGATTGAGTTTGCTACCGTTATTCCAGCCGCGCGAGCAGATAGAAACGCCAAGTCAACTGCATCAGTCCAAGGGTTAATAGTCACTGGCGTATTTGAACCGATAGAATGGTTTATGACGTCTACTTGGCCATCTAAAATTGCTTGTTCAATGGCGGCAACTCGGTCACTGGCAAAACAGCTCGGAGCACATACTTGAAATGCAATAATGTTGGCATGTGGCGCTACACCAGAAATGTTCAAATCTAAACCAGTGGGATTACCTTCAGCATCGAAAACTGGTGCTCCTATAATATTGCCTCCGGCAGTGCTGGCTACATGAGAGCCATGTCCATCGGAGTCCTCAGAATCTGTTTCAGTGGGCGTCGAGTCAATAAATAAATAACGACCAATAAGTTTGCTGTTACAAGGGATAGCAGGGTTGTATTTAGCATTATTTGGGTCACATTCACCTAAGTAATTACCTTCACCTAAAGGGTTGGTGTGTTGATAACCATCACCACCGACCGCGGCAAAAGAAGGATGATCACCATTGATGCCGCTATCTAAAATACCAATAACTATTCCTTCACCTTTGGCTTCAAGGCCAGTTGCTAAGCCGTTCCACAATTCAGGGGCACCAATATAAGTAGGGCCTCTGTCAGTATTTGGGAAGTCTTCACGATCAAGTTCTATTTTACTAATGCCCGGTACAGTTGATAATTTCTCTGCTTCTTCTTGCGTCATTTTAACTGACATACCGTTAAGAGCTGCTTTAAATTTTCTACTTATATCGAGGGTACGCCCTAACTCCTTGTTCATGGTTTTTTCCATGCTATTTTGGCGTTGTTTCAAGTAATTTAGATAGGCGACACTCTCGGGGCTATCAGCATCTAATTTCTGTAAAATCTTACCCGATTTTAGCTTTTTGCTTACTGCCGTTGCTTTTAAGCCTGTGATGGTACCTTCATAACTCGTCAAAGGTTCTTCTTCAAATTGCACAATGTACCGTTGTTCACCCGCCCCTGCCATTGCCTTTTGGGGAAGAAAAACTCGCTCTGGGTTTCGTTTTACGGATTTTTGTGCCTTTACATCATCTGCTTGTTGGAGATTAACTACACTGTCTGTAGGTTTTAAAGGTGGGGATTGGGTTACTGCCTGAGATTTTAAGGCGAAGCCGCTCATTAGAACAAAAACAGCGGAAGTCGCTGTTATAAGACGTTTTTTCATTTAGATTCCTGCCTATTCACTTAATTATTATTTGTTTTCGGACTTTTATTAAGACAACTCCGTTTTAAGACTTAGTCATATTTCAGGCAAATACTGCTCAAAATTTGCAAAATATAACAAATCAAACTTAAAGGGTTTTACCAAAATTTTAAAGCGCGAATAAAGACATATATTGAAATGTTATATAAGGATGATAGGGTAAATAAAACAATCTAAAAGAAGTGTAAGATAATTCTTGTTACAATTGTATTGTGGGTAGTTTGATGTTGCTGAAAAGTTCTGTTTTGACCTTGTTTTTTATGAATACCATTTAAATATCATAAAATATGAAACAAAAAAGCGCTTGATTTGCATCAAGCGCCTTTTT
>NZ_JANQVQ010000095.1 GCF_030730205.1 Paraglaciecola sp.
TTAACTTGCAGTTCCTGCGCTATTTTTTCAATTATCATGTGATTACCTTACTTTTATCCAGATGCATATATAGGGTTGAGAGACACAAAACACCAGTAATGATTTAAGAAAATTAACGATATTATTTAGTATTTTGGCGCAAACCACTCATTTTGTCTTAAGATCAGAGTTAGGGAAGGATAAATGATAAATTTTTAGGACTTATTCAAGATCGCCGCACATTATTCGATTTTGTAACCTATACCGTAAACCGAGTGCAGTAGTTCTTTGTCAGATAAGGAGGCGGCAAGTTTATTGCGAAGATTTTTCATATGGCTATCAATAGTGCGGTAGCTCACTATTCGACCATCCTCATAACATGAGTGCATTAACTTATCGCGCGAGAGCACGACACCAGGTTTGTTCACTAAGGCATGTAATAAGCGAAACTCTACTGGGGTTAACTCTACCGGTTGTTGATTGACTAAACATTGGAAGCGTTCTAAATGTAACTCTATGTGCTGATAGCTTAGTGTTTTCTCTTGTTTAGTTGAGGGCGGTAACTGTGTTCTGCGCAATACAGCTTTTACCCGTGCTACAACTTCACGTGCTGAAAAAGGCTTGCAAACATAATCGTCAGCACCGAATCCTAAACCCATAAGTCGGTCGATTTCGTCTACTCGTGCAGTCAGCATTAAAATCGGAACATGTGAAAATTGTCTGACTTCCTTACAAATAGTTAAACCGTCCTTATTGGGTAACATGAGATCGAGAATAATAAAATCGGGATTGTCACGCTTAATAACTTCTATAGCATGCAGACCATCATCAAGCATCTGTGTTTTAAAGCCTTCAATATGCAAAAAATCCGCTAAGATTCTGGCGATTTTTGGTTCGTCTTCGATGATCAAGACATGTTGAGTTTGATTCATGTGATTTCTCTTTTCGTCGGCAATTCAATCTCAATCAGCAGCCCACCTAGGCGAGAGGGGTGGGCAGATATTTTACCGTTATGGGCTTCGGTAATATTTTTGCAAATACTTAAGCCCAAACCTGCGCCACTTTTACGACGTGTTCTCGCTGAATCTTGGCGATAAAGAGGTTCAAAGAGCAACTCACATTCAGCTTCAGGCACCGATGGCATAGAGTCTTCCACTCTCATTTTGATGGCAAACTCGGTTTTTTGCACAGACACAGCTATCTGCCCAGGTGCATCTGTATAGGTCAGGGCATTTTTAAGTAGATTTATACATAGTTGTTCTAATCGATGGTGATCGGCCTCAAGCCAGGGCTCGTTTTTACTCTGAATATTTAAGGTTAAGCCTTTGGCTTCAATTTGGTTACCTAAAGAATTGATTGCTTTTACTAAACATTCGTTAAGGTTAGTGGGGGCAAACACATAACGTAAACCACCTATATCAGACAGAGATAACTCATACAGGTCGTTGACTAAGTGATTCATCAAACTAATTTCTTGTTCTAAAGAATCTAGTTGTTGTTGATCAAATGGACGAATACCCGCTTTAAGCGCATCTATTTCACCATATAAAATACTCAATGGGGTACGTAATTCATGAGAAATATCGGCTAACCAACGATTTTTGGCTGTGCGGTTTTTGTCTAAGGTTTGCGCTAAATTTTGCACATCGTCCATCAATTGACCTAGTTCATCTTTTCCAGTTTGCACATACCGCAGGGAGTAATCGCCTCTCGATAGTTGTGATACGCCGCTAAGTAACAGGCGTAGTGGCTTTAGTAACCATTGGGCTAACATCCAAGACATCAGACAGGCGATCAACAAACTAAATAATCCAATAAAAATACTGGTCCATAATTGTTCGCGTGAAAATGCACTGGCCAGTGGCGACGGCCAGCTCTGTAATTCTCCAATCAAGTCGCCTTCAATGTAGAGTGGTAATCGAATGTTAGCTCTTTTGGTTGGTGGATTATTCTCGCCGGCTAACCATAGACCATCAACACCAAATAAGGCCGTCGGAGGGCCAATGTCTCTGCGCCTTTTTGGTTTATCTTGATATGGAATTAGATTCGCATTTTTGTCCGCTAGAGGCGGAAAGCGTGGTGGTGGTCTGTTCTGAGGTCTTGGCCTTTGAGCAGGAAAATGACGGCTTAAATAAGATTCTAAATCTTGTTGAGTAAGGTCGCCCCAACTTCGATTATGTTGTTGATAATATTCGATAAGATCATCAGCTATTGATTGTAAACGTTCTTTTTCTTGTAGGGTGATAAAATCAAGAAAACCACGTTCAAAACTCCATCTCGCTAAGGAAAGTGTCGCAAGTAAAATGATCGACGTTAGCCCCAGTACGGACAAAAATAGTTTGCTGGAAATACGCATAAAATCAGTGGTTATATCCCATTCTGTGCACACAAATAGTGTGATGAACTAAAAATGACTATATACAAGATACTCAATCAATTTAAGTTGTTTACGAAAAAATCGATACTATTAGCGTCGGGTGTTAATTCGACTATTTGTTTTTTATGATCAGATCGACGAGTCGCAGTTATTTCAAGAACCTGTTCGCTTTTTTCGTTGCCAAATAGCTTCGTTGCAAAGCTTAGTACATCTTCTTTTTGGTCCAAGGTAAATCTACCCATTACCGTCACTTGTGACAACGTTTGGTTTGTGCCGTCATGGGATGAAACGGGGGAAAGTATAAATCCTTTTAACGGTCGCTCACCGTTTTGATCACTTAACACAATGTTGTTTTTGACGGATTCAACAATAGCTGAGCGATGCATGTTAAATTCCAACATAGATATTTCGCCATTTTTATCGTCGTCGAGGTTGTTGAAAGCTGAAATAGGTAAAGATAGCACCATGTAAACATTATCTTCGACAATATTTAAGGTGCCATGTTGGGCAACCATCAAATGTGCGTGGGCTGATAATGGCATTATCATGTTGAACGTAAACACGCTCAAGGCGCTAACAATTGAACGTTTCGTCAGAAGCATAAAATAATCTCCAAAGTTATTTAAAGCGCGCCTTTTACGCAGCGTTGAAAATAGGGGTAACTGTCGGTTGCATAATAATGATAAATACCTTCAGGAAACTCAGGGGTTACACCACTTCGACCATTACATTCATCTAGATCGCCAGAACCTGAAACGTATTGCCAGTCCTGTTTAAATGTTCCTAGGGGAAAGTCTTGGACTGATGGTCTACTGGTACTGACCTCTGTCACGAGTTGATAACTTCCTGTCATTGTTTTTAAAGAAGAACTACTATCAGAGGCCACACTGTAGCCATAACGCGCATAAATAGGAAAACCATCTGCCGCCCAACCGATGAGCGTCATTGTAGTGGCGTTGCCACCCGATTTTGTTATAAAACCTTCTGGCATACCATGATAGTGATACGAACCACCCGGTTGTACATGAGCATTGTTATCATCAGTACCGAAGTCAAAAGCACTTTGACCTAAGGCTTCAATGCTCCAATTGCCTTCATTTCCTATTAAGCTACAAGAATTACCTGAATCATTACAACTTCCAGCCGTATCAGCATCTATCTTCACGCCATTTAGTACAAAACCAGTTGTTCCGCGAGGACCGCCCAATGTCGTTACAGTTGAAGTTGCTATTGGTGTAAGGGTAAAGCTGGCAGAGACAGATTGTTCGCTAATGCTATTTGGATTATTGGTATTTGGAAATGTGCCAACTTCGTGGTCTGGTATACCATTGGCGATTAGGTTTCTGGTCGAACCGTTACAACTCCAATCTGAGCTGCTCATTGACGCAACCGATGGTGAGTCATTGTATTCATTGTAAATATAAACACACAGTACACCGTCTGTAGAATCTGTGGTAAGAGCCGTACCGTTGTCAGTTGTACCACTAGAACCCGTTGTTTCACTGATTGGAGTGGCACTTGAATTATTACCACTACCGCAAGCAAGTAACAATGCTGCTAACAGGCTCATAGTGATTATTTTAAAACTGGATGAATATAGTCGTTTGTTCATTTTTGATAGCCTATTTACTGTATGTATAGGAATCATAACGACCAAATGTGCAGAAATTGTTTAGAAGTAGCGGAGAAACAAAGGTTATTGAAAGTAAAGTACTATGCGCTGAATTGCGCTACTTGGCGTCACACAAACCAATAGTCTATTGTTCAAAGGCCTTTTTATAGTTAATTGAATTGATAAGCCATTCTTTCTCACCAGAGGGGGTATTAACCACAGCACTATCGTCAACTTGTTTT
>NZ_JANQVQ010000096.1 GCF_030730205.1 Paraglaciecola sp.
CCATTCTTTCTCACCAGAGGGGGTATTAACCACAGCACTATCGTCAACTTGTTTTTTTAATAGTGCTCGGGCCATGGGGGAATCAATAGAAATGAAGCCCTTTGAGTCTCCGTAAATTTCGTCAGGGCCCACAATACGAAATTGCTTTTTTTCACCTGCAGCGTTTTCTATCTCAACCAAGGCGCCAAAGAATACCTTGCCTTCTTGTTGTTTCGAGTAACTGACAACTTGTAAGTCAGGCAGTAACTTTCTTAGGTAGCGAACTCGTCGGTCAATTTCTCGTAACTTGCGTTTGTTGTATTGATAATCTGCGTTTTCGCTACGATCCCCTAAGCTCGCTGCCCACGTGACAATTTTAGTAATTTCAGGACGTTGGTTATACCAGAGTTCGTCATGTTCATCTTTGAGCTTTTTATAGCCTTCAGGAGTAATTAATTTTGTTTTCAAGCCTGAACCTAATTATATGTGAATCGAAGGAGCTCATTTTGACTCGCATAGCAAACTAAGCAAGCAGCACTTGCACCGGTGATGCATTTTCACGTCATTATGAAAGTATATTGGAACAAAAAGCGCTATTAAAAACCAACTTTTAATCACCATTTATTACTAAAATAAATAGACTAATTGCAGCTAAGTTTATATTTTCTACTATGCTTTATTTAAGCAAAATGCTGGGTATTAAAAAACAGTACCTGATTTTGCGTAGGCCTTCGTTTTGAAAATTTGCCGTCAAAACGCTGTGGATTTTAACTTAATTTTCTGAAGCACCAAACGTATTCATTTTGGCAATAATGACAATACAAAGAGGTAAGTTGAATCGTTTTTCATTGTTTTACAGACAAATTGTTATTTTCACCCAGTTAGGTCTGGGCTAATCGACCCTTTTGAAGGGTAACAGCAACGAGGGAATAAGGTTCAGCATGGAAACAAGCTGGTTGACTCAACAAAAAGCCGAATGTAAAAAATTCGGCTTTTTTTATGAATTTTGTTTTGGTTTATTCTGTGGCTTCTGCCGGTGTCACTTCAAGTAGTTCAACTTCAAAAATGAGGGTTGAGTTACTTGTTATTTTACCGGTGCTACGGTTACCGTAAGCCAGTTCGGACGGAATGTAGAACTTGAACTTAGAGCCAACTTTCATTAACTGCACGCCTTCAGTCCACCCACTGATTACTCTAGATAAAGGGAATACTGCAGGTTCATTACGCGCGTATGATGAATCAAACTCAGTGCCATCTAACAGTGTGCCCCGGTAATGCACTTTAACTGTATCTGCTGCTACTGGCTGTACGCCATCACCTTCAACAAGCACCTCATATTGCAACCCAGAATCGGTCACAATCACGCCTTCACGTTTGGCATTTTCAGCTAAGAAAACCTCGCCCGCTGCAATGTTTTCAGCGCCGATTTTGGCTGCAGACTCTGCTTGTTTTTCACGTATTTTGGCTTCAATGCTCTGAGTGATGGTTTGCATTTCTTCCATGCTTAACTGTGATTGCCCTTGGATAGCAGCAATAAAGCCTTTAGCCATGATAGTTTTATCATATTCAACGCCTAAGTCTTCTTGAACCAGTATTTTACTTTCAATAAATTGACCGACACTTGCCCCCATCGCATAAGCTTGTTTTTGCTCGTCAGTTTCGAGTTTTAACTCTTCGACTTTTAACATATCAACTGGTTCTGGAGCAGGTTGACAAGCGCTCAAGCCTAAAGCTGAGCCTATTAAGATAGCGATTAACGCCTTTTTCATTATAATTCTCCGATAGATGTAAAGACTTGAGTTAACTCAAGTAAACTGGGACAAGTTAGTAAACGCCTAGTCTAAACGTAGCTATAACAAAGAGAAACCCATAGATGAGCCATCTTTTCAAAATTCGCTACTATTTTATGTTACTTATTGTGATGTTAGTGGCTTGTGGTGAATTAACCGATGAAGCACAGCAAACTTTTCATCATGATGATGGTGGTGTTGATGCTGCGAGCATTTCCGCTGATGGAACATTGGCTATCGTTTCTAATCTTTCAAACGGTATTTCAGTCTGGGACTTGAAAACTAATACAAAGCGTTATGGATGGAACCAAGGCGAAGAAGGCAATTTAGTGGTGAATATTCACATTGCTTTTGATAACACTTATGCCGTTACCTCGGATCAAGATGCCTTTGTTTTATGGAATTTAACTAATGGAGAGCCTGAAGGTTTTTGGCGTATTGACGAGTCTAATATTCGAGATATTGCCGTAGCTAACCAAGGTCAAGGTATATTGGTTGGACGCAGTAATGGCAAGGTGATGTATTTTGAACCACAAACGGGACGCCGACTTGAGTTTCTGGGGCATAGCGAAAAAATCAACAGTATTGATTTATCACCAAACGGGTTTTATGCCCTCAGCGGTGGTAATGACTATGTCGCTTATCTTTGGGATACTCGCAGTGGACAGGTGATCCATAAGTTTGAACATTCTAGCCGGGTAACGAAAGTTGCGCTTGATGACGAAGGTCGTTTTGCTTTTACTGCAGATAGTAAACGAGACGCACGAGTTTGGGATTTACGCACAGGACAATCTATTAGCTATTTGCATTATTTTGAGCGGCAGAAGATTTTCAGCACAGCGGTTTTCTCAAAAGACGGTAAATATCTACTGACCGGCTCTCCAGCTAGGCGGCTTAACTTGTGGGATGTGCAAACTGGCAATGAAATAAAGTCATGGCGGGTGACACCTAGAGCAGGCACTCGGCCGCAAACCGCTGTAGTATATGCAGTCGGTTTTTGGGATGACAATCGGGTGATTTCAGAAAGTAGCAGCGGTTTAGCAGAAATATGGCCCATACAGAGTAATTAATATGCAACAAATCATAGATGATATCGAACAACTTCAGATGAAAGTTGCCTTTCAAGAAGACACTATAGAAAGCTTAAATAAGGCCCTCATTGCACAGCAAAAGCAGCTGGAAGATTTACAGTTTTCCTTTAAACAAATGGCAAATAAAGTCCGTTCTATAGAGCCAAGTAATATGGCTGAAGAACATGAAGAGTCACCGCCCCCTCATTATTAAGTGCGGCATATTTGTCAAATATAATCCAAGTTTGTTAGGCGCTAGATTTACTGCCAAGGTGGCCATTCAAAAATGATCGTAGAGTCTTTATTTTTTGCTATTGATGTCACGTTACCTATTAGTTTGATCATTGTGTTGGGCGTGGTGTTGAAACGGATAGGCTGGATCAACGATGAGTTTGCACAAGTGGGTTCGCGCTTAGTCTTCAACTTGACCTTACCTGCTTTGTTGTTCGTGAATATTGCTACCACTGATTTAACCAGTCATTTTCCACTTTTTTTAATTATTGTGGCTGGGCTCTTTATGCTTGGCTCTTTTGTTTTAATGCATGGCATTGCCTTATATATACCTACTCAATTTTCTCGAGGAGCTTTTGTACAAGGTGCCTGCAGAGGTAATATGGCAATTGTAGGTTTAGCCTTGGCTGCCAATGCCTTTGGAGAACAAGTCCTACCATTAGCGTCAATGTATCTCGCGGCATTAGTGATACCGGTCAATATCTTTTCGATCCTGACCTTGTACTATCATCAGTCAGCTGCACCCTCAGGTAAAACAGTGCTATTGAGTGTGCTAAAGAACCCTTTAGCCATCGCCATTTTTATTGCCATAATTATTGCTTTGCTTTCGATAAAACTACCTAAGGTGCTCATCGACACAGGTGATTATCTGGCGCGTATGACCTTGCCCTTAGCCTTGTTATGTGTAGGCGCTTCGATTCGACTGCATGAGTTCAGAGCTTCACAACTTTTATATGCTGCAATTAGTAGTAAAATCGTGTTTTTGCCAGTAGTGGCAACCGTGATTGCATATTATTGTGGCATTAGAGGTGATGAACTGGGTGTTTTATATGTAATGACGGCAGCACCGACCGCAGCTGCTGCCTATCCTATGGTTAGAACGATTGGTGGTGATTATCACCTCACTGCTGCGATTATTGCGGGAAGCACACTATTTTCAATGTTTACTTCAACCTTTGGGCTTTTTGTATTGCGTTATGTAGGTTGGGTTTAGTACCAATCAAGTGACAATGTATACTTCATTCATTGTCATCGGACGCGCTTTAGTGTCCCGTATTCAGCGTTACTCAAAACTAAAAGATCCTTACTTTTGTTGTAATTAAGTGCCCCGC
>NZ_JANQVQ010000097.1 GCF_030730205.1 Paraglaciecola sp.
GACTGATGATTTGGGAGGGATAGCGATATCCAGCATAAATATTGGTCTTTTTCATACCGTAATCATCGCACGTTTCTGAGTCCGCTTATTAACTTGACAGCACCAGTGAACCAACTGATACGATTTTTCCCAAAGGCAGGTAAAGCATGGACAAAAGATCGGTGTTTACCGGGTGGAGATTTTAGCAGCAGAGAAGCGCTTAGCCATAAAATTATTGATCAATACCCTTGGTTGTCCCCTCTCCTTCTTAAGCGATATCTGCGTCAATATGGCTTGCTCTGTGAACATATTTTAAGAGACAAGCAAAGTTTAAGTGAGTTAGGTCGAGACTTTGGTTGCGATATGTATCAGAGTGAAGTTGATTACTTAATTGAAAAAGAATGGGCAAGGTCTTTAAACGACATTATCTGGCGCAGAACTAAGCATGGTTTACGTTTAAATGATGAACAAAAGGCAGTATTGAATTTATATATAAAAAGTAAAACCTGTCAACTCCCCTAGTTTTTCTTTATAGACGAAAGGAACGTTCTAGTTGCTGAGCCTCTTGTTATTTCAGTTAAAGGACCATAGCCCATTAACGTCGATAACTAGACAGCAACTGATTTTTAGGGTGTGACGTAGGCATTCTATCGGTGAGATAATCAATGGATTTCTGAATCGTCTACTTTCAAAAAATTGGTGATTAAGGTTACAACCTGTTCCGCTTTATCCAAAAAAGGACTATGTCCAGAATCCATGATCCATTCGATCTTCAAGTTATCAGCTAGTTCCGCCGTTTTTTCAATACTACTTCGACTAAAGGTTCTTTCATGCTCTGTCCATATTAGCAATGATGGAACGCTGACGCGGGTGCTTTTGGCAGGAAAATAGCTGTCGTCATCAATCTTATCAAAAGGCGGAATGTTTGCACGATACCAATTCAAGGCTGACGTTAAAGCTTCAACTTGCTGCCATGCTGAATAAAAACCTTGTTTGAAAACATCATCTAAGTTTCCAGCTTCATAGAGCTTATTAAAGCCATAGTTCCAAAGCATATCTGGCCCAGTTTGCCTAAACATAGCTTCAACCTTACCACTTTTAAGAATATCCATGTAAGCAGACGCTTTTTGCTGCTCTGGGTCATTTTGCAGGTTATTGAGTAACACGTTTAATGGCGGTGCATTGAGTACTATTAGCTTATCGACTCGCTCTGGATGAAGTTGAGCAAAGGTCCAGGCCAAAGCACCACCCCAATCATGGCCTACCAATATGATTTTTTGTTTGGGTGACACTTTGTTTGCCAAGGCCACTACATCACCAACCAGTTTGCTTAATTTGTATTCATCGACCTTAGAAGGTTTATCGCTTAAATTATAACCTCTGTTATCAGGAGCGACCACATGGTATGAAGCAGAAAATGGCCTAAGTAGTTTGTCCCAGCTCAATCCATAAAAAGGGTAGCCATGCAAAAACACCATGACTTGACCCTTACCAGACTCCAGATAATGAATATTAACGCCGTTAGAGTCTACATTCTGGTGTTGGTAAAAATCGATAAGTTCGGATGTCGTTGAATGAGCCAAAGCATTATTATCTTTATTTAGACAATAGCTGACTGGCGAAAAACTTAAAAAACAAATTAAATAAGCTAGTTGCAAGCGCATACTTTGTCTCTAAATAAAATGAAAATCATCTAAAAGAGCCTTTGTAAAAACTGTGTTACACGAAGTTGAGCATTCTGCCTAAGATTCATGTAAAACAAGTTAATGTCATTAGCGTGATAGTTTTGGTCAAGTTCGTTTGTACTGGCAGAAATTGAATTATCCCGCTGAGTTTCAATATAAAGGCGACCATGTCTACATTGTGCGCGGGTAAAATTCGGATAAAGTTGCAAATACTGCGGGTTTTCACCGGTATTTTTATCAAAAAGAACATTTTTATAAAAAAATGTAAGTGGGTTCGTCAAAACGGTACCTTGGTGCTTGTCTTTCGTTTGTAACACCTCATCTGTTCGCCAAGAAAGTGGATTAACACACAAGGTATCTTTCCCGTTGCTCCATTCCCACCCTTCTGGATACCAATGAGGAACGTTAAAGGAAAATTCAGGATCACTGGTTTCACCATAGGTCGCCCAAGAAACAATACAATGAGTTTGTTGTTCATCTCCACAAGGTTTAATAGATTTGAGACCACGACTAAACTTGTCCAAAGGTAATTCGTAACCAATAAGATAGGCTACCACCATGTGATCAACCAGTCCTCGGGGGATAATATACTCTTCCAGCAAGCGCAAAGCATGTGTTGTGCCTTGGCTATGACTGAGGATTATGAAGGGCCGCCCTTTATTTTGATATTGTAAAAAATATTCAAAAGCTCTTTGTACATCATCATATGCCAGTTCTAAGGCACCGTATTCCTGTCTCATAAATGCACTTAATGTGGCTTCCCTAAATTGCGGCGAATAAACTTTGCAACAAGCATTAAAAATACTAGCTTGGGTCGCAACCATATATTCGACTATTTGCGCAGCCCCTTTTTCGGAAGACATATCAGAATTCCAATTACTGTTGCCGTAATACGCCGTAGGATGGATATAGAACACATCTGCTGGGGCATTAGCTTGTTCATCTTTTAAACCTTCTGGCACCATATCAGCATAGTCAACTTTATCTGGTAACGTAAGCCATGAAGCTTGCACAGAATAGTCAGGCTTAGGTGGAGCCATGCTTGAATCAAACACCCCCTCTGGTACCATCAAATATCCAAGAAGAGGTTTTATTGAAATTACACCGACAGTAATCACTACTGACACAGTAAGCAGTCCACCTATTAAATATTTGTACTTTTTCTTCACTTCGAACCTACCTTGAATTTCACTAAACCTAGCTTTAACCAGGTATATCAAAGCTAACAATGGAATATTGTGATTTAGCATCAACCGCCTGGCGAAGTGAAAATATATTTCCGTCTACATCTCTGGCATAAGCTTGGAAAAACTCACCAACCCGTTGTGGATTGCTAATAAAGTCAACACCTAATGAAACTAAACGTTCGTATTCTTGCTGAATGTTACCCACCTCAAGTGAATAGCTATAGCCTAAATCAGTTGCTTTGCGTGTGCCGATAAAGTGTTCTGTTTTAGGGGTTTTGAACTGCCAAAACTCCATTACTTTGGATTTATCATTCAATTTAAACCAACCAGCTAACATGTCTCCATTGGAAATATTAGCAATACTATCGACTTTAGGGTTATTGGTGACGTGATTGGTTCGATAGGGCTTGAAACCTAATACTTTTTCATAAAAACCCATTAAATTATCAATATCAGCAGTGGCAAAAGATACTTGTGACATCCACATGTTATAACCTTGAGCTTGCCAAACCTTGTCATACCCAGCCCGAGTTAAAACGGCGCCATCTAATTGTTCTAATTCAAATATATTGCCTTCTGGGTCATATCCATAAGCATAAGTCACACCATAGCCACCAATATCAACCGGTATATTCCCTTTTGTGATCATACGAGTACCAGCTTTTACAAACTTAGTGTAACCGGGACTTACTTCAGGAGATTGAAAGCAAGTATGAGTCATTCCAGGCCCTTGAACAGGCATATCTGTTAATCTGACGTTTTTGTTGAGAGCAAACTCGGTGATTTCAAACAACATATTGGGAGCTTTTAACGTGGCAACTTCATATTGCAGATCCTCTCCTCCCCAAAGTACATCGGCATTTTTATTTGCAAACACTTTTTCACGTTTTATTAACTCAAATCCTGTCGCTCTTTGATAAAACGCCAATGCCTGATCTAAATTTTTCACTGAAAGACCAATATGATTGATACCCATTATCGTTGTACTAGTGTCATTTATAGAAGCGTCTTTATCTACTTCTATGGCAGCAGCATCTGACATTGCAATCAATATAGCGCTCACCGCTATTAGGTTTTTAAAAAAGTGCATAATAATTTACCCTATAAAAATTGAAGTGGTCACTACCTTCGTGTTTACTTTCTTATGTTATTTAAGCTATTCAAATTCATATAACGTAGCGCTTAACTACTTACCATCAAGTGAAAACACCAACAACAAATTACCTGGAGTTTCTCCCCATTTATCGTAACCAGAGGTAATAAATACCTTGCCATCAGCAACTACTGGACCGTCAGCTTCAATGGCACCACCAAAGCCTTTAACAC
>NZ_JANQVQ010000098.1 GCF_030730205.1 Paraglaciecola sp.
TGGCTTATCAAGGTTTACAACATAGTCATTCTGCACAAGGCATGATGGCCAGAGCAGGTTATGAACATTACAGCCTAGCGGGTGGTGGCATGAGCCATTACCTCGACAAAGGTTATGTGCCCTACCCCTTACCAGAAAACGAAAGTAACTATGGTAATCACCGCCGTGGCACGGGCATGACCTTAGAATACGCCTTTCAAGATCACGCGTTAGCTCAGTTTGCCAAAGCCTTGGGCCACGACAAAGACTATGCGTATTACAGTAAACGTGCACAAAACTATCGACATGTATTTGATGCAGAATCAGGCTTTATGCGCTCGCGAAATGCAGATGGTAGCTGGCAAACCCCCTTTGATCCTTATTTGTATGAAAACGGCTTTGTTGAGTCTAACCCAGCACAAGGTACGTGGTTCGTGCCCCATGATATCCAGGGTTTAGCTGAACTTATGGGGGGCAATGAGGTATTAATTCAACGCCTTGATGATGCTTTTAAAATCGCAGAAAAACAGGAGTTTACCTCTGGTAAAGCCCATGCCCATGAGGCTAACGCTGATTACAGCCGCACGCCTATTAATTACGGCAATCAGCCCAGTATGCAAACTGCGTTTATTTTTAGTGCGGCAGGTGCGCCTTGGAAAACTCAATACTGGTCAAGGAAAGTCGTTGATACGGTGTACGCAGATTTAAGCCCTGACTTTGGCTACAACGGCGATGAAGATCAGGGCTTGATGGGCAGTTTGAGTGTACTGATGAAGATAGGTTTATTTCAACTCACTGGTGGTACAGAAGTCGACCCAATTTATTGGATAGGTAGCCCGCAGTTTGAACGCATCGATATTCATCTTGATCAGCAATATTACTCGGGCCGCACATTTAGCATCGTCGCCACAGGTAATAATGCAACAAGCCCCTATATCAAGGCCATCAAACTAAACGGGCTTACCCTGTCACGCACCTATTTGCGCCACAGTGAAATAGTACAAGGTGGTGTGCTCGAATTAACCATGTCTGACACGCCCAATACCAGCTTAAAATAACGAGATGAGCCGTATTCAGTGTTTACTATTTGATAACGATGGCACCTTAGTCGACAGTGAATGGCTGTGTAATCGCGCCATCGCTATTTTGTTTCGGCCATTGGGCGTAAGACTGAATACCGCTTACTTGGTCAAACATTATCGCGGGGGTGAGTTAGCAAAAATCTTTGCAAATTTAGCTGAAACTCACCAAGTAACACTTAGCGATGATTTTATTGAACGTTATCGAGCAGTGGTAGCCGAGTTATTTAAACGTAAACTCAACCCTATTAGCGGCATACCTGAAGCCCTCGAGCAATTGCCGCAAGCCAAAGCAGTGGTGTCAAATGGGCCGCTGACAAAAATTCAGCAAGCTTTAGACCTGTGCGGTTTAAGCCAGTACTTTAATAAAAACCTATTTAGTGCCTACGATATTGGCGTCTTTAAACCCGACCCCGCCATCTACCTATGCAGTGCCCAAAAAATGGGTTTTGCGCCCTCGCAATGTGCCGTGATTGAAGACAGCATGGCTGGTATAGAGGCGGGTGTAAAAGCCGGGATGCACGTATTTTTTTATAACCCCCATCAAGAAAATTGCCCTTTCGAGCAGGTTTACCACTTTGAAAATGCCGCTCAACTGCCCAGTTTAATTGCCAAGATTCGTTAATAGTGAGCGCTCTCACTCAGCCATAGACGCTTCATTGATTTACCTTTTGATAAGGCGTTCGATGAAATTGACACCGGTGTCAATAGTGTGTTAAAAATACGTTAACACCCTCAAGAAGCGTTTGTTTGCCCGCTTCATGAGCAAAGAATTGTAACTATTAAAAAAGAGTCATTCCATGTCTAATTTAGTCAAAACGTCGCTGTTGTTAAGCGCGACTATTTTTTGTAACAGCAGTATTGCCCAGACCACTTACCACCAATATATCGACCCGTTTATCGGCTCAGTAGGCTTAGGTAATGTATTTGTTGGACCAAGCAATCCTTTTGGCATGGTAAAACCAGGTCCAGATATTGGCACTCACAGTAACAGTGGTTACGATCCTGACTTAAACAAAGCTCTTGTGGGGTTTAGCCAAATCCATGTTAGTGGTACAGGTGGCGGCCCGAAATACGGCAATATTTCCGTTATGCCTTACTCTGGTGACTTTGATAGCCTTAAGCAACACAGTTTACGCACCAGTGAAAGAACCAAAGTGGGTTATTACGCCACAGAATTGAGTAAATGGGGCATCACAGCCGAATTAGCCACCGCTGATCGAGCCGCCTTTCATCGCTATACCTTCAAAGACACCAAACACAACGCCATTAAAATAGACGGTGGTTTTTTTCTGGGTGAGAAGTCGGTACCTGACTCCCGTGAAGCTCAACAATTTGTGGGCTCTGAAGTCGAGGTAGTGTCACCAACTGAAGTGCGCGGTTACAGTCGTATTCGTGGCGGTTGGAACAACGGCAGTGCTTATACCGTTTATTATGCAGCCATGTTTGATCAGCCCTGTGACAACTTCAGCACGTTTAAAGGTGAAACCCTTTACCCAGCGCAAATCAGCCAGTTTGATTCGGCTGAAAAAACCGGTTTAGTGTGTGAGTTTAGCAATCACAAAAGTAAAACGGTGAATCTGAAAATAGGACTGTCGTTTATCAGTGAAGCCAAAGCCAAACAAAACCTCAACAGCGAATTACCCAACTGGGATTTTGCTCAGGTAGTCAAGAATACGCAAAACAAGTGGGAGGCGCTAATTTCTAAAATTGAAGTTGATAAGTCCACCAGCCGTGAACAAAAAATCATGTTTTATACCGGCTTATATCATACCATGTTGATGCCAGTTGACCGTTCAGGCGAAAACCCATTATGGACAGCCACGCCCTACTACGATGATTTTTACGCCATTTGGGACACCTTTCGCTCATCCTCTCCGCTGATTACCTTGATCGCGCCCAAGCGTCAGGCAGACATCATCAACGCCATGCTAAATATCTATCAATACGACGGTTATTTACCTGAAGGACGCAGCGGTAACAGCAACGGCAGAACCCAAGGAGGCTCGAATGCTGATGTAGTGATTGCCGATGCCTACGTTAAAAAGTTAAGTGGCGTGAACTATCACCAAGCGTTAAAAGCCATGATTAAAAACGCCACTATTGCACCAGGCGGCAATGCGGAGCGTGAAGGCCGAGGCGGTTTAGAGGACTATAATCGTTTGGGTTATGTGTCTACTGACTACGTCCGTGCAGGCAATCGAACACTTGAATACGCTTATAATGACTTTGCACTGGCAACTGTCGCAGAAGGTTTAGAGCGCATGGGCGAGTATTACCGGTTTAGCCAACAAGCTGATAATTGGCAAAACCTATGGCGCGACATTGAACATGATGGGGCGCAGGGTTTTATTATGCCTAAAGATGCCAAGGGTAATTGGGTTGACGAAGTGCCGTGCGCCAGCACTGAAGGCTTAAACGCCCGTATTCCTTACACACCTATCGCCCAAGACTGGCCAAATTGTGTGTGTTGGTGGTGTGGCTTCTTCTATGAAGCCAGTTCGTGGGAATACTCGTTTTATGTGCCCCACGATGTCGCCAAACTCATTGAAAAAAGCGGCGGCAAGCAAGCCTTTGAACAGCGCTTAAATACCTTGTTTGATAAAGACTATTACAATGTCGGTAACGAACCCTCATTCTTAACCTCAACGCTTTACCACTGGTTAGGCAAACCCTATTTAAGCTCGGATAGAATTCATCAAATCATCGATAAACACTACCATAGTGGACGCGATGGCTTACCCGGTAACGACGACTCGGGTGCAATGTCCTCATGGTTAGCCTTTCATATGATGGGTTTATACCCTAATGCAGGCCAACCTTATTATTTACTCAATACACCGTATTTAAAGTCATCAACCTTGCATGTTGGTAACAACAAGATTTTCAAGATCAAAGCTGATAATTTAAGTGATAAAAACAAATATATCGTCTCTGCCACCTTGAACGGTAAAGACTTCAATAAGGCGTGGATTGAACACGAAGCTATCATCAACGGCGGAGAACTCATCCTCAAAATGGGCTCAAAGCCCTCTAAATGGGGTAGCGAAAACCTACCACCATCTAAGTCGATTCAACATTAGCATGATGGGTGCAAGCGGGATAT
>NZ_JANQVQ010000099.1 GCF_030730205.1 Paraglaciecola sp.
TTTGATAATGGATGTTACGATCGGGTTAAAGTTATAGTGCGGAAAGACCGCATTAACTGGTAAATTTATGGTGAAACGAGCAGTAACTTATCGTGATTATTTACAATAATTCATAGTGTTTGATGGATATTGACAGAATAGATAAAGCGTTTGAGCTGATCACCACTCAATTTAATGTTACATGAATCTTTTATTTAACGACGGAAAGTGCTTTTAGTTACGCAAAATATTTCTTGGTTCTGGTTGGTATTACATCCCCATTTATCAAGAATATTGTTGCCCATTTTAAAAACAGCATAATTGTTTAATTTGTGAGAGTTCGTTGATTAAATTTAATTACCATTTTTTCGGTAATTTCAGCTATTCAGTTTTTCTAAATTTTTCGTATCCTCAGTTATACATTTCATAAAAATTTTTATTTGAGGGAGTTGTCAACCAGTTGTCTTAATGCTCATATTTTTTTAGTGCCTATTAAAAACTCTCTTACTTTCGCTTCATACTATCAATACTGATGATCTCACCAGTTTCTTCGTTGATATCTTCGCCATATTTCTGAGCTAGTTCTGCTCTTAATAGATCGTTGTATCGGTACATTTCTACCAATCGAGCCATCATCACACCTTCAGTTTCCTTAACTGTCTTAGGAGAAGGATTTTGTAGCTTTTCAGATTGTTGTTTTAACTTGCTATTTGCCGTCTCTAGCTTCATCTTGAGATTTATGATTTGATTTTCTTTTGACTGGTTATGTAGCTCTAATTCCCTTGCTTTTTGAGCATCAATAATATCTTGTTTTATATTCGCATAAGACCCTTTCCTAAAAAGAGCGTGATTCAGCCCCGCTTTATCAGCGACTCTTTTCATATTTATCTTTGCGGAAGGGTCATCTATAAGCTCATTTAAAGCATTCCTCATCAGCTCTTGGCCAGATTTCTTGACTTCATATATCATGCTACAACCTCATCTACTTTAGGAGACTTAGTGCCTGAAAGAATTACTGCCGCCGCGTTTCTTGTGTCTCTCCAGCTTTCAGCCATTAATGAGAATTCTGATTGTTTTTCAGGAGAAAGTTGGACATATTGCTCTAACTTTTTATCTGCAAAGTTTTTCATTGCTTGCCAATTAACTCGCTGCTTCTCAGTTACCATGTAGTTTGGACAGTATACGCATCCACTTGGAAGCCCGACATTTTTGAGTTTACATGCAGGCCCTGCGGTACAATATCCATGAGGGAGACCACGAATGTTTTTTAGGTTCTGAACCAAAAACTCTTTGTATGCACTTAAATTTTTAAAATGTAGCTGTTTTACCGTCCTCCCGGTATCCGAGCCACTAGAAGCTGTGACGTTAAATATAAGGCTTTTTGCACCACTATTAAGTCTCTTTCCACCTTCACCAGTCAAAGTGCCGTCAGCGGCTTCCTGTGCGATGTTTTCAGCAATGTTTTCAATTAGCAGTTCTTCAAAATTTTCAAAAAGTCCTATCATTTCATCAGCGCTTTCAAATCCTCGTGATGCGTAAACCATTGTCATTGAACTAGCTAGATGCTTGAACTGATGCTTTATATCATCAAGCTCTCCTAATCTGTTAGCAATAATGAACCATGCAAAATTGTGACGAAGCATGTGTGCTGTAATTCTAAATATCTCTCCTTCGACATATTTTTTGCCTTTGTTACGGCCTTTGATTGACTTATAGTTACAACCTAGTGATTCCAGTTGATCCACATCTTGCGCAGTCATAGCGAACTGGTACATATGCAAAGAAAACTTACTGTCTTTGTTACCGTGAACCTTTTTGTCATAGATAGTCAGATCACCAAGTGAGGCGTTAGTAAACTTAATCGATGCGCTGGTGTCAGCTACGCCGAACAAAAGACTTTCTTTTAGGCCTTGACGCAGTTTATGCTCAAGTTCATCTGAAATCCAAATGTTTGAGTTTTCCAATATTGCGCTCGCTCTCTTATGCATAGCTATAACATAACGTTCAAGCAACTGGATGGCATCATAGGTATCCTTGTTTACCACCCACTTCATTTTTATTGAAGTCACATCTGTTTTAGTCAAAACAGCCTCGACATAATATTTCCCATCATGTTCTATCGCGCAACCAGTTGTACATGACAGCGCTTCTTCTTTGCGCATTCCTGAATAGATCAAGATGTACATTAATACATCAAGTTTAAGATTATCTAACGCATTGAAATCTTCACGAAATAACTCATAATAGTTGCGCAGTGTTGTTTTGTTAGTGATAGGAGATGCACTTTGATACTGGATTCTAGTCTCAGCTAAATCTCGAATGGAGGTTACATATTTGTCATTGGTAGCCTCCCAAGTATCTATAACACTTTTCGCTAGGATTAGTTTTTTATCGCATTGATTTATGATTTGCTTTAAAATTCCTGAAGGTACAATGGTGTGTGACAGTTGGTTATTTAGCTTTAGTTCAGTAACTTTGTGATTGCTAAACTCTTCATCAAAAATAGAAAGTGTTTCAGCTGTAAACAATCCGTAGTTTAAGTTTTCCTCAAAAAACCTTACTTTGAAATTATGTAGGCCTACCTTTCTATTAACCAGCAGTTTGTTGGTTATAAATGCAATGATATAATTACGTTTCTGAAGACTTGGTAATGAATTAAAATCAAAAAAAGAAGTTACACTATAGTTCTGTAGCCATTTCGCTAGCTTGAGTAACGGAGAGATTTGCATACAGACACTGTCGAATTTTATCCCCTGTCCACCTTCAAAACAGCCAGTACAATTAGTAAGTAAAAATGCGGCCTTAACTTCATATTTGATAGCTCCTGAAAGGGATGAAAAGTTTACAGATCTGCTACCTGTTTCTCTCCAAATGTCATGATCAAATAACCACTCACCATTCCTATCTAAATAAATGCTTTCCGATTTGTATACAACAACTGATTTTATTCGTTCATATTCCACGTTTTTAAACGGCTTGATCCTAAGCAAACCAGTCTCATCAGCTGTAGAAATATGTTCTATTAGATCAACAATCTTCACTATCCAATTCCTACATTTACAAAGAAGGCCCAATCCTCATGACAGCCATTGGTTTTCAATAAATATTTGCCAGTTTCAACTGCATTACTATTTATCTCGTTCAGCTCAGCGAGAATTGTTTCTATGCGGTTGTTTAATACATCAATATATTCTGCTTGATCTGTAGTGCTTTCGTAATCACTTATGCCTCGCTCCATTTCAGCTAAGACAAAGTGATGATAGGACAATAGACGCCATACATGCTCTGCATCTGCGACAACCCGAAAGTGGCGACAAAAAAGGCAGGCATTAAAATCCCCACACTGTGAGCTTTCGCTCTCTGAGCTTCTATTTAGTCTTTGTTGTTGATTACTAAATACTTCAGCTTCAAAGTCATTGCCGTGCGATGCACACCTTCCAGTAGGAGTTTGCTTGGTGTCAGCAGGTACTTCAGTAACGATAATAATATCTTCAGATATTGGTCTGCCAGAAAAATAATCTGACATTATTGAAGTGGCTGAAGCTAAGGTTTCTTCTGATTTAACGCCTTCATCTCTAAGATATACATCTAAAAACATCTTTAAAGAATGCTGTCCGGCTTTTTGATATTCTTTAAAATTCTTTGCATACTTTTTATAGACGTAGTTCAGCCCTCCTTTACGAATACGCTGCACATTAAATTGAACCTTGCAATCGTACCTCATGATAATTTCGTTTAATCTATGACTAAAATTAACATGGGTTGGTCCTTTTACTATTCCGTCTTTATCTCTATAAATACAAAGTCGGTATTTCAGTTTGCTAGTATCTGTGAGGTGAGAACGTAAATTTGATGAGATTTTATCACGAATATACTCAAGGTCAGCCAGTGCGTTTATGACATTTGCTCCAAATATCAATCCTTCGTTTTGGATTCCATCTTCGTCTAATTCGAACTCATAAAACTGTGTTTTGTATCCTGCCCTTTTCTTAAATAGTCGGACGAAATGTGCAGTTTTTCCTGTTACGGGAACGTCTAATTTTAGAATGTCGTCGATTTCAAGCATTAAAACTGGGGACAGATTCCACCCTGTTTTAATTAGAATTCTTCCAAGCCTCAAAAATAGCTCATCTTTTTGGGTTAAATTTGAGTCCTTTAATCCAAGCTCTATCGCGTAAGC
>NZ_JANQVQ010000100.1 GCF_030730205.1 Paraglaciecola sp.
ACGTGATGCACAGTGAGCTCAGACAGGTTTTTGCGGGTAAATTCACGCCGGCACCGACCACAAATCCAAGGATAGATTTTAAGGGCTTGTTCTCGATAACCTGAGGCTCGTTTGGCAATATATTCTTGTTGCTGGGCAAACACTTGCTCGTAACTGCCGGTCGGACTCTTATGTTTAGACATTGGATATTGGGCCTGCGGTAAATGGGCTAATAGCGTAACAGTGTTGATTGGGCTTCGGTGAGCTTTAATTTACTTATACATAAACTGAAATAACTAATACAAGCGTTATTAACACGATGATCCCAACAAGAGTGATGCGGCCTTGGTGTTTTTCTAATTGCTTATATTGAGGATAACGTCCTAGAGTTAATATCAATAAAAACCAGCGGCCAAGCCAATAACACAGTGATTCACAAATGCCTTCAATTAAAATGGTACGCAGTACTCGTAATATTACTCTAACTAGTCCTTCACCCAATTCTTCCATACACTTATCCCTGTGTTGCCAAGTTGAGTGACAATGCGTGCTTTGCACCGCCACTCCATGCTTTAGGCCTTAAATGGCATTTCGCCTAAATAATCTTTTTTACCCACATCTAAGCCTAGGTGGCGTAAAATGGAGTAAGCGGTGGTGGTGTGAAAATACACATTGGGTATCGCCCATTCAATCGCAAATTCATGGCCGGTTAAATACTTACCTTCCCAGCGTGGTTGTGAGATTGAACGCTCAGCGCTTTCACTAAAGTCAGCCTCAGAAAACGTCGCTAAAAAGTCAATAACTGACTGAATTCGAACTTGTAATTCGGCTAGGGTGGTTTCGTTATCTTCATGTTTGGGCGCTTCTTTTGCCGTTAATCGAGCAACCGCTAATTTTGCGATATCACAGGTAATTTGAACTTGGCGCGTTAAATTAAATTGATCCACTGATAAACGAGAATTAAGCAACACCGACATATCGACTTTTTTAAGCGCTGCAAAACCTTCGGCTTTTTCAAGTATGGCGCTAAGGTTTTTGAGCATTTTGGTAAATTGAACAACGGTTAATTGGTAGTACATAGCATTTTCCTTAAAGGAGAGATTGGCAACAGTAACATGCCGTCGAAATGGCGAGATTCAATAGCCTTAGAGTAAATTCATACAAGGGCTTCAGTGCCCCCCTTTTTTCAGTGACTGACGCTTGTGTCCAAGGTCGTAGTGCTAATGATGGTGAACCAATAAATGGCTGGGTAGAACCTGTTTGCGTTAATTTGGGCGAAAACAGCCAAGATAAGCAGCGCGAAAAAAAGGCCACTACTAAGAAAATAGTCAAACCCCAGAGACATCGAAACAGCATCACCGGCGGTTTCTTCTAACGTTGTTGCTAAGATTTTGACTAACCAAAATAGTCATGTCACTTCGGGCATGGTATTTAGAGGTAAATTCTTCATGGGCTTCTCTACAAAGACTAATGAACACTCAAACTAGCAACCTTACATGCAGCGCGGCTTAAGCGCTTTAAGTAGATATTTTCGACCAAGCCCACTAGTTAAGAATTACTTAAGCCACGGCGTTTACTCTTGATTTATACAATCTAGTATTAGGCTTTTACTGTGCGACATTCAGCTTGGTATACACCCGCCATTTACGGCATTTTAGCCATCATCGTTTTGCAATACAGCGGCGCTGACAATTGGTTAGCGAGTCAAATTTACGACATAAATCATGGTTGGAACTGGCGCGACAGTTGGTTGCTAGAAACCGTCTTGCATAAGGCTGGACGCTCTTTTGTAGCAATGTGGGTGGTGGCTTTACTCATCCTCACTTGTCTGAGTTTTGCCTGTCAGCTGTTTACCAAAACGCAGCGCATTGCCATTTTATACGCCTTGTGTGCCACTATTTTTTCTATTGTGCTAATTTCAGGTTTAAAACAAATTACCATGTTGCCATGTCCTTGGGATGTAAACGGTCTTGGTGGCTCACAGTCGTATGTGTATTTACATCAAATGTTTTCAAGTAGCGATGCCGGACCACAATGTTACCCTGCTGGTCACGCTTCCGGTGGATACGCCTTATTTAGCCTGTATTTTTGTTTGAAACTGTGGCGTGCAGATAAAGGGCAAAAAATAAATTTTTATTGGTTGTTACCGGGCATGGTAGTGGGCGGTTTATTTGGTGTGGCACAACAACTACGAGGTGCACACTTTTTATCTCATGATCTGAGCACCGCCTTGTTGTGCTGGTATTGCAGTTTTGGCTTATGGCTCAGTTTTACTCGTTGGTTTAAGCTCGCGCCAGCTCAAGCAAAGAGCATTGAACGTGCAAACCTTCCTTCCTTCAAAACATTAAACTGGCTAGGAAAGTAAAGATGAAACATAGCCTTGCTTTTAGCCTCCTAGCCCTTTGCAGTGCGTGTAGTGTTGCCGAAGAATTAGCCACTTGTGCCACACCTTCTGCTGAACATGGCAATGAAGAAAGCCAAATCCAAAGCCAGTTTGTGGTTAAAAACCTAAACATCACTACTAATCCTATTTTTGATGAAGATGATGAGGAAGCGATTGCCCTGCACCGCTTCGCGAATTGGTTACATATAAATACCAAAGAAGACGTCATCGCTGAACGTCTACCTTTTACGATTGGCGATACTATTGATGGCAACGACCTAGCTGAAGCAGAACGTATTATTCGAAAACAAGCTTATATTCGCGATGCTAAAATAAAATATATTGCAGGTTGCCAAATTACTGACCCCGGCGAGATCCAAGTTCAAACTTGGGATAATTGGTCCATGATCCCCACAGTGAGTTTTGGACGAAAAGGCGGTGAAAACAAGTTTTCCATTGGTTTAAAAGAAGACAATTTGCTGGGTCTTGGCATCCGGACTCGATTTAAATACAACACAGACGAACAGCGCAGTGGCTATCAGTTAACCTTAAAATCAGCCACCCCTTACTTAATGCCCTATTCAACTTTATTGCTCGATTACTTAGATAATGACGATGGCAATTTAATTAATCTTGAGTTTGATCGTCCTTTTTATCACGCTCGCACTGAAAGGATGTATTTTGCTAGCTATTTAAGCGATGAAAAAGACGTCGATATTTTTCAAAATGGTCGCGTTCGTAATACCTTTGCTAATCAAAGTCACCGCTATGAAATTGCCACGGGTTGGCAAATTGACTCAAACGCCTTACACAGTCAGCGCATCAAAGTGGGCTTAGTGGATGAAGAGTCCTTATTTACACCTGTGTTTGATAAACCTTTTGCTAATGAACTGTTGCCGCAAGATAGACAATTTCAATATCTTTGGTTGGGGTTTGAATCATTAGAACGTGACTATCGTGTGTTGTCAGATATTTATCTGATCCAACAAGCTGAAGACATCAATCTTGGCTGGCATTATGAGGCGAAACTCGGTATCGACTTTGCCAATAATTCCGGGCAACAGGGTTTAGCCTATCATGTAGAAGCAAATGTCGATAAAGGCTGGGAGGTTGATAATGGTTTACTACTGGTGTCTTTAGCGGCGCAAAGTATATTTAATCACATCAATGGAGATCACTACCTTCTGTCTGCCAAAGCTGAATATTTTAAACGTTATACTGAGCTAGTCGGTTTTTATGCCCGCGTAGCCGCTGACAATGAAAAAAATCCCTATCTTGATTTTCCTCTATCTATTGGTGATGAAACAGGTGTACGTGGTTACCCTTTACAATATCAGCATGGAGAAAGAAGTGCATCGGCTACCCTCGAGGCGCGCTTATACACGGGCTATAATATTTATAAATTGCTCGATGTTGGGTTTGCCGGTTTTTTTGATATTGGCCGTGCTTGGAATGGTCAAGAAGCACAATTAAATGAAAGTGACCAGATTTTAAGCAGTATAGGTGTAGGAGCGCGTTTGTATTCAAATCGTTCTAGCCATCGTAGTGTTATTCATGTAGATATTGTTAAACCTCTGACTCAATCTGACAGCGTAGATAGTTGGGAATGGCGTTTACAAGTTAAGCAAAGTTTTTAAATCTCTTAATTCAGTCAAGCGAAGTTAAAATGACAGTAGAAATAAATAAGCCCAATGGCATTGGCTTAAGCCGTATCTTAAAAGCAACACGTTGTTCTTTTCTTGGTTTTAAGGCCGCTTGGCGCTACGAATCAGCCTTCAGGCAAGAGCTGGTGCTGGTGCTGACATTGTTGCCCTTGTCATTTTTATTGTGCGAATCGCGCAATCATTGGCTGTTATTATTTGGCAGCTTGATGTTGGTATTATTCGCTGAAATGATCAACTCGGCAATAGAGGCCTTAGCAGATGCCATTACCTTGGAACATCACGTACTTATAGGGCGAGCCAAAGATATGGGCTCGGCAGTGGTATTTATTTCTTTAGTGGTAGTAACAACAGTATGGACTGAGGCATTGTGGCGACTACTGGCATAAAAAAAGGATAGTGATGAACACTATCCTTTCTCTGTATCTCAGGCGTTTTATTAATTAAGATGAAATCTTGAATCTGAGTTTAATAGGGTTTGCACCATAGCGATGGTATTTGCACCCGATTCAACCTGTTGGTTTGTGGTTTCAGCTCTGTCTTCTGCTAATTGCACCAGTTCTAATGCTTTCTCTAATAAAAACAGACTCTGAGTTTGCTCTTTCGCATCTTGGCTGCGCACCAAACGATCTAAATTGAATTTAATGTCGGCAATCGTATTTTTAAGTGCTTTTTGCATGAGTCTTGTCCTCAGATAGTATGAATTTGGGTACTACTTACTTATTAGTAAGAATACCCAACAATTAATTAACATACCAATTATTTTTTGATTTATTGCAACAAATTTGTCACAAAATCAAATAATAGTCCCTGTAACGACCTGATGCACCCATACAGTGCATATCCATTGGGTTCAAGAGCATGCCTGAGTTGTTAACATATCGTTAAACATACCTAATATACTATTCAAGGTCTTAATTAAAATTTTAGCGGGTAGTAACCGTCTTTATCTTTTTGGCCAAAAAATTGTGCCGCTTGGTGCACTTCTTCAGGTAATTCCGTATCCGGTTTGAAACGACCATTGATACTGTATTGTAAATTTGCACTGACGACGGCATCGGCACTTAAGCCAAAGCGATTAGGCTCCTTCACGCTCAGCACAATATTGTTGCTTTCACAGCGCATATCCGCGTTGAAATTTCCAAGGTCAATCAAACCTTGTAAACCTTCTACCTGGGCGTTCAACCACTGACCTTGACCTACCAGAGTGTGACAAGCTTGTGCATAGTCCAATTCACTTACTTGCAGTTTAAAACGGCCTTCGGCCTTTACAGGGAATGGAAGGGGTAACATGGATATCACTAAGTTCGTGGGTAAATAGGCTTGAACGTCATTCATTTGAACGCGATCACGGGCAATATTAAGTGAACCTGATAATGAAATTTGATCGGTTTGACGCATATTGCCCGCACTCACATCAGCGCTTATCTGCCCCATCAGCAAGGGTAGAAAATTAAGCGACCATTGTACGTGTTGCAAAGGTAAGCCTTGTACCGTAGCACTTATCGCTTGACCTTGCCAAATAGTCCCACTGACTCCTTGTAAATTCACATCTGGCGGTAAGGTTAAGCGACTCAATACTTGCGTAGCGGGTAACTTAATCAGTAAAAATATCAGGTAAACAAGTATTCCGAAAATGACCCAACTCAATTGTTTCTTCATGCTTTACCTAATTTTAAACGGCGAATTTTTATTTGTCCGGGCGCAGAAGTCTCTGCCACATCTACATCAAGAATCAACACCCCTTTTGTTTCCATGCTTTGTAACCAGCTTAAGACATCGTTAAAAGGTACTTGCTCAACCCACACTTGCAACTCATCTCCTTGGGGCTGCATACGTGAAATAGTAATATTTAAGCGGCTAGCACTTTGATTGACTTCCTGCGCCAATGAACCTGTAAACGTGGTGTTTTGTCCCACACTGCCTTGTAATTGTTTAGCTCGGTTGGCATTTTTTTGCACCCACAATAGCAATTCTTGTTGGCTATTGAGGGCAGCTTGCCCACGCTCAACAGATTGACTTAAGGGCGACCATATACCCCAATAAAATACGGCTACCACTAATAAAATGCCAGAAATGAGCACTAAGCGCTGTTCTCTTTCACTCAGCTGGGTATAGTAAGCTTTGACTTTATTCATATTAACTCCGTACCGCCAACGAGCCGATAACTTGATTATCTTTATTGTTTATCGCACCTTGCTCTACCACAAAACCTTGAGCTTGAGCTAAACGTTTAAACTGCTCTAGTGCTTCAAAGTTATTGGCTATCACTTGCATACGTAATTCACCGCGACTGGCGTCAAAACGTAAAGTTTGCGGTTTGATTTTTGAATCAGCGAAGGCAGTAGAGAGCTGATTAAGCATCACCAACATCGATGCACCGCCCCCCCCTTGTTCTAGTACTTTCATTTTACTGGTCATGGTCGCTCGCACATCGCGATAGGCGCCGGCGTTAGGAAACGCCCGACGATATTCACTGTCAATGTCGCTTTTAAGTTGCGCTAATTGACTTTGAATATGGTGTTGCTCGATAACCTTGTCAATCACGCTGGTAAATAAGGCGAACACTGCAAGCGCGGCTGCCAGCCGCCACTTCTTCCAGCCCTCACCTTTAGAGGTTTTAAGCTTAAAATCCCCCTGTAGAAGATTAAATTTTGCAGCCGCAACGCCTTCGGCAAGCACTTTCATTGGAAGCTCTAAGGGCATACTGCGTGAGTCTATTTCACTGGCTTCATCAAACTGACATTCAGAATAATTATCAACAAGCAAAGCCTTGGCGTGGGTGTTTTTGTATTGGCGAGCATGCAAGCCAAGAGCAGGCATTAACCATTGTTTTTCGCCTTGTAAGCCAGCCCATTCGTCTTGCCTAACTAATAATTGCTGGCCTAATTCAAGCACTGCCCAGCCCTCTTGGGCTTGTGGTATTGCCAGTACGTCAGGTACTAATTGGTCACATAGCAAACCTGCTTGGCTAATCATGTCCAACCATTCTTGAAGCTTTTGTTTATTGACGATGGCTACTGCTTGCAAATTCTCTTTACGCGGCCCCATGGCAAAAAACTGTTGGTTAATATCACCACTAATTTCGTCTTCAAGCATATAGGGAATAGCTGACAAGGCCTTGCGACCTGCTTTTGCAGGTAACTCTACCCACTTTAGGAGTACGTCACTGGTGGGCACCAAAGCAGTAATAGGCCGACGTCCTGCTCTTTCACTTAAACTGTGTAACTGATCGGCATTTTCTAAAACACCTGAGGCAATGATCTCATTTTGTTGACTCGACCAGACTATCCAATGCACAGCTTCGTCAGCATAGGCACCAAGACGAACGACTAATTGTTCCATACTAATTATTACCTTGTTGGACTGGGATCATCCTATTCACTATTGGATACCAAATTGACGTTTCATAACCCTAACCTGCTGACCATCTACTTTAAATAAGGTCTGCATAGCAAATGTGGCATTATTGTAACCTGTCTTGGTTGTTAACATAAAATACTGCGTTGTCACATCAAACCAGGCTTGCTGCGCAGTGCTTAAATCCAACGCTTGCACCTGACTGAGTGCTAAAAAATCAGCCACTGTTTTGAACCCTTCTGGCGGGCGACTGCCAATAATGGTACTTGCATCACTTAAGGTCAGTCCGCTTACTGCACCAAGGATGGCAGCATTTTCTTCGGTCACCGTGTTTACATTCAGTTTAAATACATTATCGGCCGGTAACACACACACCCACTTCATAAGAGGAGCAAGCCATGCTTGCTGCACACCGTTAACTAAGCGCAACTCACTTTTGTCTGCCATGTAGTTGTTTGCGGCCATATAAGGAAACTGCATACTTTCATAAATGCTATCTTCGGCGCCCAATTGACTCATGTTGTCATCGGCGTCCAACCAATCTGCCAATGAATCTCTGACCGTTTCCGCCTCAAATGACGGTATCTCTGGCTCGATCAAAGCAAGTAAGCGGTCAAAGGCCGTTAAACGCGCACTCAATTCAGGAGACCGAGTAAAAGCATTTGCAGAATCACTGGGGGTATCGCGTAAACCATTTACATTAAAACACGCTTGCATATCAACCAATTGTGCTTGGATGCCACCGCCTTCAACCGGAAAAACGAATTCGTCAGACCAAAGCGGGTCGAGATGAATCACGCCGTTGCTGTTGTTCATCAAGGTTGCAATCGACTTACGGGCAAATTGTTCCGCGCCGATGGCATACCAATAGGCTTGATTGTTTTCTTTAATATTACTGGCGCGTTTAACTTGTAACTGTAAACGAGCCCCCATTTCCGTGGCTAATACACTAACGATGGCAACGATCAGCAAAACGATAATAAGCGCTACACCTTGCTGCTTTGAGCGTAATTTCATCATTGACTGGCCAACAAAAATTCGCGACGGATTTCACCAAATACATCCGTTGTCAGGGTAATTGCCACGGCCATGGGTAGCTCCACGCCGGTATATGATTCTTGCCATTGGGCTTCTTCATCACTACTCAGCAAAAACTCCACCTGAAAGTTACTGACCCCATCGAGGATATCCTTGGTTTTGGGTTCATAGCCAATAACATTGTCTAAGTAATTACCGTAGAGTCGCTGTAATTTATCATCCTGTAAGCGGTAGCCAACAAGTTGCAAGGTCGAACGGGGCAACATGAATTGCGGGTTGTGCCAGCCTCCGTGCACAAACCCTATGCTATCAGCACTGCCGCCTAGTTCGTCTTCGCCGCCGCGCATCACCACTTGATTCAACTCACCATTTATTCTTACCGCACGAGGCATGGCTTGCAGCACGTCCCGCTCGATGGTCAACATGGCTCTTTGTAATTTTTCGAGCTGGGCAAAACGTTCACTGGAGGCTTTGTCATCGTCTAGTACATTGGTTAACAAACCCGTGCTTGCTATGCCTATAAGTGTAAAAATCGCCATCGCCACTAAAATTTCTAACAAGGTAAAACCTTGTGACTGATGGTTATTTAAGGTACTCATGACTGCGGTTTCTTCGCCAAATAGGTACTCACAGAAGTGATCGAATTTTTGCTATTCGCTTCCGTCGCCACCGTAACCTCCACGAGCATTAAATCTTCATCTGTGGTTTTTTCTACCCGTTGTGACCAATACCACATGGTGCCCGCCATCTCTTGCGAACCTTTAGCATTGTTTTTAGGTGGCCAAGTGTCTTCCAACTGCAAAGCCGTTAAACGATTATTGGCCACCCAAGTGGCAAAAGTCATATCTTGAATTAAACGCACACCGCTTAAATGGTCACCCGCGGCTTTAAGTATGGCAGAACCGGTCACAGCAAAAATCAATAAGGCGACCATCACCTCTAGCAGGGTCAAGCCATGTTGCTTAGTCGTTTGATTAAGGCGCATCCAAAGGTCCTTCCCGCGTAAGTGGTATTGAGTCTTCGCCATTGACACGAAAATACGCTGGGGATTCATTACCAAACTCGGGCTCAAAGCTAAATAACATTGAGAAAGGCGTAATTTCGCCACTGGATAAAATTAGCACTTGCGGGGGCTCAGGCTTTTTTTCTTCTTCATCACCAATTTCAACGCCATCTGTGGATACCGACAGCTCTTCATCAAACACCTGATTATCAAACAAACTATCGTCACTGTCCCAAGGTAAATCATCAAGTTTGAGCTCGACCACAAACTCTTCAGGTAAGGTAAAGGTTGAGAAGGTAGGATCACCATCTAAAATTTGCCACTGCTGCTGATCGTCTAGGCGCAAAAAATGATATTCATTTTTATCTGCTTCAACTCGTAAACCGAGAGTTTGTTGGTTTAACACAGCAAAATCTGAGGCCATATTAAAAACGACCTCAAAGCGCTGGCTGAGCTTTTTTACTTCGTCAACGCGGCTTTTACCGGAAAAATTAAACACAATAGCGCTAGCAGCCAGCCCCATGATCACCAACACGAGCATCACCTCAAGCAAAGAGAAGCCGCGAAAAGCTGTATGAGTGGGACGAAAAGCAGTCATCAGTTAGCAGTGATAAGAGAGTAACAAAATTAATTGACTCACTGTGTGCTTATAAATAGTCGTTTAGATTCCAGTTACCAATATCGTCTTCAGTGCCAGCTAAACCATCAGGACCAAAAGAAAAGATGTCAATAACCCCTAACTCACCTGGGCTAAGTAATTGATAAGGATTGCCCCAAGGATCTTCTGGTAAACGTTTAATAAAACCACCTTCTTGGTAATTACGTGGTATTGGGTCAATAGTGGGCACGGTTACTAAGGCCTCTAAACCTTGCTCAGTCGTAGGAAAAGTATTGGTTTTGAGCTTGTACAGCTCCAAAGAGCTTTCTAATTGCTGAATATCCACCGCCGCTTTTTTAATTTGCGCAGTAGCTTGATTGCCTAAAATAGATGGGGCAATTAGTCCAGCCATAATGCCGATGATCAACAACACCACCATCACTTCGATTAAGCTGAAACCTTGTTGTTTACTTCCTTTACTCATAAATTCACCATATTGTTTAATGCTAAGATAGGTTGCAGTATTGCTAATACGATAAACAATACTATGCCTGCCATCGAAACGATAAGCAGGGGCTCAAAAACTTTTAATGACACACTGACCAGAGACTCAAACTGCCTGTCTTGATTGTCGGCCGCACGGCCTAACATTTGCTGTAACTCACCGCTACGTTCACCCGAGGCGATCATATGCATCATCATCGGCGGAAAAATTTTGGTTTGATCCAAAGCGGCACGCAAACTGGAACCTTCTTTTACATGCACTGAGGCTTCTTTGACTGCATCTTTGATGTATAAGTTTTCTAATACGTCACCAGAAATACGCATGCCCTCTAATAAAGGGACCGCACTAGAAGACAAAATACTCAAGGTGCGAGCAAAGCGCGCAGTATTCAGGCCAGTTGATACCTTACCTATTAGCGGCAAGGTCAAAATAAAAGCATGGTAGCGTTTTTTCATCACCGGCTGCTGTAACACCCGAACAGTAATGACAATAGCCACAACAATGACCGCAGCTAATACCAAACCGTAGTCTTGCAAAAACTCGCTAATGTTAATCAAGACTTGCGTAATGGTCGGTAACTCTTGGCCCATGGTTTGAAACTGACCCACTATTTTAGGTACAACAATGGTCAACAACAAAATCACGATAGCAAAGGCAAAAAATAACATAATCAAGGGATAAACTAAGGCTTGAGTAATTTGACTGCGAGTTTGCTGACGTTTTTCAGTGTAATCTGCTAGGCGGTTCAAAACCGTATCCAAATGGCCGGACTTTTCCCCTGCGGCCACCATCGCCCGGTACAAGGTATCAAATACATGAGGAAATTCTGCCATGGCGTCAGCTAAAGCGTAGCCTTCAACCACCTTAGAACGCACCGCCATCATCATATTTTTTTGTCTGGGTTTTTCACATTGTTCGGCCACTGCCAGCAGGGCTTCTTCAATGGTCAACGCGGCTTCAACTAAGGTGGCTAACTGGCGAGTCAATAAAGCCAAATCGGCCGCAGATATTTTAGCTTTAAACAGTTGCAAACCTTGCTGAGACTGACGTTCTTTCTCGGCAACTTGGCTGACTTCCATAGGAATAAGTTGCTGTTCACGCAATTGTTGGCGTACCTGACGGGCGTTATCACCTTCTAATACACCGGATTTATTTTTGCCACTTTTATCCATGGCTTTATAAGCAAAAGCGGCCATTTAGTCTTCCCGTGTTACACGTAACACTTCTTCAAGTGAAGTAAAGCCGAGGAGCACTTTTTTACAGCCATCATCACGAATACTGGGCGTATTTTTGCGAATGTATTTTTCGATAGCTTGCTCACCGCGGCCATTGTGAATAAGGTCACGTATCCCTTCATCCACTAAAAGTAATTCATGAATTCCCGTTCGACCGCGATAACCCGTTTGATTACACGCAGCACAGCCTTTGGGTGAATAAATCACGATATCATCGGCTTTTTTAGGTTTCACTCCCAAAATTTGGCATTCTTGCTCAGAGGGATGATGGCTCACTTTGCAATGGTCACACAAAGTACGCACTAAGCGCTGTGACAAAACCCCCAACAAACTGGAAGAGAGCAAAAAGGGCTCGATACCCATGTCTTCTAACCGAGTAATCGCGCCTGCAGCAGTGTTGGTGTGAAGTGTCGACATCACTAAGTGACCAGTTAAACTGGCTTGCACACCAATTTGTGCGGTTTCTAAATCACGAATTTCACCCACCATCACAACATCAGGATCTTGACGAAGTATGGCGCGTAAACCGCGAGCAAAGGTCATGTCGACTTTGGGATTCACCTGCGTTTGGCCAATACCTTGCAAGTCAAATTCGATAGGATCTTCAACGGTCAATATGTTTCGATCTTTTGAGTTTAATTCGCTTAAACCTGCATATAAGGTGGTTGATTTACCTGAACCTGTTGGTCCGGTAACCAAAATAATACCGTGCGGTTTACGGATCAGCTCTGAAAAATGGGCCCGGTTTTCTTTGGTCATACCCAAATCTAATAGATTCAAGCGTACATTGTTTTTATCTAATAATCGCAGTACGACCCGCTCGCCATGGCTTGATGGCATGGTAGACACCCGCACATCAACCGCACGACCCGCAATCCGCAGCGTGATACGGCCATCTTGCGGTACGCGCTTTTCAGCGATATCCATGCGCGACATAACCTTGATACGCGATACTAACATCGAGGCCATTTTACGATTCGGTTTAAGAATTTCTCGCAACACGCCATCCACTCGGAAGCGCACCAACAACTGAGTTTCAAAGGTTTCGATATGAATATCCGAAGCCCCTTCTTTAATCGCCTCGCCTAACATAGCGTTGATTAACTTGATGATGGGCGCATCGTCTTCGCTTTCTAACAAGTCTTCAGTATCGGGTAAATCTTCAGCCAAACTGAACAAATCGCTTTCATTACCGATGTCTTCCATCAACTGTTTAGCCGCTGACGAATCGCGCTGAAACGCCTGAGTCAGTAGGGTTTCAAAGCGCCCTAGTTCGATTTCTTGTAAACGAAATTCTGCCCCTAAAAAACGGCGTACTTCGGCAAATACTGCAATTTGTGTTTCACCAGTATGATACAGCACCGCAGGTGTTTCACCGGTATCGAGTAACACTTGATGACGTTTAGCAAAACTAAAAGCGAGCTGTTTGTGTTCTGGCTCATCGACTGGCGCATCTATGTCAGTACCCGCTTCAATTAAGGCTTGTTCTTCGGCATCAACGGCGCTGAGGTGAGTCGTTTCCATCTCAGTCTTTATCCTTGCCTTTGTTTTCAATGTATTCTTCAAAACTGGGAGGCAATACCAATTTATCATCCCACTCAGGCAACGAAGGCCCTTCTTGGAATGGCATCAACGGGATCCCTTCGGCTTGACGCTTCAATTGTTCGGCTCTGATGTAGTTGTATTTGCGATGGCTGATTTCATTCATGGTCACCCCATCACGCACAATGGTAGGACGAATAAACACCATCAAATTACGCTTGCGCTTGCTTGTCGTCGTGGATTTAAATAAGTTACCCAGAATAGGTATATCACCTAACAAAGGTACTTTTGAGATACTTTCTTGCACGTCTTCATCAATTAAACCACCTAATACGATGGTGCCACCATCATCGACGATGACAGAGGTTTTAATTTCTCGTTTATTAATCAAGACATCCACGGAGGTCGCACCGCTTAAGCTAGAGACTTCTTGCTCAATCGTTAACTGAACGGCATCACCTTCATTAATTTGTGGCGTGACTTTTAACTTAATACCCACTTCTTTTCGGTCAACGGACTGGAAAGGATTAGCGTTATTAGAACCGGTAGTAGAGCCGGTAATAATGGGGACTTCTTGACCCACAATAAAAAACGCTTCTTCGTTGTCTAAAGTAGTCAAGTGCGGTGTTGCTAACACATTAGAGTTGGTATCCGTGCTGACTGCCTGCACAACCGCAGCCCAACCATTACGAACGACACCAGTGAGTAAACCATTTACGCCGCCTAGTAACGAAGCAAGAGTGGTGTAGTCGCCTGCAGTGGTGGTGTCATATGAATAAGGCTCGCCGTTATCATCAAAACCAGTAGTTGAGGTTGTCGTACCTTCAGCGTTTTTAATCCCTACCGCTAATGAACCAATGCCTACTACACCATTGGTAAACTGGGTTGCACCAAATTTTTCACTGCCAAGTTGTACACCCAAAGTGGTGCCATCACCTTCAAATACTTCAACAATAATGGCTTCAACTTGAACCTGGGCACGGCGAATATCTAATTGACGAATGACCTCTTCTAAAGAGCGCATCATGTCGGGCTCAGCGGTAATCACTAAGGCATTAGAGTCTTCATGAGAGTCAATACTGACCTCACGATTTTTACCCGTTTTGCCTTTGGCTGCACCTTGCTCTTCAGCTTGAATACTGGCACTCACACCTTGCAGTACCTTGACTAGATCTTCGGCTTTAGAATAATTTAAAAAGATGACCCGAGTATTTCCGCTGGTTTCTAACTCTTGATCCATACGCTCTATTAAGTTCACTAAACGAGCGCGCGCCTTGGTGTCGCCACTTACAATAATACTGTTGGTGCGATCATCAGCCACAACACGTGGAGCCGATTTGCCACCGGCATTATTCGCCGCACCGGTCGACTTATTAATGCTATCAATAATACGCACCATCTCTGAGGCAGAAGCAAACTTAAGTTTTACAATTTCAACTTCTTCATCCCCTGCACGGTCAACGCGTTCAATGATTTCAACTAAGCGATTTACCGCCGCCGCACGGCCAGTTAACATCATCACGTTAGACGCATCATGGCCCACCACACTGCCCGCACCGGCTGAATCACTTAATTGACGTAGTATTGGAGCGAGTTCACGCACAGGAACATTGTACAGGGGCACAACACGGGTGATAATTTCATCACCGTTAAAACGCTCACCTTCTACTACTGGAATATTGGATGTTTTGGCGTCTTTCGCGCGCACTATTTTGATCACGCCGCTAGGCATCTCTACTACGGCAAAGTCATAGACTTGCAACACGTTTAAGAAAAACTGGTAATACTGCTCTTCATTAAGAAGGTCATAACTGCGAACGGTAATTTTACCGCGCACGTTAGGATCAACAATGATGGTTTTTTGCAGATTTTTTCCCACAATGTTAATGAATTCACTGATTTCAGTATTTTTGAAATTAGGAGAATAATCAGCTGCAGCGACCAAAGTAGACATGGCGAGCAAAGCTGCACCTATGACTGTTACTAGGTGCTTGATTAAACGGGTTCGCCTATTAAACATCATTCTAAAGCTTCCTCATCCCCTGCGGGTAAATCCAGATAAATAGTCAATAATTCACCACTACGATCCACAGTCATTTGGATAGACTCTGCCTCACGTAGGGCATTCATCGCTTCGAGCGACTGTTGCATATCAGTTAAATCCAAGCCATTCAACTCGGTAACCACATCACCCGCTTGCAGGCCCGCAGCTTTGAACAAACTGGCTTTTTTGCCTGGTGCAACTTTGTAGCCAAGTAGCTCTCCATCAGGGCGATGGGGAGAGATATTAATAAAATCAGTAAAATTAGCCGGCGCTTGCTGGAGTTCACGAGTGGCTTGCACGGCTTCAGTAGACAACGTACGACGTACTTCATTGTCACTGGGGGAGGTTTCTCTGCTATTAATAGGGACAATACTCTGTTTAGAAGGTTTACTGTAGTCCACTCCGTCTAACATGAGGGTTTCTTTACTCGGACCATTTTTGATGATGACACGATCAACATAGACTTCCGCCAAGGTGGCATTAGTCCCATCAATCTTTTCACCTAAACCATAGGTTTGCTGTTGATTGCGATTTTCAATAATGGCGGCGCCTGCTTCTTTATCTGAGCTAGAAACCACTCCGGTTAAGGTTAAATTTAGTTTTGTGACTGGCGCTTCGGTGACTTCTTTAACCACCACCACAGGAGCTGCTAAGTCGCCAAATAAATTGAGACGCTTGACGGTTGATAAGTCCAATTTGGCATTTTTACTAACTGTAGCCACTACGCCAGTTTGATTCGTGGGCGTCTGCAAGCTGTTATTTTGTGGAACTGGTAATAATCGCCACGTAATTTCTGCCGCATAGGCCAATAAAAACAAGGCCAATAGCACCACTATCAGCATATTTATGCCGCGCTGATGTTTGACCAGTTGGAGCCACAGGTGATTAACGTTATAATTTACGACTGTCATTGTCTCTCGGTGGGACCTTGAAAAAAGCGATACCTGCCAATCATAACGACTAGCTGGTGGGGTCACAACTGTATTAAGTAAAGGTTACAAAAAAATTACAAAACTAACTCGGTTAATTATTCACTATGCCCCAACAATCTGATCCAAGCGAAGAAGTCCGTATAGATAAATGGCTGTGGGCCGCGCGTTTTTTTAAAACTCGAGGCTTAGCTCGTGATGCCATTGCTGGAGGTAAAGTACAATACAACTCTCAGCGTTGCAAACCAAGCCGTACTATAGAGCTGGGCGCTATTATAAAAGTTCCCATGAGCTATGACCTGATAGAAATTGAGGTACTGCAAATTAAGCATCAGCGCTTAAGTGCCCCCTTAGCAAGACAAATGTATCAAGAAACGGCAGAAAGTGAACAACTCAGAGAAAAAAACGCTGAAGCGAGGCGCTTACATGCCTTTCATAGTCCAAAACCTGATCACCGACCCGATAAAAAACAACGTCGTCAAATTATTCAATTTAAGCAGCAATAGTCATTAATAAACGACTACCCAACACGCTAAACATAAGGTAACAACCATGGCTTTTGATCAATTACATCGATATATTTTTAATGAAGGCAATGTGCGCGGCGAACTCGTTCGCCTAGAAGACACATTTTGCGCCATTTTAAATTCTTATCATTATCCCCCTGTCATTCAAGCGTTATTAGGCGAGTTAATGGTAGCCACCAGCTTACTCACCGCCACCTTAAAATTTGAAGGCGATATCGCTATTCAATTACAAGGCGACGGGCCAGTGAGTTACGCGGTTATCAATGGTACGCACAATCAACAGTTACGTGGAGTAGCACGCTGGGATGAAACCCTAACTGAATTGCCCGACAGTTTTAGTGAATTATTTCCCAAAGGCATTATGGTCATCACGATAAGTCCCGAAGAAGGTGAGCGCTATCAAGGCATCGTCGCCTTAGATAAACCCACTTTAGCAGAATGCATTGAAACGTATTTTGCACAGTCAGAACAGCTGGCCACTAAAGTGCTTATTCGTACGCAAACAAGTCCGGCTGCGCCTAAAGCCTGTGGCTTGTTTTTACAAATATTACCCACCAGCAGTGAGGCAACCAATACAGCTGACACCGATTTTGAGCACTTGAGCCATCTGACAGACACCATCAAAGAGGAAGAGCTATTTAATCTGCCAGCGGAAGACGTGCTTTATCGTTTGTACCATCAAGAAAATGCAGAAATATTTACCCCTACACCCGTGGTATTTAAATGCAGTTGCAGTCGTGAGCGCACAGCATCAGCGATTTCTGCTATTAGTAAAGAAGAGCTACTGAATATAGTGGCAGAAGAAGGCGCCGTTAAGATGAATTGCCAGTACTGCCATACCGAATACCGTTTTGATGCCATTGACGTTGAAACAATCCATGCCGGTACCTTTGGTTACAACGAGCAGCAACGTTCGTAAAACACCCCTCGCTCACCCAATAAAAAAGGCGCCGAATCTTATGTTACGGCGCCTTTTTTGTATA
>NZ_JANQVQ010000101.1 GCF_030730205.1 Paraglaciecola sp.
CCCTCGAACAGTTGCGAGTGCTATGGCACGGTGAGAAAATTCATGTGGATATTGCTAGAGAAACACCACCAACAGGCATTGATACTCCAGAAGATCTTGAGCGTTTGTTAGCATTCCAAGGGCTCTAAGTGGCTGAGCAGCTTAGTCAAAATGAGGCACGCAAGTTAGTTTTGGTCAGTCAGGGATTACACAAAACTAATCCCTTTGGTACGGGGGAAAACGGTATATTACGCAGCCTGCAACAACTTAGTTATATTCAAATTGATACCATCTCAGTGGTTGAGCGAGCGCACCATCATAGTTTGTGGAATAGGGTTAATAACTATTCAGCGGATAAACTTGCCAAGTTAATCGAAGATAAACAAGTATTTGAGTATTGGTCACATGCAGCGGCTTATTTGCCTATGTGTGATTATCGTTATTCTCTGCAACGAAAACATGCCATTGCGGGGGGCGAAACCCATTGGCACAGCAAAGATAAAAAGCTCACCCAGCAAATTTTACAACGCATACGTACAGAAGGTCCGCTGCAGGCCAAAGACTTTGAGCGCGAAGGCGGTGCTAAAGCGGCAGGCTGGTGGGATTGGAAACCAGCCAAAAAAGCCCTCGAACAATTGTTTATGGAAGGCGAGTTGATGGCGGTAAAACGCCAAGGTTTTCAAAAGGTTTATGATCTTACTGAAAGGGTATTACCCTTAGGTATAGATACCAGCGTTCCCTCTGACAAAGAGTTTTATCGATATTTGATCACTCGTTGTTTACAGGCCAATGGTTTGGCTACTGCTAGCGAAATGGCCTATTTACGTAAAGGTATTAAACGCTGCGTTGAAACTCAGTGTGTGCAGATGTTGGAGAATGGCGAGTTACAAGTTCTTGAGTGTCAAGGGCAGCGATATTATGCCTTGCCTCAGGCTCAGGAAAGTTTAAAAAAATCACTCAAACGCTCACATGTTAAGATCTTATCGCCTTTTGATAATCTGCTTATTCAACGTAAACGTATGCAACAACTGTTTGATTTTGACTATCAGATTGAATGTTATGTACCTGAGCCCAAACGCCAGTATGGTTATTTTAGCTTGCCCTTGTTGTGGGGTAATGGGTTTTCAGGACGCATGGATGCTAAGATAGAACGTAAAACTGGTTTGTTGCTCATCCAGCATTTACATATCGAAACAGCAAAAATAGAAGCCTTTATTCAGGACTTTTTACCCGCCCTACGAGAGTTTTTGCTGTTTAACCAAGGTACAAAAATTGAAGTAAAACGCTTGTCTGCGAAATATGATCTGTCAGAACAAAACATAAAAGCCTACAGACAAACTATTGAAAACCTCTGTTTATAAACTAAACCACCGAGCCAAAACGCTGCTCTAAATAGTTAATGATCTCGCCGCTTTCATACATCCAAATATCTTTACCTTGCTCTGTTATACGCAGACAAGGCACCTGTGTTTTACCACCTTGTTGCTCAAGCTCTACACGATAGTCGCTGCCTTTAGTGGCATTGCGGGTTTGTATCGGCAGATTTAAACGATGTAAAGCACGGCGAGTTTTAATGCAAAACGGGCAAGCAAAAAACTGATAAAGCGCCATAGATTTTAATTCACTTTCTACTTGTTGCTGAGCCGCAAGACTGCGTTTTTGCTTGGATGGACGAGTTACAAAATCAACTAGGGCAATAATTGAGCCTAGTAAATTACGGATTAGATTAATTAAAAACGACATAGAGAGAATATTACCTTAAGAAAGTGGCCTTAATAAATTGATGGCGCATTATAAATGAATAGCCAATTAAGGTAAGAGCTAATACTCATCTGTCTCTCATAACTTTTACGCTTTATTTTTGTTTATCCATAATGGCAGCTAAAACAGCATATTAAGGCTAGCAGTTTTCTATAAAACAAGCCAAAAGGAGACGACATAAGACATTGCAACAATAGTATTTTTAGCAAGTAATAGCACAATATATAAACAATTTGTGTTACCTAAGCTATTGCCTATAGTAATACGGCGAAATCCCAGTACAAGCCCAACAATAAAAGGAATACACATGGTGAGCAAGTTAAAAACCTTAAGTTTTATATCAATACTTTTGCTGCTGTTACAGTCCTGTAGCCCAGCAACTAAGCAAACTGAGTCAGCGTCGGCAGACCTGATGCAAAAGCCAGCTTTTCAAACTTACAGTGCAGAAGAGTTTTATAAAACCACCTCGGTTTTTGGATCGTCCATTAACCACGATGGAACTTTGGTTCTGGTCAGTAATGATGCGAGTGGTATTTTTAACGCATATCAAATTCCGCTGGATGGTTCAGCACCTACTCAGTTAAGTCATTCGACCCAAGAGTCTATCTATGTTGACAGTTGGTTTCCGGTCGACAACCGCTTTTTATACACGGCTGATCAGGGAGGCAACGAGCTCGATCATCTATATGTGCAGGAACCCGATGGCAAGGTTACGGACTTGACCCCTGGTGAAAATTTAAAAGCTAATTTTGTTGGCTGGCACGAAGACGACAAACATTTTTATGTAGTGAGTAACGAGCGTAATCCGCAGTTTTTTGATCTCTATATTTACGCGACTGAAGATTACTCGCGCAAATTGATTTATGAAAATGTAGACGGTTTAGCCTTAGAAAGTGTCAGCCCAAACGGAAACTGGGTGGTGGGTAGTAAGGTTAATAGTAATGCCGATTCGGATCTGTATTTAATTAATTTAAAAAATACAGCCCTAAACCCAATGTTGCTCACGGCTCACCAAGGCGATATAACCCACAGCGCTTTTACCTTTAGTCAGGATAGTCAAAAGCTGATTTACGCTACTGATCAATATGGGGAGTTTGTTCAAGCTTGGCAATATGATTTAACTAACAAAGAGCATCAGGCGGTGCTTAGAGCAGATTGGGATGTCAGTTTTGTGTATTTTTCTAAAGACGGCAAATACCGTATTAGTGGCATAAATGCCGATGCTCAAACTAAGTTAAGCATAGTTGATACACAAACCGGTAAAAATATCGCTTTGCCTAAAATGCCTGATGGTGATTTACGTGGCGTAAATTTTTCTAAAGACAGTTCAATTATGGTCTTTTACCTCAATTCAGATACGTCTCCTTCAAACTTATATGTATATCAAGTTAGTGGCGATAGCGTTACTCGTTTAACTAATACCGGTAATCCAAACATTAATGAATCTGATTTAGTTACTGGTGAAGTGGTGCGTTTTGATAGCTTTGATGGCCTGAGTATTCCGGGGATTTTATATAAACCCCAGCAAGCGGTAGATAAAAAAGTGCCTGCTTTAGTGTGGATCCACGGTGGTCCAGGTGGGCAAAGTCGTAAAGGTTATTCTGCCTTGATACAACATTTGGTTAATAACGGTTATGCCATATTACAAATCAATAACCGTGGTTCGAGTGGTTATGGAAAAACCTTTTTCCATCTGGATGACAAACGCCATGGTCAAGATGACTTACAAGACGTGGTGTATTGCAAACAGTATCTGCAATCTTTACCTTGGGTTGAAAGTGAAAATATCGGGGTTATTGGCGGTAGCTACGGTGGTTATCTGACAATGGCGGCCATGACCTTTACTAAAGAATTTAAAGTAGGCATTAATATCTTTGGCGTAACTAATTGGGTGCGTACATTAAAAAGCATCCCGCCATATTGGGAGAGTTTCCGTAAATCTTTGTATGACGAATTAGGTGATCCAGAGACTGATGAAGAAAGACTGCATAGTATTTCACCAGTATTTTTTGGCCATAAAGTCACTAGCCCAGTATTGGTAGTGCAGGGTGCTAATGATCCACGGGTATTAAAAATAGAAAGTGACGAAATGGTCGAAGCCATTCGTTCAAGTGGTACCTACGTTGATTACCTGGTATTTGATGATGAAGGCCACGGTTTTAGTAAAAAAGATAATCGTATAGCTGCGTCTAATAAGTTTGTGAGCTTTTTGGATAGTTATTTGAAATAACTTTCTTTTTCAGGCGCTACAAAGGGTAAAAATCAAAAAGCGGGTAATTACCCGCTTTTTGTTATCTTAATATGTAGTTGTAAATAGTTAAACAGTACGTGTCGCCAGTGCTGGGGGGATATTTGCGGCTTTTTGTGCTGGACCCCAAACAGCGATTTGTCCAA
>NZ_JANQVQ010000102.1 GCF_030730205.1 Paraglaciecola sp.
GCGAGGGGCAATAAAAGCCGACAGAGCCTAGTAACAAGAGTTAGGTGTACTGTCTGGATTAATTTCACCATACACTTCTTCAGGATCCACATCATTGGCAATGAGTTCTTCGCGGACCGTGTCAATATGTTCTAGCACCAGCTTGTAACGCTCACCGTATTCGTATTTGTTTACTTCAATCGCTTTAGGCATGTAGCTAAAGGCGATTTTTAAGGCCATTAAGGCGTCTTCATTCAATTTCTCAGCCATGGATCAGCTCCTTAGGTAGAACAGGCACTGACATATTAGCGTAGTTTGTTGTCCTCAAACAGCGATTAAGCAATTGATTTTTGCAATGTAATACTTTCATAACAGTCGGTAATTAGGTGCACAATGCACCGAAATAGTTATTTTTGCTGATTATTTAAATAACCCAATTTTTTCATAAGCCGCTGAAAATATTATAAAATTTTTTATATCCGTATGATTGGCACATAATTTGCTGTATGGTGAGGTAAGAATTGCTCAATTTTGAGTAAAGGATTCTATTTCAAAAAGGAAACAAGATGATTACCGTTTTAGTTGCAGTTGGCGTAATGTTAATGATGCTGTTAGTCGCGGCCGAGTGGTGCAGCCGTAAAGATCAAGATCTTATTGATAAAGCTGAGAAAAATTAAGCCCTAGCGCTATCCAACAAATCACAGCAACACAGGGGCTTCTAAGCTTATTGTTGCTGCAGGTTCTGTTGAATTTAAAAACCTTCTAATACAATTTTCCCAATCGCTTTGTTACTCTCGCTAAGCTCATGTGCACAGCGCAAGTTCGTTGCATTGATCCGTCCTAAATGATGGCCAAGCGTTGTTTGAATTGTGCCTTCATCGATAAGAGCACCTATGCGGTTAAGCAAGTGATGTTGTTTTATCATATCCTCGGTATGAAATTTAGCGCGGGTGAACATAAACTCCCAGTGTAAAGAAATACTCTTATCTTTTAGTAAGTTAAGGTCGACAGAAGAATTGGCAAACTCAATAATACCCAATTTACCTTGCGGTTTTAACACTTCAATAAGGGTACCAAAGTGTTGGTCGGCATGAGTGGTACAGGCAACATGAGTGACTTCTCCTAAGCCTAGAGCGTCAATTTGAGCTTTAAGTGGCTGTCTGTGATTGACGACATAATCAGCCCCAAGTTGATTTACCCAATCTTGACTCTCCTGACGTGATGCTGTTGCAATCACTGTTGCCTGGGTAAGGTGCTTGGCCAATTGAATTAGGATGGAACCAACACCACCAGAACCGCCTACAACTAACAATACTGGTTTGCTATGGGCAGGTTTATTGATGTCCAAGCGGTCAAACAGCATTTCCCACGCGGTAATCGACGTTAAGGGCAAAGCCGCTGCCTCGGCGTTAGTTAAGGTATGTGGTTTAAAGCCGACGATGCGTTCATCTATTAACTGATACTCGGCATTACTGCCGCTGCGAGTAATATCGCCGGCATAATAAACAGCATCACCTACTTTAAAAAGACTCACCTCAGCGCCAACGCTTTCTACAATACCGACGGCATCCCAACCCAGTACTTTCGCCTGGCCTTGAGGGTCTACATTTCTGCGAATTTTACAATCAACGGGATTAACAGAAATCGCCTCTATTTTGACTAATAAGTCTCGTCCTGCTGGAACGGGTTTATCCATTTCAACATCGACTAAGGCCTCAGGTTGACTAATAGGCAAAGAGGAAAAATAAGCAACGGCTTTCATTAGGTTCACTTTTTCTTGGGATGAGGTGTCGCTTTATAATGAGCTTACATACGCTAAATTCAATGTTTTTCCCTCATACTGAACATCCTTTGTTTACTGATTAAAATGAAAATATGTCGCATATGCATCAAAATCAATAAATATGTGACATTTGCGTAATTTGGAGCTAGGATAGGTTTGAATACACAGATTCTTATCTAACCCGTTTTGTCCCTAACAAAGGAGTTAACGATGTCAGCGCTTGCTAATATCAAAGAGTCAAAAGACCGGTCCAGTGTGTTACTAAAAGCATTCAACAATGCCTGTGCTGAGTTAGGCGTGAATAAAGCCACCGCGGGTAAAATTATCGGGGTAAACCGCTCAACGTTGTCCCGTAAAGAAGGTATTGGCTTGGGGGCTGAATCAAAGTCATCTGAATTATCTTTACATTTTATTCGGCTTTATCGATCTTTATTTGCCATATCAGGCGGCGATCAAGGTTTTATGCGTCATTGGTTCATAACACCTAACAGCGCCTTAGGGGGCAAGCCAGCTGAACTGGTGCAAACAGTGCAGGGATTAATGCAAACCAATGATTATCTTGACGCAATGCGCGGCAAAATATAGCTGGCCATGATGTCGCTAACTAATTTTACTGAGTGCTATAAACAAAGTCCGTGTCCAATTTCATATTCGGGTAGGGTAAAACGCTTAGTTGAAACGCAAGAAGTAGCGGCGACCATGAAATTGGTAGACGACCTAGACGAACAATATTTATTAGAGCAAATGTTGGATGAGGTGAAACCGCGTTACAGGTCAAATACAGAACACATGCATTATTTGCTTAAAACCCCTTTTCGATACCCTCCATTGAAATATGGCTCACGTTTCGGTAGCCGTTTATTACCGAGTTTTTTTTACGCCAGCGAAAACGAAAAAACAGTACTAGCTGAAGTGGCTTATTATCGTTTTGTGTTTTTACATCACATGCAAGATCCTTACGAAAAGCCCATTCACTCACAACATATGATGTTTAGTTTGCAGGTCAACAGTAATCTATGTGCCGACTTAAGCCTACAGCACTTCAACTCGTTTGAAAGTGCGTTAGTCAGTGTTGATAATTATCATTTTTGTCAAACTGTGGGTGAGTATTTGCAGATAAACCAACAGATTGAAGTGATCCGTTATCAATCAGCGAGGGCGCAGGATGGTATGAATATCGCCATTGCCAAACCCACTGCCATTGTGTCTAAAGAGCCTGAGTCTTGCCAAAATTGGCTCTGCTTAACTCAGAGTAATAAGGTCAGTTTCACGCAAGCAGGCCAAGGTCAGCCTTTGACATTTAATTTGCATGATTTTATGCACAAAGGGGTATTACCCGTTCCTGCCGAGTAAGGCAATCAAAAAGATATCATCAAAATGATTGCTTGTTGAATAAATTGCGGGTAATCTGACTACATGTAATCAAAATGAGTTTATGTTAATGTCTCAACACGTTCTAGATATTCAGCAGCAAATTGCCGCTCTGAGCCATGCTCAACAAGACCGATTAGCTTTTATTGATTTTAGCTTGCAGTATTTTGGCCACGTGGCACGCACAGAACTTATTCAACGATTTCAGACCGGTTTAGCGGCTAGTACGCGCGATTTTACTACCTACAAAGAACTGGCTCCGGACAACTTGCACCTCATACATCAAACTAAACGCTACCATCGTGGTGAGCATTTTAACCCCCTGTTTAAGCACAATCCCGAAGTGATCTTAACCTCTCTCAGTCGAGGTTTTGGAAATGGTATTTCAAGTGGGGTACAACCATCCGAACAGTGTTTTGATGCGGTGCGGCTAATCCATCCCGATGCCAATATCATTGCCAGTATCATGCGCGCCATTCATAACCGATTAGCGATTAAATGTCGTTACGTTTCTGTATCATCGGGCGAGAGTGAGCGGGCAATTGTGCCGCATTCAATTGTAAATAATGGTCATCGCTGGCACGTGCGTGCTTATGACCGCAAGAGCAACACATTTCGCGACTTTGTCTGTACCCGTTTTACTCAGGTTGATGTGATGCCCAGCGCTATTCGTGTGCATGAGGCAAGTGCCTACGACGAACAATGGCAGGGTATGGTTACTTTGCGCTTAATTCCTCATCCAAGCTTGTCTAGCAGTCTTGCTATAGAGCTGGATTATGCGATGGAAGAGGGACAGTTAACCTTGCACTTACGCGCTGCCATCGCAGCCTATGTATTGCGCCAGTGGCAGGTGGATTGTTCCGCCGAGCATAACTTAGTCGGGCAGGGGTGTCAGTTGGCACTTGCTAACCATGATGTCCTTGAAAAAATTGAAAATGTAGGACTAACATTGGGGGCTACGCTGAGTCGACAATAGTCGCCACAAAGGGGGCTTAGATTTGATTAGCGCGGATGAGATAGTTCACTCGTTTATATAATAATTCACCCAAGCGCGGCTCATCACTTGCTAACACATACAAGCCCGCTTGCTGGCTGCACAATTTAAATACGTAGCTGACTTCCTGATTAGCATAGCTGCCGATGATATGGTCAGTGTTGTCGTCCAAACCAAAGAGTGCCTCTGCTTCATCAAAAAATAAGATGGCTTTACTGCTTTGTGCTTCGGCAATGATGCGCGCCACATTTTTTTCAGTTTCGCCAATATACTTTTTTCTCAGTTCAGCAACATCAAGTCGGTAAACCGGTGCGTTAGCGAGGTGGGCAAGTTGATTGAGTATGAGTGCTTTGTTGCTGCTGCTGTGGCCAGATAATAAAAGCGTGACAATTTCACCTTTAGCCGCTTTGGTCACGGCATCATGCAAACTGGCTTTGTTTTCATCACTTAGCAATGCATCACGTTTTTGATCATTCGGATGTGAGAATATCGCAAGTGCAGAAACAAAGGTGCGCTGGTGCTTTAAAAATACTTTTCTATAAGCCTCTGTACTCACTTTAAGACTCCTTCAAACAGTAAATGTTAAAGTGTGGAGTATGTTGTGAATTTTCGCCAGTGAAGGAAAACTAAGGCTTTTTTTTCGTTTCAATGTCTAAAATTTGTTGCCACAACTTTTCAGCCTCAGCGGTAAGCTCTGAATATTTTCGAATGTCGCCTTTACGTTGTGCGAGCATCGCTTCAGTAGACAGTTGATCATAGGTCTTTCGAAGTTTTTTGCTTGGATCAGATTTGAAAAAAGAAAACATGGATAATCCCTTAATAAAATTTCGCTTTTGTACGCTTTGCAAAAGTAATGTGATCACTCAAACCGCGCGCTTTTTTTCAAATTGTAACAGCTTTGCACATTACTTGTCCCTGTTTGTATTTAAGACCAGCTCAGCCCTCATCACGACTTTAGGTAGGTAGAAAACCTTCTAGCTTGCATTCATTGAATTAATTAAGCGCTTTCGTTGTAAAAACAAAGTGTCAGTGTCAAACATGATTGGTTAATAATTAACCAATCATGAGTGTTCCCTTGATTTACTGTCTCAATACGATTTTACAAATAAGGGATATTGAAAGGAGCTACTATGTACAAAATATGTAAAGGACTCATTATCAGCAGTTTGTTAATCAGCTTCATTGCAGATGCAGGACTGATTCGAGGTGCTGGTAGAGGTGGAATAACGGTGAGTTTTGGTACCATTGATTTACTAGTGCCAACCTCAGAGATTAATGAGTTTGGCTTGTTAAATTGGGATTATTATTCAAACATCAATCCTGCTGTTCCCTACGACAGCGTGTATGTCCCGCCTGGTTATCCTATGGCAATGGCGGTACCCGATTTCTGTTTTGTTTCCTTGGGCTCAGGTCAGCCATTTGAAGATGATCCCTGTTACTGGCAATTCAATGAAGGTGAGCGACTTGAAGTCATCGGATCGACAGTCTCATTTTTTTCACTCGCCATTCAAAACATTACTTGGCGAATATTTGAAAGTGATGCAGACCCCTTCATAGATGCCCCTCTTTTTGAATTTGATAATAGCTTCTCATCAGTTGAAAATACGGGGGATAGAAGCCAGCGACGTCAACTCTATTTAGATGCTGCAATGCCGGAAGATTTAGCGCCAGGAGAATACCAGGTTCAGGTAGCAGTGACTCAAACTGCGCCGGTTGGTTACACGTTTTACGCGGCGGATGCAATATTTTATGATGAAGCCTGCTTTGGTGAGCCAGAAAATATAATATGCTCTCGCTTGGGCAGTGTATCAGGTAATACGTTTGTGAGAAGCGGCATAGATCGAATGGTTGTGGTGAGTGAGCCTAGTATAGTGCTTATCATACTTACAGCCCTATGTTGCCTACTTGTGAGAAGAAAAGTTCAAACCAAATAGTTGTTTTATTGGCCAAGGAAACAATAAGGCTGCCACATCAGTCTGATAATTGCACTTTTCTAAGCTAACTAAAAAATGTTGAGTTGCTTTACTTCTTCTCTTTCTTTTTGCAGATGATCATCAATTTTTATCATGATGTCTTTACCAGTATCGGTTTCTAACAGCGGTGCGATAATGGGGTCATATTTTGTCCACCATTGTCGCCAGCCATTTTCAAAAGCGTTGCTTAATTCTTGTGAAGCAAGTTTTTCGTTATTATTTAAGGCAGCCAGGCGAGCCCCTAGGTAGTCTGCAAATGCATCTTTAATATTTTCTTGCCGAGCATTGTCTAGTTGACGTTCGCACTCTCTCAGTATTGGTTGCGATTCTTTGTTGTTATCCTGCTCAACAAGTGCCCAAGCTATTTCGATGGCGGGGCTGCATAGCGGCATATTGTATAACTCGCCATCGGAAAACTCTGTCAACAAGGGAACAAGTAATTTTTCTGCTGCGCTATTGTTACCAATAAGCATCTGATAAAAGGCGGTTTCAAATCGTACCCATGGGTCATCTGGGTTAGCTAATATTCTTGTGTTCATTTCATCGATTAACTCAGGGTGTTTTTTCTCTATCAATAAAAAAGTCGGAATATAAAAAGAGTCTGAAGTAAGTTTTCGCGCTTCATTGACTAAACCGAGCTCGAGCAGCAAACCGATATAACTTTTTTCATATCGAGCGTTGTCAGGCGATATTGAATGAGCTTGTTTCCAATAAAGAATACTCTCAGAGTAATTTGCTCTGTTATATTCAATACTAGCCATTCCAGCATAACCTAGCGGTGAATTTGGAAATTCTGAAATGAGTAAGTTATATTGGTTTTCAGCTTCTTGAATAAGGCCTTGTTGAGATAAATAAAATCCTCGATTAGATTGATTAGCTATGGAAATAGGATCAAGTGAGTAGGCTTTCTCTAAGGCCTGCCACGCTTCTGAATATCTCCCTAGTTTGTCTAAGACCGCAAATTTCCACATATAAGATTTTGCGGAGCTTGGACTCAATTTAATCGCTTTATCAAGAAAGGATAATGCTTCGTCACTTTGTTTACTCAAATAAGCTAAAGTGAGTCCTCGAATAGCATAGGCTTCAGATAACTCGGGATTTCTAAGCAAGGCCTTTTCGATATTTTGTTCTGACAGTTGACGAGCAATATCACCATCAAGCACACCAAAAAAAGCATCATGCCCGATGCCGTTTGTTCCTTTTGCCAGCATTGCAATCGTATCAGCCAACGCCACATATGCCTGTGCATATTCAGGATCAAGGCCAATGGCTTGTTCAAATAATTTACGTGCGGCTTTCATCGATTCTGTGGTTTGTTTGCGATATTGCTCACGGCCTTTGAGATAAATCACATAGGCATCAGTGCTTTTGGTGGAGGCGCTGTTGGTCAGCGAGCCCGTTTCGATATAGGTGTCTTGCAGCATATTAACCGTAGAACGGGCTATCTCACTTTCGACGACAAATATATCACTGAATTTACGGGCGAAGGTTTCGCTCCACAATACGTTGGCATCGGCAGCGTCCACTAACTCTACTCGTATTTTGAGCTGATCACCTATGACTCTGACACTGCCCGTTAACGCCGTATCTACCTGCAAACGCCTCGCGATAGTCACAGGGTCAAGGCCTTTTTCTGCCAATGCACTCGTTGAACTAGATGCTGCGACTTTAAGGCCATCGGTGCGACCTAATAAACTGGTGATTTCCTCGGCTAAGCCTTGCGCCAAAAAGGCTTGGTCTTGGTCGGCACTGGCATCTTTAAAAGGTAGAACGGCTATGGAGTCAGCGATGAAGGTTTGTTTGATGCCATCGCTCGCTTTGGCAAACTCTATTTGAACATTCGAAAAATAGCGGTATGCCACGAAACCTGAGCCTAAAGTGATAAGTAGTAGAATGGTCCAGCGAGATAAACCAAAAGGGGATACTCTACCTGTTTCATTATCAGCAATAGCCACCAAGCCGTCCATGGTGAAATCGAAATACCATGACAAATACAGCATCACTGGCATTCCAGCGAACAAGGTAACAGCCACTAGAGTATTAAATAAAGGAGAGAGGTTAACCATGGGGGTAACAACACTGACGATTTGCAATATCAGCCATACAAACCCTAGATACGGCACAAAGGTTTGAAATACTTTACGGCGACGAATTTCTGCAAAAAAACTAGGCAAAGTGATTCTCATCTTAATTATTTAAAGGCTAAAAAAGTGTAAAATTCACCATTGCACCCCATAAATCGAGAAAGCAGCAAACGTCTGGCTATAACGATGATATTACGCAGTTTATTCAGAAAGTTAAGTGTGATGGCGAAATAATCTACTTAATTTTTACAATGGGTAAATATTCGTCTCAAATTGGATTTAGCGGATTATTTAACCACTTCAAAGCCAAGATTTTAAACCCGCTTAGTATTTAGGCATAAGCGCCCTAGTTCAGCTGAAAAGCCCATATTCTAGGGTATGAATAAGGACTAAAACTCGGTAATATTCGCCCCATTCTTTTTGCTTGCCAGTGCTTATTTTGCAGCTGCTGGAAGCGCCAAATTTAGCTAGTAGTAGGTCATTTATGCCTGGTTTACATCGCATTATTCTTATTGATACTCATTTGCCCGGAGTGGTTGAGTTAAAACTCAAAGGCCACACCAATATATGTGGCACAAACGCCTCAGGTAAAACCACCTTACAGCGATTGATTCCGGTATTTTACGGCGAGTATCCAAGTCGAGTAGTACCCGCAACTCGCGACAGTTTTGAACGTTGGTATTTACCCCGAGAATCCAGTTTTATCATTTACGAATATGAACGTAACGAGCTCGATCTGTGTCAGGTTGTACTAGCCTCTGGTGGTAATGGGGTGAATTATCGTTTTGTAGGTAAACCATTTGAGTTGAGTGACTACCTCTATAAAAACAATGCGGGTGAGCATGTCAGCGTTTCGATGAATGAATTGGCGCGCAGTTTGAAACGCTCAAACATATTGGTCACTAACCTTCTCAATACCAAAGACTATCGCGCCATATTACAAAACGATCGTGGCGTGTTAAACGGCACCGCCAATAGCCGAGAATTACTGGGTTATGCACGCATTTTTAGTTTGTGTGATGGTAGCCACCATTTACGCCATATCGAAAAATTAGCGAAGGCGGTGCATTCTAAAGAAGGCAAAATGGAAACCATTAAAGCCATGATTGCCGCCATTCTAGAAGAAGATGGTGTACAGCCTCCTACATCCAGCTTGAGTCGAAATCGGGTTGAAGATTGGATCCGCGAATGTCACTTGATCAAAGAGTTCGATGAAATTCGCCCAGAGTTTGCCAAGTTGGAGCGCGCGGATCATGAACTGAGCCAAACAGAAGGTCGATTGGCTGAATTAAAATTACAATTTGATTTTGACCTGAGTAAATTAGCTGCCAGTATTATTCAATTGCAAGGCCAGTTTGATGAAACCTTACTGGAGGTAAAAAAACAAGAAGGCGAGTGGGCGAACAAGCGTGATGGACTAAACCAGCAATTGTCTGCAGCTAAGGCGGATAGCCGTAAACTTGAAAAAGATCTCGAGCAAGTTGAAAAAGAATTTGATGATTGGCAAAACCAAGATATCGAAACCTTGCAAGCCAACCTGCAATTGCTCCCGCAATGGACCAGCGAATTAGATACCGCTAATACCCGCTATCAACTACTCACTGAAAAACACCAAGATGTTGAGTCTGCTTTTAACAAACGAATTGCTGAGTTAACCGAAAAATTGAACATAGAGCTTGAAGGCTTTGGTGAGCAAAAACAAAACTTGCAAGATAAGTTGTCTGAACAAAAGTCGCAGGAACACCAGCACCTGCAAGAAATTAAACAAGACTTTGCTGAGCAACAAAGTCAATTAAGCAATGAATTTCAGGAGCGTTTTGGTGAGCTTAAAATACAACATGCTACCTTAAGTGCCAGCATTAAAAATGCAGGTTTTAGTGAGTTTGAGCAAAGCCAAATAGATCTACTAGATGCGAGCATTAAAGAGCTAAGCCACATTGAAGATGAAACTCGCGATAAATTTCGTGCGGCCCAGCAGGGCCATCAAGGCGCACAGCAGCAGCGTAGCAAAGCGAATGATGCCTTAGAGCAAGCTAGAAAACAGTATTTGCAGCAACAACAGCAGGTCAATAAAGTTGAAGCGCTGCTGTATCCAGGTCACAACAGTTTATTAGAAGTGTTACGCAAAGAGCAGCCGGGCTGGGAACAAAAACTGGGTAAGGTGATCCACCCAGAACTATTAAAACGCAGTGATTTAAAGCCAAGTTTTAGCCCAAGCAATGACAATCTGTTTGGTTTACAACTTGAACTGAGTAATGTGTCGGTGCCTGAATATGCGCAATCTGAGCAAATATTGCAGCAGCGCTTACAAGAAGCACAGGCGACCTTAGCGACCTTGCTAGATGAGCAAAATGAAGCAGAGTTATTGCTGGCGAAAGCCAGTGAAGACGTGCGTAACAAAGAGCTGCAATGTGCGAAATGTGAAAGCGATACCCGTACTGCTGAAGCTAAGCGTAAACGGGTGCAGCAAGATAAAGAATTATTGCAACAAGAGTATAGCCAAGCCTTAAGTGAGCGTAAGCTGCATAACAAAAACGCCTTGAAGAAAAATGAAACGCAGCAAGCAAAAGAACAAGCCTTGTTTGCTGAATCTAAACAGGCCCTGCAAGACCAATTACGTGAAGCGCAAACTGAACATCAATTTCACTGGCAGCAATTATTAGGTGATACCCAACAGCAAGTCAGTCAAGTTGAGCAGTACATGCAAAAGGCCAGGCAAACTGCCGCGCTTGATAAGAAAAAATCCGAACAATGGTTGGCTGATGAATTAGCCAATCGTGGCGTTGATGTGGATGAAATAGGCAGCTTACAAAAGCTGATCAAACAGCTTAAACACGATATCCAGCATACCGAAACCCATAGACATAAAGTCAAAGACTATGAGCACTGGTATAAAACCATCTTCACTGGTCATAAGTTAAGTTGGCAACAACAGTTGGCTAAAGCAAAAAAAGTCGCGAGCAGTGCTGAACGCGAATTAAGCCAAGAGCAAGCCAACTTTAAAGCCTTAATAAGTCAGTTAAAACAACAACAAACTGAGTTTGAGCACAACTTAAAAACTGCCAAGGAACAAGAGTTGGATGTGCAAAATATCAAACGCTTGTTAGCTAAAATTAGTTTGGCTGCGGCTGAATCAACCGCGCAGCAAGGGGGCTCTGAAACCTTAAATATTGCCCAGCGTATTTCCGAGGGGCAGGGGCTTTTACAAAATCGTGAAACCTTACTGGGCGATATTAAAGTGTATGTGGAGCATTTTGATCAACTCATCGCTGCACAAGCCGGTACAGGGTTATCGGATACTTGGGAGCGTTCACGTGAAGAATGCGCCTATGTTAATGACAAAGGTATTCGTGGGGTTGACCACCGCCGTTTAGTGAGTCATCTCGCTCGTTTGTTAAATGAAATTGTACCGCAAAAAATGCAAGGTCTACGGGAGCAAGGACGAATTTTTGGCGCTGATTTAACGCAGTATTACAACGTACTGGAAGACATCGACAAACGTATTGCTAGCCAAAGTAAACGGATCAGCAAAGAAGTGGACGAAGAGCTGTTTTTAGAAGGGGTGTCTGAGTCTGCAGTGAAAATACGGTCACGCATTAGTGAGCTTGAATTTTGGCCTGAATTAGCGCAATTTCAAAAACTCTATCATGAATGGATGAGTGAGGGCGCCAATGAACTACCTGACGATGATTACGCGCAAAGTATGCGAAAAGTGTTAGACATTCTTGGCCGTGCAGCCTTAAGCGGTGGTATCAGCAAGTTACTCGACATTGAATTACATTTGCGAGAGGGAAACAGTGATTTGGTTATTCGTACCGACCGTCAGTTAAACGAGTCTTCCAGTCACGGTATGGCGTATTTGATCTTGTGTAAGTTTTTATTAGCCTTTACCCGTTTATTACGTGGCAGTGCTAACGCAACCATCCATTGGCCTATTGATGAATTGGGCACATTGCATCAAAGTAACGTGAAAAAGATTTTTGATGCCTGTCAAAACAACGATATCTGTGTGGTGGGGGCCTTTCCAAACCCTGAGTCAGAAGTACTGACCTTATTCGAAAATCGCTATTTGATTGATAAAGGCACGCGCAAATTACAGGTAGTGGAGCCCAAAATAAGCGCGATCACCGAACGCCTAAAGCAAGCTAAGGCACGCCAAACACAGCACAACGACACGGAGGCACAAGCATGATCACTGAACAAGGTCGAATCCTAGAGTTATTGTTGTCTGGTGCTTTTATTTGTCAAATTAGTGATGAAGAGGCATGGCGCTTTCTTAAAACCTCAGGCAACAGTGACAAAATCGAAACACAACTCAATGTGCTCAATCGTACCTTAGCTAGCGCAGCCGAGGGGGATGTGTTTTTTGCAGCGTATCAAAGTTTGTATGATAACGAACGCAAACAATTAGGCGGTCAGTTTCAAGAAATCTCTAGTCAATTAATGCCTTTAGTTGAATGGCTATTGTTAGTGCAACAAGCCAATGGCTCAGATGTGCCTGTGACGCAAGGTACGGCAATTCGTTTAAATGAGTTGCAAACCACCATTGAAGACACACCAGCCTTTGCTGAGCAATTAGAAAAAATATCCCGTAATCGTTTGTTTGGCTCTACGAGTACCCAGTTAGATGGGCAACTTAAATTAGTATTTAACCGCTTAACTCAGTTGGGTTATGTGCTTAAACCTAATGTCGAAAAACAAATTTTTATTGCCACTGGCAAAGTTGAATATTTATATGACGTGCTCAAATTTATTGATGAAACTGAAGCCTTGTCGTTAACTGAACAAGCTGAAAATGCGGTGCAGCAAGGTAGTTTACTATGAGTTTGGCCTTAACTACGAGTGGGAGTGAGGGCCGATGAACCAGCACTTGCAACAGGCAGGCGTTAGGCTTCTTAATGCGCTGAGCCGCCATGCAGACTTAATTATGCAGGTGTATTTATCGGGGACCTTAGACGAAAGTAAATACAGCCCAAAAGTGATCGAAAGTTTATGTCAGCTAGGTATATTGTGGCGACCGGAGTCTGACACTCAGCTGCGTTTAAAAAGTGCCGTGCGGAATTTGCTTGAAGGCAGTTTGCATGATGAGCGTAATCGTCAAATCGATGCCAATATTGGTTCGGCCTTAGCCAGCTTAAAAACATTGGCCCAGCATTATAAAGAGGCCTTATATCACAGCCGCTACGCGGAAGCTGACGCCCATTTGTCCGATTTAACTGAGCATGTGTATGCGTTGACTGAGTCATTGTCGAATAGCGTGCGAGTGCTGTTTAGTCGTATTAATAATGAGTTTGGTTATGTGGCATCAATTGATGCCAAAATTCGTGAAAACGAGTTAGCGCAAAGCCAAGTCAGTGAATTGCTTAAACAATTAGAGATGTTTCGCTTTGATGAGTTAAGTGAGCTTGCTGGAAGTAACCGCGAGCTACGCCATTTACTTGTTGTCACGCTACAACATAGTTTCTCGAAAGTGATTCAGGAGCTTTCAATTGTTCAAGCTCGCTTACTGGAATTAATTGGCCGTTTTCGTGAATTTAAAGGCCGTACTCAGCTGCTGAAAGGCTTTTTACTCCACATGGAGCAAAAGCCAGATTTTAGCCCAGTAAATTACAGCCAGTTAAGCCAAGTTCCTATGTTGTTTAATCAAGCAGCTGCGTTAATTAAACCTGCAGCCGTAGATGTGCATCGCATTGAACATGAGCAAGATTTACAGCAACTGGTTGGCGCGATTAAAGCCTTTAATCGTTCGAATACCTCTCATCAACCTGAGCGAGCGGCACAAAAAATTAATGTGGAAGAACAAAGTTCGGCGCAGTTTGCTGAAGATAAACTTAGGTTAGCGGTAGAAGCCTATTTTTGTCAGGTTATTGATAGCGGAGAGCGTTTAACGGCACTTGATTATCATCAACAGCATGCTCTTGAGTTTGATCCAGAAGTGTGGATTTACCAAGTGGTTGGCGGATATCAAGGCTTGACCATGGAAGAGCAAAGCTATTTTGCATTAGATACCAATGGCGAAGCTCATCCCATTTATTCGGGTAATTACATTATTCGTGATGTTGAACTGGGTTTAAGATAATAACAATGGAATTGGGCAAGTCAGAAATTGCAACCTTAAGTCGCTTTTTTCGCGATGAAAATAAGTTGTTACTGGCCAGCAAAGGTAAGTTAAGACAGTGGTTAGAGCAGCATTTTGATTTGTATCACAACGGCAAACACTTTGTGTTTGACCCTGTCAGTAAAGAAACGCTTCGCCGCGAAATAGAGCGCAGTTATCCCAGATTAAACCTACTTGCCGGTTTAGCCAGTGGCCAAGACCGAGTGGCTATTATTGCACAAAGCAATAATGACAAGTTGGCTGATAGTAAGCCAAACGATAAGTATGTGCTAGCAAAGTGCCTAGCCAAGTTTGAACTCGACGGGCAACGGTTAATGCTACCTCTTGGAACAAGTGTTCGTTTGCTGGTTGAACGTATCGATTTGAGTCAGTTTTCTAGTATTGTTGTGGTAGAAAATTTAGATGTGTTTGACAAATGGCACCTCGTTACACTGCAAGACAACAACCACAGTTTAGTGGTTTACCGTGGGCACGATCAAGCAACTGCAAAAGGGCTGAAATATCTGTTGAGTCAATTGCCGCTGGATATTGAGGTCATAATGTTTCCAGATCTTGACCCCAAAGGTTTAGAAATAAGTTTTACCACTCCCAGAATAAACAGGGTGTTAGCGCCCAAAATAAGCGATATTCACAATGTGTTGCGCCCTTATTCTCAACCTGAGGTATTTTTGCAGCAACACAGTGCTGTAGCATTTTTAAGTCAGCAACACAGCCCAAGATGGCAAGAGTTAGTGACTATCGTAAAAACCCATAAATTGGCGGTAATGCAGCAAGTATTTATCGCACTAAATATTCCTTTAGTTTGCTATAAATAAACAGCGGCTTAGGGAATCGCCATTGTAAACAATTCAAGGATCACCGGTAATAGCGAGAGCAATAATAAACTGGCCATCACAATATTGAAGATCTTTAGATGGCGGGAATTGGCTAAATACCGTTTTAATGCAGTACCAAAACCCAACCACATAAAAGTACAAGGCGTACCTAAACAGAGGAAAAATAAGGCGATAATACCGACTTGTAAGGTGTAATCGAGACTCGAATTGGTATAAGTGACTATCGCACCAACAATCATTATCCACGCTTTAGGATTAACCCACTGAAATAGCGCTGCTTGTAAAAAACTCAGGGGTTTGCGTTGCATCTCATCTACAACATCGGCCACCAAAGGAGTCGTTGGGCTGGTGGCAATTCGATAAGCTAAATAACCAAGGTACAAAATTCCCGCAATTTTGAGCCAAATTAACAGTTCAGGTATTTGAGCAAACAACTGGCTGATACCTAACCCCACGCCGATGATCATCAAGACAAAGCCAATATCAATGCCCAATAAATGAGGCAAACTGCGGCGAAAACCATAATTGACACCTGATGTCATGATCATCAAGTTATTAGGGCCAGGGGTGATGCTACTGGCTATCGTAAATAATATTAAAGCGCTGTATTCCACGGTAAAAGCACGTTGATTGAGACTGCCATTAGTGTGCGATAGCTTGAGGTCATTGCAAAGATGAGTTAGTTCTATATAAGGTTTGTTATGGGTTTTAACTAAATCTGATATGCTTAATTTCATTCAAGAACGCTCAGAGTAAAAAGCATGACAGGCTTAGCCACCGTACTTATTTTTTTGGTCGCCACCGTTGTGGCTGTCCCTATTTTTAAAAAATTAAAATTAGGCGCTATCTTGGGCTATTTGGTCGCAGGCTTGGTGATTGGCCCACAAGTGTTCGATTGGGTAAATGATCCGCAGACTATTTTACATGTGGCCGAGCTGGGTGTGGTTTTACTGTTGTTTTTAATAGGACTTGAACTTGCACCCGACAAGCTTTGGAAGATGCGAACCCAAATCGTGTTCACTGGGGGCGGTCAGCTACTTATCAGCGCCTTAGCAATTGGTGCTATTTTACACTTCGTATTGGGCTTCAGTGTTGTTATCTCCAGCATTATTGGCTTGTCGCTAGGTTTATCGTCTACTGCCTTTGCAGTGCAATTGATGAGCGAGCATAAAATTCTTAAAACACCGCCAGGTCAGCAAGGTTTTTCAATTTTATTAATGCAAGATTTGGCTGTCATCCCTATTTTATTATTGGTTGAAAGTGTCTCGAGTGCTAATACAACATCAGGCCCGCAATGGTGGATAAGTGTGCTAGCGGTTGTTGGCGTGCTCATTATCGGCCGCTTTTTGGTTAACCCCTTTTTACGACTCATTTCATCTTATGGCAGTGCAGAAGTCATGACGGCGTCAGCCCTGCTAATTGTTATCGCGACGGCATTAGGTATGGAAGCTGCTGGTTTATCTATGGGAATGGGCGCTTTTATTGCAGGTATTCTGCTTGCAAATTCTAGCTTTAGGCATCAATTGGAAACCGAAATTGAACCCTTCAAAGGGTTACTTTTGGGCTTATTTTTTATTGCTATAGGTATGAATTTAGATTTAAGCCTACTGGTTTCAGAACCGCTATTTATTATCAGTGCCAGTATCATGTTGGTCGTGATTAAAACGCTGATTATTTTTCTTATTCTAAAAGCCAATAAACAACTGACCACCGATGCCATGAGGATAGGCTTGATGTTGTCACAAGGGGGAGAATTTGCTTTTGTAGTCATGACTCAGGCAGCAGGGAGCGGCATACTCGCACCTGATATCGCAGCTCAGGTAAGTTTGATCGTGGGTATCTCAATGGCCCTCACTGCGCCACTAGTAATACTTCATAGTATGTGGTTCACCAGTAAAAATTGCCCTGCTGTCTACGACAGTCACCGCGACGAGAGTGAGCCGCAAGTTATCATTGCTGGTTTTGGCCGCTTTGGTCAAGTGAGTGCTAGGATTTTAGCCGCCAATAACATTGCTTTTACCGCCTTAGACAAAGATGCAAAACATATCGAGTTTGTAAAACAGTTTGGCAATAAAGTGTTTTACGGCGATGCCAGTCGATTAGACTTGTTAGAAACCGCGGGAATCGCGCAAGCGAAGATACTCTTAATCGCGGTAGACAATGAAGATGACGCACTGAAAATCGCTGAACTAGTGCAGCAAAACTTTCCTCATGTCAGCATTATTGCACGCGCCAGAAACCGTTTTACTGCAAAACGTTTAAGTGAACTTGGCGTAAAGCTCTACGTGCGCGAACTGTTTGCAGGAGGCTTGGAAGCCGCAGGAATGTTACTCAAAGAATATGGCTTTAATAATGAACAAGTGAACGAGATGGTGTCTATATTTGCAGAGCATGACAAGACCTTACTCGACAAAACCGTCAATGAGAAAATGAACATGGATGAGTTAATAAAAACCAGCAAAAAGGGCAGGGAGGAACTGGCGACCCTGTTTAAACGTGATCGCCTAATACACGAAAAGAATAAATAATAGTGAGTTAGAAGGAGTAGGTAAAACCGAGTGTGAGGCGTTTGTC
>NZ_JANQVQ010000103.1 GCF_030730205.1 Paraglaciecola sp.
GGGTTTTATAACTGTTGTTTAAGCGCATTGTCATAGTTGAGTGATTCGCGTGGAGTGACTTTATTTGAAGAGTACTTGTTAGTGGTGAGTGGCAAATAACGAGCTTTGAGTAGCCCTTATAAGTGAGCGTTACGCAGTAAATTACACCACAAAGATTTATAGCTTAACTACATCTTATGAGTAAAAGACACGCAATAAAAAAGACACTCATAGTCATTTGCTATGAGTGCCCTTGTATGTGTTAGCGCGAAACAGCTATTAAAACCCTAAGGTAATTTGACCGCGTAGTTCACCACTGGGATTTGCCGTAGTATGAAAGTTGGTGTACAAGCCGCCTGCTTGCATCAGGCCCATTGAGGCTGAATCTAAGGTGGTGTTAACCGTCCAAACACCATCACCGGCATCAACAAAGCCTACAGCGACAGCGCCATTTTCGCCTGCCTCTCCAATGTGGATATGGCCCATTGTAGGCGTGATATCAAAGAGGTTCATGGTGCCGTTAATTTCCATCGTTGTGGTATTCAAGGTAATGGCACCCACGGCGGTAGCGCTTGTTGTTACCGCAGGTACTTCTTGTGCTCCTGTGGCCACGACGCCGTAAACCTCAATATTGGCTGGCGTAATTTGCCCTCTTAATTCTCCGCTAGGATTTGCTGGGGTGTGAACGTTAACGTAATGTCCGCCTGACAGCAGTAGTTCAGCGGTCGTGTCATCTAGCTCAATTTCACCATCTGTGCTCCAAACATAGGCATCTGCTGCTAAGGCTGTTGCATCTAAACTGAGGGCTGCGAATACGGGGCCGTTAACGCCAGCAAAACCAGTATGAATGTGTGCCATAGTGGCATCGTTTACGCCGTTGGTTACTACGTTTAGGGTTACACCATTATTCAGGGTGTTGAACAGAGCATAGCCGTAGCCTATTGCTTCGCTAGTGACTTGCGGGATTTCTTGTAACCCACTTAGACCAAAGGTCACTACAGCAGTGGTATCAGGCACTATTTGACCGCGCACCTCACCACCTGGATTAGCCGGAGTGTGCACATTCAAATACCACTGACCACTTAATAGGGCATTAAGAGAGCCTGCAGTCAGCTGGCTTGTGTCTAGGGTAAACAAGCCATCATTATTACTAGTCAAGCCGAAGGCGACTGCACCATTTATACCTATGCTGCCAGCATGAACGTGGGCTGCTGTTGCGCCCTCTACCATGCTTGCGTCTAGGGTTACTCTAAAGGCGGGTAGGCTTTCATCTATTTCAATGGTGGCAGTTGCGCTTGAATCCGTCATAACCATTGGTACTTCTTGACTACCGCTTAATTGTACGGTGTAGGTTTTACTGGCAGTAAACGCGGGGGCTAGATTATCTGCCGTTAGTAACGTAGGCCCATTGTCAGAATCAATTGCGATCGCGGTATATACCTTGTTTACCTCAAGGCCAAGGATGCCTGTTTCAATTGCTACCGTTTTGGTTCCTGCGGCTGTTACCGTGACAATATAATCGCCTGCGGCTAGCTCAACATAGCCTGTTTCACTTAGCATGGGGGTGGTGAATGCAACCCCCGCAAAGGCTGGCTCAACATTAGCAATATCGCCGTCAGGCGTAACATAAATATCTACATTACCTGCTGATGGAGCGGCGTGAAAGATACGTACTTTTGCGGCAGTAGCGATAGGGCGTGGCATGTCGGTGACTAAATCTAAGCCGATTGTAGCAAGCTCGCTATTAGCAAAAGCCGTGTAGAACATCCCCTTTTCTAAAGTGATTTGTGCATCATCAATTGCCACAATCGAATTGTCACTGTCGACTGCCACATCAATTAAGTAGGTGTTTGCATCAACTGAGAGGTAAGCAGTCACATCAGGAAATGCAACGCCATCAAATAGGGTCAGTGCGTTATTAGCTATGACATCAACGGCAGGCGCGTCAGGCACCGCGTGCACCACGCGAATATCGGCCTTAGAATTAACGTCCCACAAGATAAACGAATCTGTGCCGTCGCTTGCTAATAAGCTAACTGGAGAAGAGCCTGTTCCAGTGTTTGTGGTGGCTATGACTAATAAATCGGCACCAGCGGCAAGCTCAACTTCACCGGAGTCATAGACTACGGTTTTGCTGCCAGCGGGCGTCAACCGGATTTGATAACTACCTGCCGGTACTTCAACTTGACCTGTCGCGTCTTTATACGCAGCGGTCGCGAGGGGCTGTTCAACTTCGATATCGGCCATTGGTGCAGTCACATACACATCTACGGTAGGCGCGGTCGATGCTGCATGCACCACTTGAACGCGGACATTGCCAGCAGTGACATCGGAAAGGGTATTAGATACCACAAGAGGCTCAATGCTCGTGTCTGCTACCGAGCCTACTGCAAGCACGCTATAGGTCATGTCTTCATTTAACAATAGGGTTTCACTGATGACGTCTGCGTTGTCACCGGGTAAGTTAGCTTCGACGCTGACTGGGTATGATCCACTGTCTACTTCAATCCAAGCCGATGCTCCTTGATAATCAATATTGTCGAGAGTTTGATTGCCATAGGTGATGTTTACACGTGGTGCATCATAAGCCGCGTGAATAAATCTGAGGTGAGATTTTGCAACGGGCGTAATGGCATCATCTGAATCGCTATTACAAGCCGTTAAGCCAACCGCTAACGAAGCGACAATTAACCCTTTTGTAAGTATTGCTCTGAATCTGTTCATATTAATACCTTGTTAAAGAAATGATTGTTTTTTGTGCGGTTTTGTTACGGCCTGAAATTTTAGGAGGATCACAGAAATTTGCGCAAAGGCGTAAATGACTTAATTCATGCTTTGAAAATAAGGCGAAAATATTTTGAAAACAGTCGTTTAGCCTTAGTTGTACTCGCTGGTATAAACAGAAGCTAATTTAGCTGAGAAAATTGTCTATGTAAGCTTGTTGTAGTCGCTGACGTTAATTTTTCTGCTTGTTGATCGTTTGCAGTTATTCTGCGGCAGGTGATGGAGGCACGGTTTTATCAACATCGCCCTTATTCCTCACTATGTGGGCAAAGGGCGCTTGTAAGCCTGTTTAAATGAAACGCGATGTGCTCTTAAAGCGGTTAAATTCAGCCACTATTGCTCAGCAGGAGGCGGGCTAACATAAATAGCTACTGCGTGGCTGAGCTGATTGGTGACTGGGAAACTGAGTCCGATACCTATGCCCACATTTCGGCCTGACATACCGGTTCCAGAGCCTACTGAGCCAGTCACTTGTTCTTCAGTTTGTTGCAGCAGTACACCATTGGCACCTAATGCCGCCGCTTCGGTTTTTAGGCGCGCAATGATCACTCGTTGCATAGCGTCATCACTAAAGGCTAACGCATTTTTGCTACTTGCTTGGATAAAAGCAATTTGCTCATACTGGGCTGGTGCCGTGTAATAAATCTCAACTTGCTCGGCGTTAATTGCGGGGCGTTTTTCACCTACAATTTGCCGAGAACTGGTCGAGCAGGCACTTATAAATAGGCTAATGAAAACTAGCATGACTAATTTTATGTTCATACAAACCCTTGATAATGGTGGACGTATATGCAGCAAATCATAACTCGCATTGCGAACGAGCAATAGCCCCCTTGAGGTAATATAAAAAATAACAGTGCTTAGCGTGCTGACTAAGTTCACTTAATTTTCTCCACAAATTTTGTGGTATTTCACTATGTCGTTACCTTTTTTTTCGAATCGGCTGATATCGAGATTAAACCCGTTTCTTTACTTTATTTTTCGGTTTAGATATCACATTCTGCCAATGTAGAATTAACGTTTTGTTAACCCACTAACAATATGGAGCTTAACAATGGTAAACGAGGTGAGTAATGAATAGACGGCAAATATTAAAGTATACTGCCATGCTAACGGGTGCTGCAATTTGTGCACCTTTAACAGGAGTGATGTTATCGGGGTGCAGTGAACAGGTAAAAAACACCCCACCCGTGATTGCAAATTTACACTTTTTTTCATCAGAAGATTTTCACTTATTGAGCCAGTTGGTCGATGTCATTTTACCCAAAACTGACAGCCCATCAGCTTCTGAAGTGAAGGTGGACTACATCATCGACAATATGTTTGGTCAAGCCTATCCTGCTGATTATCAGCAAAAATTCATGACAAATTTTGCTGAGTTAAAAGCATTTTTTACTGAAAAAGGGTTTGCTTCACTCAATGCAAAAGAGCAAGAAGCTCTGCTGTTAGCGCTTGAAGGGCTGCCTGAAGCTGAGCGTACTAATGCCTATTGGGCCTATATCGATTTGAAGCAGCAAACAGTCGCCTTTTATTTATCTACTGAAGCAATCGCAGAACATTATCTTAACTATTTACCTATTCCTGGCGAGTTCAAACCTTGTGTACCGCTAGCAGAATTGGGTGGTAAAGCGTGGGCAATTTAAACATGAGTGAAAATAATACATTTGATGCCATTGTTATTGGTTCGGGCATTAGTGGTGGTTTTGCTGCCATGGAACTGTGCACTAAAGGTTATCGTACCCTAGTGTTAGAACGTGGACCGATGATTGAGCACGGTGATTACCCCACCGCCATGTTGGATAAGTGGGATATGCCCAATCAAGGCAAAGTATCACAACAAGAGATCAGTAAACATTACCCTAAACAAAATCGTTTGGCGTGGTGGGTAAATGAAGATAACAAACACTACATCAACAAAGACGATGAGTACCCCTATAACGAAGATGAACGGTTTGATTGGATAAGAGGCCATCACGTGGGCGGACGTTCTTTAATGTGGGGACGTCAATGTTATCGCTGGAGTGATATTGATTTTGAAGCAAACCTGAAAGAGGGCGTTGCGGTTGATTGGCCGATTCGCTACGCAGATATCGCCCCTTGGTACGATTATGTCGAGACGTTTGTAGGCGTTAGCGGGCAAGCTGAAGGCCTCAAACAAGTGCCTGATGGAGTATTTTTAAAACCCTTCCCACTTAATTGCGTTGAGCAAAAATTTCGTGAAGTCGTGGCAGAAACCTACCCCGAGCGGGTGGTTACACCAGGGCGAATTGCGAATTTAACTGAGTATAAACCCGAGGTGCACAAGGGCCTTCGCGGGCAGTGTCAAAGTCGCGATCGTTGCTGGCGTGGTTGTCCCTTTGGCGCTTATTTTAGCAGTCAGGCAGCGACCTTACCTGTAGCCAAGGAAACCGGTAATTTAACCATTCGTCCCGACAGCATAGTTATGGAAATTTTGTATGATGCACAAGCAGGTAAAGCGTCAGGCGTTAGGGTAAAAGACGCGATAACAGGTGATGTGACTGATTATCATGCGCGTATTATCTTTTGTAACGCCAGTACGGTAGGTACAACAGCTATTTTGCTAAACAGTCGTTCAGAAACCTTTCCAAATGGCTTGGGGAACAGCAGTGGTGAGTTGGGACACAATATTATGGACCACCATTATGGTATGGGCGCTTCTGGATTGTGGTCGGGTAACGAAGATGACTATTATCAAGGGCGCAAACCCACTGGGTTTTACATCCCACGTTTTACTAACATAGACGAACAAACTGAGCAAAAAGAGTATAAACGTGGCTTTGGTTATCAAGGCGGAGCAAGGCGTATTGAGAATATACCTGAGGGCAAAGTGGGCCTTGCACTTAAGGACGAGATATTTAAACCAGGGGCGTATCATATTGGCATGACATGTTTTGGCGAAATGCTGCCACATCATGACAACCGGATGTACCTTAATTTTGATGAGCGTGATCAGCATGGGATGCCGATTATTACCTTTGATGCGAAGTTGCGTGAAAACGAATTAGCCCTACGTGAACACGGGGTTAAATGCGCAGTTGAGATGCTTGAAGCAGCAGGTTGTACTAACATAACCAGTTACAATAGCGTGACGGCACCCGGTGCGTGTATCCACGAAATGGGCACTGCAAGAATGGGCCGCGACCCCAAAACCAGCGTGTTAAATCAGTGGAACCAAATGCATGATGTACCAAATGTATTTGTTACTGATGGGGCCTGTATGACTAGCTCTGGCACACAAAACCCCAGTATCACCTATATGGCGTTAACGGCACGAGCTGTGGATTATGCGCATAAACAAATCGAGGCGGGTAAACTTTAGTTTGACTGCTGATTAGCGGCAAAACGAGCTTTCCATTGCTGACGAGCGGCGGCTAAGGTTTGCTCCTTAGTGTGTTGCTCAGAGGAAAGTTCTGCCGCAATTTGCTCAATTATTTCATCTCGTTGGGCAATCAGTTGGTCAGCTTTAGCAAACAAATCTTGCGCTTCTGGATATTGAATTTTCAGAGGCTCAATGTCGTACAATGCATAATAAGCTTGCTCGACGGCATCATTAAATAAACTGCGTTTTGCATGAAATTCAAGGTAGTTAATCGCCATATCTGACTGCAAATAATGGATGTCATCTTCTGGCAAGCCCGCTTCTTTTGCAAGATCCGTGGCTTTAACCAACCACGCTTTTACCGCGGCTTTATCATTTTGTTTAACCGCTTGTTTTACTCCGGCCACAAGATCGCTGGCTTGAAGGATCTGTTGGCGAGTGATCACCGGCAGTACTTGATTAACATCATCCGCTGTCGTGTCTTCACTAGATTGGGAGTACCAAAATCCTAAACCCGCTAACACAATAATCATCGCAGCCAACAATACTTTCATATACTTACCTCTACTCAAAAACGGGCGCAAAGCCTAGCACACTCTCCTTGGACTCAACAAAACTAAAATGCTTTAATATCTGACCATAAAGTGAGATTAACCACAGGATAGCTACCATTTGTTAGTGTTTGAAAAGATCAGCCAATATTACCAACAACGTTGCGTATTTCATGATTTTTCGCTGGAAATTTCTGAACCAAGAGTGCTTATCAGCGGCCCTAACGGCAGCGGTAAAACAACCTTGCTGATGTTAGCCGCGGGCCTAATTACCCCTGACAGCGGTAGGGTCACGCTGACGCAACAATCGGTTTTAAGGCCTGACAGTAAACAGTCTATTGGTATTAGTGCTGCAAAAGTGGCCTTACCCAATTTTTTAACGGTGGCAGAACTGCTGGATTTTCATGCGAAGCAATTTGTCTGTGACATCAGTGAGTACTGGCTAACGCAATTTGGCTTAACGCCTTACTGGCACACTAAGGTGGCTAATTTGTCGCTGGGTAACTACAAAAAACTCAGTTTACTCACGGCAGTCATGCATCAACCTCGCCTCCTGTTGCTAGATGAGCCCGCCAACGGTTTAGATGAAAAAGCCCGTTTGGCACTGAATTTATTGATCAGCGAGTATGAAGGACAGGTGATTATTGCCAGTCACGAGGCCATGGCGGCACAACATCAGCAAGTCAGGCACATTCAGTTGCAGCGCAATGAGCCTGAATCAGTATGAGTTATTGGCAATTTAGACTCAGGTTGTATAACGAGTCACTTAAGCAGTGGTTAGAGAGTGTAAAACAGATCAGTTATGGCTTAGTGGCCTTGTTTCCTTTGGCAGTGCCCGCACTGATATTTTTGCCTTTTGTTGCGTGGGGGATCCTAGCTGACCCTGCTTCTGAACAAACTCGCTATGTGAATACCCTATGGGGATATTTACTTTTTGTCTACGCGTGGATGCATCTCCAGCATCACGGTATTGTCGCGACTCAGCATCACTATTATGTTGCCAGTTTGCCCACAACGGACAGTAAAAAACAGTGGGTCGAACTCGGATTAATTGTATACGGTGCCAATATATTACTGCTTGGTCCGCTGTATTTACTGCTGTCGATGTTATACCAACAAGCTAATACCCTATGGCAGTTGCCACTGGCTTTTGTTGTTGAACAACTCACGCCTATTTTGGGTTTGATTGCTTTGGTCAGTTATTACTGTGTTGCAGCGGTGCGAGTGAGCACACTACCTTGGCTAAGTTTGTTGCTTATGCCTTTATTCGTCTTGCCATGGGTAACTGAATTGGCAAAAGGACAGTGCTTAGTGCTTTGGTGTGCTGCCATTTTAGTCGAACGGCAACTGTCCCTTCCTCGCTTCAAATTGGGTAGTTGGCCAACAGGGTTTTACCGATTACAGCTTCAAGCAGACATTTATAGCCCGCGCTCTGAGAGTTTGCGATTTGTCGGGGTACTGCTGGTGAGCATTTTACTCGGTCTTATGTTTCATGGAGTAAAACCAGAGGCGCAAAGCTATGTAGCGGGCTTTTTAAGTTTCTGCGCTGCCTTAATCATGGCGAGCAGTTTATTTGATGCGCTCTCTTTGATAGAGCGCTATCAGGGCTACTTCAACAGCTTGCCAGTATCGACGGTAAAACGGCTGTCTCAGTGCGTTTGTTATGTTTTGTGTAAAGCCATTCCTGGCCTGTTACTGCTGGCTTATATTGGAGTGTTCACGGCTATGCATTGGGGATTGTGGTTGGTCTTTTACGTCACGAGCTTGATGGGGATTATGCATCGACCTAAGTGGTTTTTTATCTGGCCTGTTGTCAGTGCGATTGTGTTGTTTTTGCTGGTGGCTTAGGCAAGCTAAACGAGCGGTGGAGCCGCTCGTTAATCGTTATCGTCTATTTTTTATGGCGCTGGCGTAGTACTTGTACTACGTCACTTAAACTTAATTCGCTGGCTTGCAGTAAAACAATTAAATGGTAAAGCAAGTCTGCAGATTCGTTTTTGAGTTCTTCTAAGTCTTTCACTGTAGCCGCCAGTGCTGTTTCAACGCCTTCTTCACCGACTTTTTGCGCAATTCGCTTAATGCCTTTGCTGTATAAGTGTGCGGTGTAACTAGACTCGGGATCTGCACCTTTACGTGAGGCAATTAACTGCTCCAGCTCACCGATAAAACTCAAATCCGCCGATTCACTATCAAACCAGCACGTTTCAGTGCCTGTGTGACAGGTAGGGCCGTTTGGATGGGCTAGCACCAATATCGAGTCTTGATCACAATCAGCACTGATTTCGACTAAATCAAGGGTGTTGTTTGAGGTTTCGCCTTTGGTCCACAAACGCTGCTTTGAGCGGCTAAAAAAAGTTACTTTGCCGCTTTCTAAGGTATGGGCTAGGGCATCTTGGTTCATATAACCCTGCATTAGCACCTTACCACTTACGGCATTTTGCACGATGCATGGCAACAGGTTATCCATTTTTTGCCAAGCCAGCTCTGCAATGTTTTGTTTATTAATTTTCATGTCAATCTCGAATTTGGATGTTTTGCGCTCTTAAGTAAGCCTTTAAGTCTTGAATAGGGATAATGCCTTTGTGAAAAACCGATGCCGCTAATGCGCCATCTACATCGGCTTGCTCAAATACATGACTAAAATGCACCAACTCGCCAGCACCGCCAGAGGCGATTAAGGGCACTTTACAGTTTTGACGAATTGCGGCTAATTGTGCAATGTCATAGCCTTGGCGCACACCGTCTTGATTCATACAATTCAGTACGATTTCGCCCGCGCCGCGTTGTTGTACTTCTTTGACCCAATCAGCGGTTTGCCACGTCGTTACTTGTGTGCGGCTCTCGTCGCCTGTGTATTGGTGCACTTGATACACACCGGTATCTTCGTTGTAGTAACTGTCGATACCAACCACCACACATTGCTGGCCATAGGTATCATGTAATCGTGTAATCAGTTCAGGATCGGCCAAAGCAGGGGAGTTAACTGATATTTTATCGGCCCCCATTTCAAGAATATGGCCTGCTTGTTCAACGGTTTTAATTCCGCCGGCCACACAAAAAGGGATGTCTATTACTTGGGCAATGCGAGTTACCCAGCTTTTGTCGACCACTCGTTGATCACTTGAGGCCGTGATGTCATAAAACACCAATTCGTCAGCACCTTCTTGGGCATAACGCTGGGCGAGGGGCACAATATCACCAATTATTTCGTGGTTGCGGAATTTTACCCCCTTTACCACTTTGCCATCTTTTACATCCAAACAGGGGATAATGCGTCTTGCGAGCATAATATTTCCTTCAGGGCAGTTTCGAGTTACTAGCAACGAGTTTCGAGCTGCAAAATTTAAATCAACATCAAGTCGTGAGCAACGAGCGACAAAAATACTAACAAGCGGCTTACCGATATAAACCTCAAACAACCGCTATAACTAAGCACGCTTAGCCGGTTCTTTTGCTGGTAACTCGCTGCTCCTCGTCGATATTTGTTAAACGACTTGGGTCAACCAACCATGGGTATCAGGAGCTTTGCCCCATTGAATATCATTCAATGCTTGTCGTAATTTTTGCGTGGTTGGGCCCGCTTCACCGGTGCCAACCTTGTGTTCTTTACCGTTATGGATAAAGGTACCAATTGGCGTTAATACTGCTGCCGTACCAGATAAGGCGGCTTCTACTGAGGGTTTCGCGGCACGTTCGAGCAATTCATCTACGGTGATATTGCGCTCACTTACCGTCATACCTAAATCAGCGGCAAGCGTTAAAATAGTAGAGCGTGTGACACCGTGTAAAAAGCTGCTGTCTAAGCCTTTGGTGATGATTTCGTTACCATCGATCAGTAAAAAGTTTGCGGCACCGGTTTCTTGCACGTCACCGCCTGGACAAAACAATATTTGGTCGGCTTGTACTTCTGCTTTGGCTCTTAAAATAGGACCTAAGGCGCTGGCGTAGTTACCGCCGCTTTTAATCATCCCCATGTGCGGTGCGCAGCGCATGCCTGTCTCATCTAACAAAATACGCAGAGCTTTAGCGCCAGCAGTAAAATAATCACCAACAGGTGATAACAATACATACAACATGGACGTTGCTGTTGGGGCGGCGGCCTTACCAATCGCACCTTCAGTACCAATATGGGTAGGGCGAATGTACATTGAACCGGGAGGCTCCGGTACATCAGCGGCATATTGTGCCACGATATCTAAAATCATCTGTGATACTTGGCTTTCATCAATCGCCGGCAATGATAAGAAACGACTACTTTGAGCAAAGCGTTTCACGTTTTGGTCCATTCGAAAAACGTGCACACTGCCATCAGAATGGCGAAAGGCTTTCAAGCCCTCAAAGCATGTACTGGAGTAATGCAATACGTGGGCACCAGGATGCAATTGAATGCTGTCTGCTGCAACTGTTGCTGCAGGGCTCCACTGATTGTTTTCGAAGGTGGTTAATGCCATCTTGGGCATAAACACGGTACCAAACGCCGCCATTGTCGATTCCTATTAAGTTGTTTGTTTTCTAAGCACAGATCTTTTGCTCTATGCTGCTTTAATACTGATGCGCTGAATTATTCAGTAAGCCTCTTTGCATGGCAATTAACAAGCGCCGCTATGGCTGATTAATTGTTAACTGTGGTGTTTGCTAAAGTTGCCAGTCTTTATCAAGCCCTTTTTCTATGCTTGCCAGCAGGCAATCGCTTGCTCAACCGTAAATTTACCTTCCAGTAACGCTCTGCCTAGTATCACGCCACTGACACCGCTGGGCTTTAAGATTTCAATATCGGCTAATTTTCCTATGCCACCAGAGGCTTGCCATCCTACAGTGGGAAAGCGTGCGGCAAGCTCAGTATATAACTGATGATTTGCGCCTTGCAGTGTGCCATCACGGCTAATATCTGTGCAAAGAACATGTTGTGCGCCCACCGACAAAAAGTCTTCTAACAAGGCTTCGATAGGCACTCCTGAGTTTTCTTGCCAGCCGTGGGTGGCGATAAACTTATTCCCACTTTCATCGATATTAATATCAAGAGCTAAGACGATGGCTTCGCTACCGTATTTTTGCATCCATGATTTAACCAAAGCAGGCTCTTTCACCGCCAATGAGCCGATAACCACACGTTTTACACCAATATCAAGCAACTGTGCCACATCGTGCTCGGTACGAATTCCACCACCGGCTTGAAAGTCCATACGTTGAGTGGCTACCATGTCACCAATTAATTTAAGCTGACGTTTACTGGTGTCTTTGGCGCCGGTTAAATCAACAATGTGTAACCATGTGGCCCCTTGGTCAGCGTAATCATTAACCACATCTATGGGGTTCAATTTGTATTCAGTTTTTTGTGCGTAGTCGCCTTGGTAGAGACGAACCACATTTCCATCAATTAAATCTATGGCTGGGATAATCATATTTATAACTCAATAAAGTTCTTTAAAAGCTCAGCGCCAGCATCGCTGGAACGTTCGGGGTGAAATTGCACACCAAAAAAATTGTCTTTGTGTAATGCCGCAGAAAAGTCCATCCCATATTGGCAACTGGCCATAGTATATTCACCCACCGCCACGGCAAAACTGTGCACAAAATAAAAATAGGTGCCAGCTGGTATGCCCTTGAATAAAGGCGCGTCGCCTTGAGGACTTACGGTATTCCACCCCATATGTGGTAGGCGTAAATCACCCACTTGCATGCGTTTTACTTCGCCCGGTATCACGTTCAAGCAGGCAGTAGAACCACTTAAGCTTTCCGCTGACTTTTCTACCATCAGTTGCATACCTAAACAAATGCCTAGCACAGGTTGTTGTAAGCCTTGAATGCAGCTAATCAGGTTTTTTTGCTCGATGCTGGCCATCGCTGCATTAGCACTGCCAACACCTGGCAGAAACACTTTGTCAGCGCCTCTAATAACGCCTAGATCATCACTGACATGTACGCTCACACCGAGTCGTTCAACCGCAAACTTAACCGAGGAGATATTCGCGCAACCCGTATTTACGATCACAATTTGCTGGCTCATGCTTACAGCGCTCCTTTGCTGCTTGGTAAGGCTTCGCCTTGTTTGTGAATGGCTTGACGCAGTGCACGGCCAAAGACTTTGAACAAGCTTTCTACTTGGTGATGAGCATTGCCCTCAGTGGTCGACAGGTGCAACGACAAACCCATTGCTTGGGCAATTGAGTAGAAGAAATGCGGCACCATTTCTGTGGCCATGTCACCCACTTGATCACGGCTAAATTGCGCTTCAAATTTAAGGTGGGGACGGTTTGAAATATCCATAATACATTCTGCCCGGCACTCGTCCATTGGCAAGGCAAAACCAAAACGGCCAATACCGCGTTTGTCACCCAAGGCTTTTTTCAAGGCTTCGCCTAATGCTAGGGCGGTGTCTTCAACGCTGTGGTGATCATCGATATGTAAATCACCATCAGTTTTAAGCGTTAATTCAAAACCACCGTGGGTAGCAATTTGATCAAGCATATGATCAAAAAAACCAAGGCCGGTGTGAATACTGGATTTGGCAGTAGAGTCTAAATCAACGGTGACTTCAATATTGGTTTCAGAAGTCTTACGCACAACCGTAGCCACCCGACTTGAAGACAATAGTTGTTTTTCAATGGCTGGCCAGTTGATGGTGTCGCGATCGTATTTAATGCCAACAATGCCCATATTCTCAGCCAATTGGATATCAGTAGGTCGATCACCAATGACATATGAACGGGTGAAGTCAACACGGCCTTGCTGTAAATAGTCTTTCACCATACCTAACTTGGGCTTGCGGCAACTGCAATTTTCATGGTCAAAATGCGGGCAAATTAATACGTCGTCAAACTTCACACCTTGACTGGCGAAGATGGCCATCATCATGTTGTGCGGCGCATCAAAGTCAGCTTGTGGAAAGCTGTCAGTGCCTAAACCATCTTGGTTAGTGACCATCACTAGGCGGAAGCCCGCTTGTTGTAACTTCAATAAAACCGGGATCACCTGAGGTTCAAACACTAGCTTTTCTAGGCTATCTAATTGTTTATCGATAGCGGGCTCTTCGACTAGTGTGCCATCACGGTCGATAAATAGAATGGCTTGTTGGCTCATGCTGGTGTTCCTAAGGTTTGGTAAAATTGATTAATTAACGCCAGTAATTGTGCATTTTGTTGCACGCTGCCCACAGTAATACGCAAGCAGTTGGCCAAATTACGTTGTTTACTCTGGTCACGAATAAACATTTTGTTGCTGACTAAAAAGTCCATCAGCGCTTGTTTCTGCCCGCAGCGAAACAGAATAAAGTTAGCTTTATCATCACCGATTAGCTCAATACCGGGTAATATTTGCAAGGACTGCTTGAGTTTACTTTTTTCATCAGCTATCGCTTTTATTTGCTCGTTCATCAAACGAAGGCCATTGGCACTCAGGGCTTGTGCGGCAATTTGTGCTACCGGCTCTGGCATCGGGTAAGGCGCAATGACTTTAAGTAAAGTATGAATAATGGCTTCGTTTGCTAAGGTAAACCCACAGCGAATACCTGCCAGTGCAAAGGCCTTAGACAAGGTTCGTAAAATAACCAAGTTTGGGTAGTCTGTTAAGCGCGGTGCAAAGGTACTTTGTAAGTCAAACTCAATATAAGCCTCATCCACTACCACTAGGGCAGAGTCAGAAAAATGTTCAAGTACTTGCTCGATTTGCTCGGCGGCAACACGGGTGCCTGTAGGATTATTAGGCGAGCAAATAAACACTATATTGACAGCATCTTTAAAACCTTTTATGGCTTCGATATCCAAGGAAAAGTCGCTATTAAGGGGGGCTATTTCAACACCTACATTGCAGGTTTCTGCGCTAATCGCATACATGCCATAAGTAGGCGGGCAAATTAAAATACGGTCTTGGCCTGGCGTACAAAAAGCGCGAATGAGTAATTCAATGCCTTCGTCTGCGCCGCGGCTTACCAAAAGCTGCTTATTGTTCACGCCGGCATAGGCAGCATAAGACTTAATCACCGAGCTTGGCTGGCAATCGGGGTAGCGATTCAATCGATCGCAATCCAGTTCATAGCCATTGGCAAAAGGCGACTCGTTGGCATTTAACCATACGGGCACTTGAGCATCTTGGCTATTGTCGCTGGCTGCAAATAAGCGTCTCGCTGATTCATACGGCACTAAGGCTTTTAAATTTTCGCAGACAAGTCTGTCAACTAAGCCTTCAACCATGGCCTTGTTATTACTTTGGCTCATCGTTTTTCTCCAATATTTAAGCGCAGTGCAACCGCTTGTCTGTGAGCATCTAAGCCTTCAGCGTCAGCCAAATCCATAATCGCATTACCAATGTAGCGTAAGCCTTGGTAACTGAGTTCTTGCACCGTATATCGGCGCATAAAGTCTGCTAAACCCAAGCTAGAGTAATTGCGTGCATAGCCATAGGTGGGCAATACATGATTAGTACCACTGGCATAATCACCGGCTGATTCAGGTGACCATTGACCAACAAAAATAGACCCGGCATTTTTTAAGCTTGCTAAGGCTTCACGGGCTTGCTCGACCTGAACAATTAGGTGTTCTGGTGCGTAGGCATTACTGACTTCATATGCTTCTTCAATGGAGTCGGTCAATATATAACGACTGTGCTCAACGGCTTGCGTCGCTATGGTTTGACGACTCAATGTAGTGAGTTGTTCTGCAACTTGTGCTTTTACAGCTTCAATTAAGACTGCGCTGTCTGAAACCAGCACCGCTTGTGAGTCAGCGCCGTGCTCGGCTTGCGATAATAAATCAGCGGCGACAAATACAGGGTTGGCTTTGGCATCTGCAATGACCAGCACTTCTGAAGGGCCTGCGGGCATATCAATCGCTGGACCTGCTGGAATACGGCTCACTTGTTGTTTGGCTTCTGTCACAAAACTATTACCAGGGCCAAAAATTTTATCAACTTTAGCAATGGATTCTGTGCCTAAGGCAAGCGCGGCAATTGCTTGTGCACCGCCCACTAAATAAATTTCATCAATGCCACACAACTGAGCGGCATAGCGAATTTCGAGGGCAATTTCACCCTGCTTATTGGGTGGCGTACATAAAACCTTGCGTTCACAGCCTGCAACTTGGGCTGTTACGCCTAACATTAAAACGGTAGAAGGTAAGGGCGCACTGCCCCCTGGAATATACAAGCCAACAGAGCTAAGTGGAGCGTGTTTTAACTCGCATAATACCCCAGGTGAAGTTTCTACTTTCACATCAGTGGGGTATTGTGCCTGATGAAAGCGTTTGATATTGGCATAGGCTTGTTCAATCGCGCGTTTTACTTTGGGCGAAAGTTGGGCTTCAAGATCTTGCATGGCAGAGTCAGCAATAGGTAACTGACTGAGCTTCGCACCGTCAAAACGTTCCGTAAGAGCAAATAACGCTTGGTCACCTTGCTCTTTAACTTGTTGAATAATATCAGCAACAATTTGGCTTAACTTGGCATTGTCGGCCATCGCCGGACGACTCAGTAAAGCGAGCTGTTGCTCAGTATTTAGCGCTGACCACTTTTGCATGACTGTTGCCTGCTCCTAGTTCATCATCTTTTCAATAGGCATAACAAGTATTGAGCTACAACCCAATGCTTTTAGCTTTTCCATGGTTTCCCAAAATAAGTTTTCAGGGCTAACGACATGGATGGCCACAGTATTATCGTTGCCTGCTAAGGGGAGAACCGTTGGGTTTTCAGAGCCTGGTAGTAAGGTTTTAACCTGCTCTAAATACGCCTTAGGCGCGTGTAACATAATGTATTTACTTTCTTTAGCTTGAATTACCCCGTCAATACGTGGCAATAGTTTGTTAATCAGAGCTTGTTTGGCTTCGGGTAATTCACCAGAGCGTTGAATGAAAATTGCTTTTGAGCGGAAAATCACGTCTTCTTCGTGTAAACCATTCGCCTCTAAGGTGGCACCAGTTGAAACCAAGTCACAAATTGCTTCGGCAACACCTGCACGAGGTGCAACTTCAACTGAGCCTGTTAACATAACCGCTTGTGCATCAACGTTATTTTCTTTGAAAAAACGCTCTAATAAAAACGGGTAGGTGGTAGCGACTTTTTTGCCTGTTAAAGACTGCACACCTTGGTAATCAAACTCATTAGGTACCGCAATAGACAAACGACAACCACCATAATCTAAACGACGTAATTCTTTATAGTCATGGCGTTTGCCTGCAGCTTGGCGCTCAAGCATTTTTTCTTCTAATTCGTTTTCACCGATAAAACCAAGGTCAACGACACCGTCCATCACTAAACCGGGGATATCATCATCGCGCACCAACAAGAGGTCGATGGGTTGGTTAGTAGAATGAGCAATCAACAAACGATCGCGTATTTGTAGTTTGATGCCAATGGCTTTTAACAACGCAATGCTGTCGTCACTAAGGCGACCTGATTTTTGCACTGCGATACGAAGTCTGTTGTTATCACTCATGTTTTATCCCGTTTAATTTTCTAAATTCAAACTGTTATTGGCAACATTGCCTGATATTCATTGCGAGGGGCCTTTAAATGAAAAACCCCCGAAAGTTGCCTTCCGGGGGTTGAGAAAAAATTCTGCGCCACTGGAAGGGTAATTAAACCTTCCAGCCTAGACCTGAAAGGTTAAGCTTTATGGTGGTGATGGACGCCTTGCAATGAATTTTTCAAAATTTTTTTCCTGTGCTTAGGTGCGTTACAACATCATGAATCATAATATAATGTTGTGCCCTCAATCTTGGCGCATACATTATTCAATTGGCTTTATTAATGCAAGCCTAAATCAAGCTTAAATGAAGGTTTTTGCCTCTTACTTAAAACAAAATCGACTAAATAGGGTCAAACGAGTAAGGTGTTTTTTTAAAGACCTATATCAAGGAGACGATATAGTGAATAGCCGATTAAAAAGTGAGCGATAAATTATGTCCAGCGATTTACTTTTTTCAGTGTTACCTAGAGAAGGCAAAGTGCCGATTGCTCATGATGAGTTAAAGGTGCAAAAAGTGGAAAAAGAA